>DASSDB010000004.1 GCA_035697325.1 Candidatus Saccharimonadales bacterium
ATGCGTAATTCCGGTCGCGAGGTGCGTATTGGGTTGCACGAATCAGATCCGCTTACGGAATTTTTAGTCAAAAAACGAGACTTTAAGCCTACAGGGCAGGTGGGAAGCCCCCTTGAGGAAATCCCTGGTTATCAAACACAGGTCCATATTCGTCCTGCGCGGGACTAATGGCTCAATTTGATTATAAATACCCTTGACTATTTGCCAATAAAAGCTCACAATAAGTACCAAGAAGTAGTGTAGCTGTGATTTTACGCGCCCTCTTTCATGGTTGGCAGGTGAAAGCAAGGGAATCACAGTAGAAGAATCTTCGGCGCCGATTCTATCACTAAAATAAGTATGCGAGGAGCAAACACAAGTGGCAAAAGCAAAGCCCATTGCTGGTAAGCGGGTCTTTTTTACGAAGGACGACACGCTTCAGCTACCAAATCTCATCGCTCACCAAAAAGATTCTTGGCGTGAATTCGTCGAGACTGGTTTGAGCGAAATTTTTACAGAACTTAACCCAATCGAGGACTATACTGGTCAGAAACTCGAACTTCGTTTTAAGAAGTACGAATTCCAAGATCCTAAAAACTCCGAAGTCTTCGCTAAAGAAAATAACATCACCTTCGATGCTCCGCTACACGCTACCGTCGAACTTACCAACAAGGTAACTGGTGAAGTAAAAGAGCAAGAAATCTATTTAGGTGATTACCCATGGATGACCGACCGTGGAACTTTCGTCATTAACGGTACCGAACGCGTCGTCGTGTCTCAGCTTATTCGATCTGCCGGCGTTTTCTTTACTGCTGATGTATCAAGCAGCCGCAATAATTACGGTGCTAAGCTTATTCCAGGTCGTGGTGCGTGGCTTGAATTTGAAACCGCGTCAAACGGAACCATCTATGTGAAAATTGATCGTCGCCGTAAGCTGCCTGTAACAACATTGCTCCGAGCGCTAGGTCACCCTAAGACAAGTGAAATTAAGAGCCTCTTTGAAGACGTCGACACAGGCGAAATAAAGTATATTGATGCAACACTCGAAAAAGACCCAGCGCGTGGTTCAAACGAAGCTTTGATTGAAGTGTACCGTCGCCTTCGTCCAGGTGATCTTGCTACTGTTGACAACGCTCGTGGCATGATTGAGCGCATGTTCTTTGATTTCAAGCGTTTTGACTATTCTCGTGTCGGTCGTTACAAGCTCAACCAGCGCCTTGGTCTTGAAGTGCCAAACACGAGCGAAAATCGCGTGTTCCAAATGAGCGATCTTATCGCCATCATCCGTGAAATCATCCGCCTCAATAATACTCAGGAAATGCCAGATGATATCGATGCACTCTCCAACCGCCGCGTGAAGCTGGTTGGCGAGCTTATCTCTCGTCAGTTCCGCGTTGGCATGCTTCGTATGCAGCGTAACGCCATGGATCGCATGAGTATGAGCGATATCGAGTCTGTGACCCCAGGTCAGCTTATCAATGCTCGTCCTGTCGTTGCGGCCGTTCGCGAATTCTTTGCAAGTTCACAACTATCACAACTGATGGACGAAGTGAACCCGCTTTCAGAACTCTCTCACAAGCGCCGTCTTACCTCAACAGGCCCCGGCGGTCTCTCTCGTGAGCGCGCAGGGTTCGACGTTCGTGATGCTCATCCAACTCACTACGGCCGTCTTTGTTCTGTAGAAACTCCAGAAGGTGCCAGCATCGGTTTGGTGCTTAACCTTGCAACATACGCTCGTGTAAACGAATACGGCTTTATTGAAACTCCGTATCTTAAAGTAAAAGACGGCAAAGTAACAGATGAGGTTATCTACCTCGACGCTTCTCAGGAACTTACTGAGGTGATCGCTGATGCCGGAGCGGCCCTTAACGATGATGGTACCTTTACCGACGAGCGTGTTAGTGCCCGTAAATATTACAAACCAGAGCAAGTAGACGCCACAGAGGTCACGTACATGGACGGTGCTCATAAGCAAATCCTTGGTTCGACCGCATCACTCGTGCCCTTCATTGAGAAAAACCGTGTGGACCGATCGCTTACCGGTTCAAACATGCAGAAACAAGCAGTCCCGCTCCTTGATCCACGTGCTCCAATTGTAGGTACAGGTATCGAGGCGGATATTGCCCGTAACTCAAGCCAGCTTATCCTTGCTGAGGGTGATGGTGAAGTTGTTCGTGCAGATAGTGACATCGTTGAAGTGAAATACAAAGATGGCACGAAAAAATACGAGCTAATCCACTTTGCAAAGTCTAACGATGACCGCTCAATCAACCAGAAAACCCGCGTATTTCGCGGTGCCAAGGTAAAGAAGGGCGATATCCTTATCGAAGGCGCTTCTATTGCGGATGGCGAACTCGCACTTGGTCGCGACCTTCTTGTGGCCTTTATGCCATGGGGCGGTTACAACATGGACGATGCGATCGTGCTTTCACGCCGTCTCGTTCAAGATGATGAACTGACGAGTATCAACATCAAGGACTACACTGTTGAGGTTCGTGAAACAAAGCTTGGCCCAGAAATCGTTACCCGCGATATTCCAAATGTAAGTGAAGAAAGTCTCCGCCACCTCAACGAAGACGGTATCGTCCAAGTTGGTAGCGAAGTAAAAGCCGGCGACGTACTTGTTGGTAAAATTACTCCTAAGGGTGAGCAGGAACTCAGCTCTGAAGAGCGGCTCCTTCGCGCTATCTTTGGCGAAAAGGCTAAGGATGTTCGCGACACGTCTCAGCGTATGAACAACGCCGGTAGCGGTAAAGTTGTTGGCGTGAAGATCTTCTCCCGTGAAAATGGTCACGAGCTGAAAGCTGGCGTATTAATGCAGATTCAGATCTACGTTGCGCAGTTCCGTAAGATCTCTGTTGGAGATAAGCTTGCCGGACGCCACGGTAACAAGGGTGTGGTTGCACGAATTCTGCCAGTTGAAGACATGCCATTCATGGAAGATGGTACTCCTGTTGATGTGGTCTTGAACCCACTCGGTGTGCCTTCTCGTATGAATATCGGTCAGCTGTTTGAGACCCACCTTGGTATGGCTGCTCGTGCACTTGGCTACAAGGTAGCGACTCCTCCATTTAACGGAGTGCCAAACGACATCATCTCGGCAGAGCTTGAAAAAGCCGGTTACGCCGCTGATGGTAAGAGCCAGCTCTTTGATGGTCGCACTGGTGATCCATTTGAAGAGCGTACCACTGTCGGTGTCATGCACATGATTAAACTTCACCACATGGTAAGCGATAAGATCCATGCCCGAAGCATCGGTCCATACACAATGGTGACTCAGCAGCCGCTTGGTGGTAAGGCGCAAAACGGTGGTCAGCGATTTGGTGAGATGGAGGTATGGGCACTTGAAGCATACGGTGCCGCAACAACTCTTCAGGAAATGCTTACTATTAAGTCTGATGACGTCTATGGTCGTGCAAAAGCGTATGAGTCAATCATTAAGGACGAAGTTATCGTTGGTCCAAAGCTCCCTGAGTCATTCAACGTGCTTGTGAAAGAACTTCAAGGACTTGGCCTTCGTGTGGACCTCCTCGATGAATCTGAAGATGCGGTAGTTGATGCCGAGCAAGTTATTGCAAGTGCGGGTCCGGCCGATAAGAGCGTTCCTGCTGCCAGCGACGACGAAGTTCAATCTGTTCTTGATGAGTCTGATCAAATTGGTGAGATCGGCGACGAAGATGGGATGAGTATCCAGGATATTGATGAAATAGATGAAATTAAGGAGGAGGCGTAATATGTCGCGTGTTGTGTCTACTAACGGGATTGCCGACTTCGACGCAGTCCGCCTCGCTGTAGCAAGTTCAGATGATATTCTGAAGTGGAGCTACGGTGAAGTTACCAAACCAGAGACGATTAACTATCGTACTCAAAAACCAGAACGCGACGGTTTGTTCTGTGAGCGTATCTTCGGACCAGTCCGAGATATTAACCCGCATGACAGCAAGCTGAAGGGCGTTCGATCACGCGAAGCTGCTGTTGATAAGAACGGCGAACTTGTTACTAAAAGTATCGTCCGCCGTGAGCGCATGGGCCACATTCAACTTGCTGCTCCTGTTGCGCATATTTGGTTTATGCGCGGTACCCCAAGTGCAATGAGCTTGTTGCTTGGTATTACTGTTCGTAACCTCGAACGCATCGCCTACTTTGCAACCTACGTTGTGCTCAGTGTTGATGAAGCAAAACGAGACCAGTATCTAGCTGATCTTGAAGCCGAAACCGAAGCTGGCCGAGCCGCTATCAAAATTCGCTATGAGCGCGAAGCCGAGGGTGAAGGTGCTGATGTGAAAGCACTTGCCGAGCAGCAATCTCGCGAAGTTGAAGAATTGAATGATAGCTACACAGTAAAGAAAGCCCAGCTTGATAGCCTTGTAAAAGGTGCACTGATTACAGAGAGTGACTACCGTAACCTTCCCGAAGAGTATGAAGAACTCATTACTGTTGGTATGGGTGGTACGGCGCTGAAGGCCTTGCTCGACGAAATTGACCTGCCGAAACTTATTGCCGAACTCACTGAAGAAGTCGAAGGTGCCAAGGGCCAGCGCGAGAAGAAGCTTCTTAAGCGCCTTAAGGTGCTTGAGGGTATGCAAGCTGCCGGCATTAAGCCGAACAGCCTTTGTCTTACTGTGCTTCCTGTTATTCCTCCGGATCTTCGTCCGATGGTGCAACTCACCGGTGGCCGTTTTGCTACCAGTGACCTTAACGACCTCTATCGTCGGGTTATCAATCGTAATAACCGTCTTAAGAAGCTTATCGAGCTTAACGCTCCTGAAGTGATCCGCCGTAACGAGATGCGTATGCTTCAAGAAGCAGTTGATGCGCTTGTCGACAACAGCGCTGCTCGTGGTGGCCGTGCTGTATCCGCAACTGGTGGCCGCCGCCGCTTAAAGAGTATTAGCGATATGCTAAAAGGTAAGCAGGGTCGTTTCCGCCAAAACCTTCTTGGTAAGCGTGTGGACTACTCTGGACGTTCGGTTATTGTTGTTGGTCCTAAGCTCAAGATCAACCAATGTGGTATTCCAAAACAAATGGCACTCGAGCTCTTCAAGCCGTTCGTTATCAGCTGGCTTATTCGTAATGAACACGCCCACAACATTCGCTCGGCAACTCGCCTGATCGAATCTGGTGATGCTGTTGTGTGGGATGCGCTTGATGCGGTGATCGAAGGTAAGTACGTTCTCTTGAACCGTGCACCGTCACTTCACCGTCTTTCAATCCAGGCGTTCCAGCCCAAGCTTGTCGAAGGTAAGGCAATCCAACTTCATCCACTTGTGGCAAACGGTTTCAATGCCGACTACGACGGTGACCAGATGGCTGTCCACCTTCCGCTGTCAAAAGCTGCTCAGGCTGAAGCTCGTGATCTCATGAGTGCAACCAACAACCTTCTGAAGCCTGCCGATGGTGCGCCAGTACTGAACATTGGTCAGGACGTTGTACTGGGTAACTACTACCTTACGTACGAAAAGCCAAGTGCTCAGACTGACACACGCCGCGCATTCGGTTCTGTCTTTGAGGCTGAAATGGCTTACGACCAAGGAGTTATCCAGCTCCAGACGCCTATCAGGGTTGTGCACAAGGGTGAACTTCGTGAAACAACGCTGGGTCGTGTTTTCTTCAATGAAATCCTTCCTAGTGACTTCGCTTACGACAACAATGTTCAAACAAAAAAGCAACTCAAGAAGGTTCTTGCAAAGATCTTTAATACCTATGGTGCTGAAGAAACTGCCAAGACTGCCGACCGCATGAAAGGCCTTGCGTTCCGATTCGCGACTGTTGCCGCTGTATCCACCGGTAAGGAAGATTATCTTCACTTTGAAGAAATCAGCGAGTTCGTCGCAGAAGGTGATGCTAAAACCACTCTTATCTCCGAGCAATTTGACCAAGGTCTCATTACCGAAGAGGAGCGTTACAACCTTACCGTTGCCGCATGGCGAAACGTTGACCGTCAGGTAACCGAATTCCTTCAGAGTAAGCTCAAAGATATGGATACCAGTATTTCTGTGATGGTTAACTCTGGTGCTCGTGGTGATATTTCAAACGTGAAGCTTGCAAGTGCCATGATCGGTATTATGGTGGACGCAACCAACCGCGAAATTGAGCTGCCAATCCGAAGCAGCTACAAGAATGGTCTTTCATCGCTTGAATCATTTGTGGCTACCCGAGGTGCGCGTAAGGGTCTTATTGACACCGCCCTCAAGACTGCCGACTCAGGTTACCTGACTCGTCGTCTTGTTGATGTGAGCCAGGATGTATTTACCGTTGTAGACGATGAAGGCGAAGACCAAGGCTTTGCAATTTACCGTGACGAAACCGCTTCAACAATGATCGAGTTCGGCAACCGTCTTTACGGACGATTCGCCGCTGAAGATGTTGCGGGTCATGTTAACAAGGATGAGCTCATTACGCGTGAAATCGCTGATGAGATCGAAGCCGACCAGGAAGTTAAGAGCGTGAAGATCCAAAGTGTTCTTTCAACCAACAACCTCCGTGGTATTCCACAAAAGAGTTATGGTATCGACATGGCAACCGGTAAAATAGTCGCAAGTGCGCAACCGGTTGGTGTGATTGCCGCTCAGTCTGTGGGTGAGCCTGGTACGCAGCTGACTCTCCGTACTTTCCACGCCGGTGGTGTGGCTGGTGGCGACATTACCCAAGGTCTTCCTCGTGTTGAAGAACTCTTCGAGGCTCGTACACCAAAGGGACAGGCCTACATTACTGAAGTTGCCGGTATGGTTGACCTTTGGGAAGATGGACGCAAGTACGTTATCCAGGTAACGCCTGAAGCTGGTCATGTTGAGCGTATTGCTCTCGAAGGTCGAACGGTTATCGTAAAGGCTGGCAGTGATGTCAAGGCGGGAGACGTTCTTGCTACGACAGAAGGTGAAGCTCGTCCGATCGTTGCTCCATTCGATGGTGTGGTAGAGCTCGCTGAAGACACGCTTGTTCTTGCGGCAAACGCGGGCGCACCCGTTCGTTACGAAGTTCCTGGCTCGACACAGCTTGTTGTCAAGGCAGGCGATATGGTTGAAGCGGGTGACCGCCTCACGATTGGTTCACTTAACCTTCACGATCTCATGCGACTTAAGGGTACAGAAGCGACGCAGCGATATATCATCAACGAAGTGCTCCGTATCTATGCCGCACAAGGTCAAGATGTTGCCGACAAACACCTTGAGATCATCGTACGCCAGATGTTCAGCCGCGTTCAGGTTGAAGATCCGGGTGATAGCGCATTCGTTATGGGTGATATCGTCTCTAAGGCTGCGGTCATTGAGGCAAATACACGTCTAGCAGCGGAAGGCAAGAACCCTGCACAGTACACTCAGTTGCTTCTTGGTATTACCAAGGTCTCTATCTGGAGCGACAGCTGGCTATCGGCCGCATCCTTCCAGGATACGACTCGTGTGCTTATCAACGCCGCAACCAGTGGTCGTGCCGACCGCCTCAACGGCTTGAAGGAAAACGTTATCATCGGACGCAAGATTCCTGTTGGAACCGGTGCTCGTGATCTCGAAGAGGACGAAGGTGATCTTGCAAACGAGATTGCCGAAGACCTCGAACTTGCCGCCTAGGTAAGTAAAAATAAGAAATACCCCGTCAAATTGACGGGGTATTCTTTGCTTTCAAAAAGATTGACGTCGCGTAACTATGAGTATATAATGTATATTTAGCACTGTTAGCTTAACCCTCGATGTGCTTGGAGTGAAGACAATGACCGACACGCAGAAGACCCATGTCAGTCCGACCAACAGGCGGCGTCACATGGCCGAACTGGTCCAGGAACTGCCCAATGACTTGTGGCTTCAGTTCCAGACGGCAGCTTCGGAGGTTCCTGAAGTGCAGGCTGGCGTGGAGGCCAACCAAAGCTTCAGGACGATCCGCGCCCTCATCGACAACGGGTACGGTGAACTCGGCGGCAGACTGGCGGGGGTTGTTCAGAGCAACCTCCGGTCCAACTTGGCTACCGCCTGAGCTGTGCTTTCGTGGAGGCGAGGCACTTCCTTGCCCGCCTCCACGAATACTACTCTATTGAAAAAACATGACTCATCTGGTATTATACTAGGTGAGTTTCCTCTTTTCTGGGATCAGATGACGACTTGAGTGTGTACGCGTCAGACGATAGCCGGAAGAGCTTGATCGTGAATAGAGAGATGCTGACTCTCCATTCACAAAAACAGAGGTCATCTACCTCATTATATTACTACGTTAAAGAAGGATATTTCATGCCAACAATCAACCAATTGGTGCGAAAGCCCCGCCAGATTGCGACAAAGAAGTCTAAGTCTCCAGCCCTAGGTCGCATTCATAATGCGCTTAAGACTCGTTACTACGACCAAGACGCACCCCTCAAGCGAGGTGTTTGTATTAAGGTAACTACCAAAACTCCAAAGAAGCCAAACTCAGCGCTTCGTAAAGTAGCGCGTGTTCGTCTTACCAACGGCCACGAAGTATGGGCTTATATCGGTGGTGAAGGCCACAACCTCCAGGAACACGCTGTTGTGCTTGTTCGTGGTGGTCGTGTGCCAGACCTTCCGGGTGTGCGTTACCACATTGTCCGTGGAGCACTTGACCTTCAGGGTGTTGCAAAGCGCCAACAGGGCCGTTCTAAATACGGTGCTAAAAAGGAGGATAAAAAGTAATGCCTCGTAAAGTAACCAAAAAACTTCAGCGAACGCTAAAGCCTGATCGCAAGTACCAGAGTGTTCTTGTACAGCGCCTTATTAATAAGTCAATGCTTGACGGCAAAAAGCTTGTGGCCGAACGCGCCGTATACAGCGCATTAGAACAGGCTGCGAAGAAGCTTAATAGTGAAGATCCTCTTGAAGTATTTGAGAAGGCTCTAAAGAATGTATCGCCAAACTTCGAGGTTAAATCTCGTCGCGTCGGTGGTGCCAACTACCAGATTCCATTCCCAGTACAGGGCCATCGTCAGCATCACTATGCGTTTACCTGGCTTGTCCAAGCTGCTCGTGCGCGCTCGGGTATGCCATACGCGCAGCGTCTTGCACTTGAAATCGTAGATGCGCACAACGAAGCCGGTGCAGCTTTCAAGAAGAAAGAAGACACACACAAGATGGCAGAAGCCAACCGAGCATTCGCTCACTTTGCCCGCGGGTAATTTGCGGAACTACCAAGTAAAAATCGCCTCCCTAGGGGCGATTTTGCGTTGGCAAGAACATTCCCTCTAGAGGGAGGCGAAGCGCGGTCCGGCCAACGCGCCGAAACCACTCCCTATCTTCTAGTTTTAAGAGATGAAGGTTGTCGATAGCTACCAAGTACTCAAGCATTTTTTGAGGAGGTATAGGAATATTGGCAAGCACATGGTTGTCAGCATTGCGGATTGGGTCGCGGCCAGTAGAAAAGGGTAGAGAGGTCCAGGCATAGTCAGGCGGAAAGCCTCTTGCAAGCGTTTCGTAAAGTCGGCGAGAATCAGTAGAAAGTCGTATGGTTTCAATGTAGTGAAAATGGCTCAGATCTTTATATGGCAACCTTCTTGCAATAGCAATCCGCTCTTGAAGCTCATGGATTTCGGCCATCTTTGCAAGTTTGTTATAGCCACGCATGGCCGCATATGTTGCAATACGGATGCCCGCGTTACTATCTGGCCCTGTATGGACAAAGGAAACATCTTGCGTTTGTCTGCGAAGGTTGCTTGTGTATGTCCAGTATGCTAACACGCGGTTTGCGTCGGAGTTGGTGTCACCGTCTTTGTGCCAGTGGAGGTAGCCCGTGAATATGTCCGCCAAAGGTACACTAACGGCTGCTTTTTGCATCTCTGAAATATAGTTTGGTGAAATGAATGCCGCATCCGCATCGTGAGTGATACCGATAAGATCGTCATTATCGATGTCGCTCTTCATAATGTCATAGAGGGCAAGGTCCCAAGCTTCGCCCCTAATGCCACCGATGGGCGGCGCCTGATCCTCGTACGTTTTGTGGGCCACGCGCACGGAAAGGGCGGGGTGGGCGGTTTTGAATTCATCAATGACGCGTTGGATCGCTCTTATGTTACGATCTTCCTCGGGTGTCGTGGGTGCGACGTGGTTCAAATAAAGCATAAGTGACCATGTAGATGGATCGGTATCTTGAGTTGCATATTGCTCAAGGGTCCTTCGGAACAGATGTGTTTCTTGAGCCGCTGCGACAGGAATAATAACATACGCCGATACTGCTCTGGAGAGCGGCTCCATATCCATATCACTATGAAGAAGCTCGATATTTTGTAATTGATCGCTATCCCAGGTGTCAATGTATGCGCTTACTTCGTCTTGCACATTCATTTGTTGGCGTTCGGCCTTGGCAAACCTATCGTAAGAATAATCTCCAATAGTTTCACGGCGCTTTTTCTCGAGCGCATGGATGGCTTCATTCCCGTAAGGGTTTGTGCGGATAATCTCAGGCATTGGTGTCTTGGTTGATTTGTCTATTGAATACCCGCGACCTCGGGCATTCAATATGCTTTTGGTGACGCGGGTTATGGCCTTATGGTCGGACCACTTAGGTTGCTTTAGGCTTCTTCGATTACCTTCCTGATGCCGGCTTTGCCAAGCGCCCAGCATTCGCCATCGACGATTCCGTGGCATCGTGCAACGCGGTCGCAAAGCATGTCTCGGATTTTGGCAATACGAGCGCTATACGTAGCTTCTCTCGCTTCCATACCTTTCTTGGTTGTTTCGGTGATCTGTCGTATCTTTTTTGCCAGATCGGAGTCGATGGGTAGGACGAGGGAACTCGACACAACTGAATTCGGAAACTCTCCGCACTCATCCGGTTCGCCGAAATAGGCGAAGAGCTCCGTTTCTGTGCAAACACCATCTCTATCACTCGTGCAGTTTCCTACATGAAGGACAAACCGTTCGATACGCAGATCCGGAATCATTCCCGTGTCCGCCGAAGGGCAATTTGGGGGTGTAAACACACCATCACGAAACATCATGACTAAACTATATCATTTTAATTAAATTAATCAATAGAGCGGATGTTTGTGTTTTGCTATTCAATATGCTATAACCATAACAACTATAACGGATAGGTCATGAGAGTTTCGTGAATGTTAACGGATCGAGAGAAAGTTATATAGGATTACCGCCTCTTGACATGCGTTTATGGGATGAGGCTCGTGATGAAAAACGAGAAACTCCGCTCGATGCATTTGGACGGGTTGATTTGGATGGTTTTGTTGAACTTGTAAAGAGTACGGTAGCGGCAGAATATCGATGGGAATCTCCTTTTAATGATGTCCATCACCTTCAATGGCCCGCTACTGCCTACATGCATTACGAGGATCCGGTTGCCGTTGAATTTCGGGAGACTGCGTGGCGAAAAGCATTCTTGCCCAGGTTATTTCATAACTGGGGACACAAAATAACTCACGAACCGCCTTTGCCAAGTCTGGAAGTGATGCGCCACACTGTTGAGGCTCATAAAACCGTCCGGGATTTAGCCGCTACGGCGCGCCTTGCCGCACGATTGACACGGACGCCAGGTATACCAGAGGTAAAGCTATGGAGCCGGCTTGAAGAAGAACTGGATGCCTATACCGTATATATAGAAAATGCACGCGAAGTGCCTCTTGAGTTCCAGCTGCTGAAGCTAGAGGAGGTTGAAGCGCAGAGTATCGATGAAATGCTGACGGCCAACCGTCGCCTGGGGAAGTTGGCAGTACAGCATATTCCTATCGTGGCGCGGCGGCTACAGATGGTTTGATTCGTCTATAGTCACCTCTGGTGCAGAAGGCGAATATCTGGTATACTAAGCGGTAAGCGCTATTTTTTATGGCAAAAAATATTAAGAAAAGGAAATTTTAACCCCATGGCACAAAAAAACGTCCCGCTTCAGCAGTTTCGCAATATTGGTATTATTGCGCACATTGACGCGGGTAAGACAACAACAACCGAAGGTATTTTGTACCGAACCGGTATCAACCACAAAATTGGTGAAGTTCGTGGCGCAAACGGCGACAGTGCAACCACCGACTGGATGACGCAGGAAAAAGAGCGAGGCATTACTATTACCTCCGCCGCTGTTACGTGTTTTTGGCGTGAGCACAAAATTAACATTATCGACACCCCTGGTCACATCGACTTTACGGCAGAAGTTGAGCGTTCCCTTCGTGTACTTGATGGTGCCGTGACTGTATTCGACGGTAAGATGGGTGTCGAGCCTCAGAGTGAGACTGTTTGGCGACAGGCAAACAAGTATGGTGTGCCACGTATTTGTTTCATCAACAAGATCAACCAAACAGGTGGCGACTTCTACAAGTCTCTCGATTCTATTCACAAGCGTCTTTCAAAGCACGCGCTACCAATCCATCTTCCTATCGGGTTTGAAAAAGATATCAACGGGGTTGTCGACCTTGTTGATATGAAGGCCTACACGTACAAAGATTACACCGATAAGGCGCTTGTTCCAGGCGAAATTCCTGCTGACATGCTTGAAAAAGCCAAGAACGCACGCAGTCTACTTGTTGAAGCTGCTGTTGAGGCTGATGATGAACTCTTTGAGCGTTTCCTGGATAAGGGCGAGGAGTCTATTACGGTTGATGAGCTTAAAGCAGCTTTGCGTAAACGTGTGCTTGCCGGTGATTTCTTCCTTGTAACTGGTGGTGATGGCCGTGGCGTGATTGTAGAGAAGGTACTTGATCTTGTGGTTGATTACCTCCCAAGCCCACTCGATGTTGACGCTATTTGGGGCACTAACCCTAAGACTGGTGATGAAGTTGAGCGTAAACCGGCAGAGAGTGAGCCTCTGGCTGGCCTTGCCTTCAAGATTGCAACCGACCCATTTGTGGGTAAGCTGATCTTCGTTCGTGTCTACAGTGGTAAATTGACTGCTGGAAGCTATGTTCTTAATACCACTACCGGTGAAAAAGAGCGTGTTGGCCGTATCGTTCGTATGCATGCCGACAAGCGTGAAGACATCGATATGATTGGTGCCGGCGACATCGCGGCTGTTGTAGGACTAAAGGGAACCTTTACGGGTCACACTCTTTCTGACCCCGCAAACCCAATTACGCTTGAGAGCATTTCATTTCCTGAGCCGCCTGTATCGATCGCGGTTGAGCCAAAAACCAAGAGCGACCAAGAAAAGATGGGTATCGCTCTCCAGCGTCTTGCCGAAGAGGACCCGACTTTCCGCGTTCACACCGATGAAGAGACTGGTCAGACAATCATGTCGGGAATGGGCGAGCTTCACCTCGACATCCTTATCGATCGTATGAAGCGTGAGTTTAACGTCGAAGCTAATGTCGGTGAACCTCAGGTTGCGTTCCGAGAATCAATCAAAGGAACATCTGAAGTTCAGGGTAAGCATGCCAAGCAGTCTGGTGGTCGTGGTCAGTACGGTGATGTATGGATCCGCTTTGAACCAAACGAGCCAGGTAAGGGCTTTGAGTTTGTTGACCAAATTAAAGGTGGTGTGGTCCCTCAAGAATATCGTAAACCTGTTGAGCAAGGTGTTCTCGAAACCCTCAACGGTGGTGTTATTGCCGGTTACCCTGTGGTGGATGTTAAGGCAACCCTTTATGATGGTAGCTACCACGATGTGGACTCAAGCGAGCTTGCCTTCAAACTTGCTGGATCGCTTGCTGCTCGTGAAGGTGTAAAGCAGGCAAAGCCGGTGCTTCTTGAACCTGTTATGAAAGTAGAAGTTACTACCGCTGAAGAGTTTATGGGCGACGTAATTGGTGACCTTAACTCTCGCCGTGGACGTATTGACTCTATGGAAGACCTTCAGGGTGGTGCAAAGCTGATTCGCGCCTTCGTACCACTTGCAAGTATGTTTGGCTATACTTCAGATCTTCGCTCAATGAGCCAAGGTCGTGCGGCTTCAACCATGGAGCTTGCGCAATACGAAGAAGTACCACCAAACGTTGCGCAGGAAATCATCGAAAAGCGCGCTAAGTAAAAAGATGCGATACAAAAATAGCTCCCCTCAAGCAGGGGGGCTATTTGCTAGTCTGCTAATTACATGGTTTAATGCTTCTTGTAGCTAAGTGTACCCCGCTGGAGGAGGAAGCTCGTGCCCAAGTCAACAGAAGGCGCTGCGGAATCAAGCTCTTTCGAGTTCCACCAGGAACACGAGACGCGCTCCGTGAAAGTGTATCCCCACGATGGCCGCGTGATTGTCGAAGTTCATCACGGCGATGAGACACTGGCAGTGGAGGTGTCCACGAGAGCAGTGCAAACGATGATTACTGGCATGGACGATAGCCTGAACGATGTTCGCAGCTCTTACGGTGACTCCAGTGAACTATACTGGGATTACATGAAAGACGGCAAACTCTACCTCACAGCGACCAGAAGAAAAGATGGACGACGCACGTGGCTAGGGGTGTTACTCTCTGAAGCCAGCGGCACGGCTTTCTTCGCAGCTTTGGTCGCCGCGGCACGCGCCTTGGGTGCGTGAGAGAGGCTCGCTTAGCAAAGCCCATGGTTTCTCATGGGCTTTGCACGCCAAAATAAAAACACCGCTAGGGTGTAACGTAAAACTATAAAGTAGGTGATGCTCACTTCGCTCCAAAAGCTGGAGCGAGGTGAGCATCCGGTCAGTCGCCGTCGAACTCGATGGCGCTGTCACCCTTGGTGAGGTGGAGCAACTCGGCGGCGGTCTCAGCCACTCGCGTCGCCTTCACCTCGTCACGGTAGAAGTCACCGAGCGTCAGAGTGACCTGGTAGGCGCGGGTCTGGTCTGCTCGCTCGATCCCGTCGATCCCGTGGAGGGTGATCTCCCAGTCGGGCCAATCCTCTGGGGCCACCTTCTTCTCGAGGTTGAACAGCACGGTCGCCTCGGAGCCTCCGAGACTGATCCGGATCTTCACCAGGCCGATGTAGCCGGCCTTGGCCGCCCTGCGCTTGACCTGGAGCTCCTTGACGATCGCCCACCTCGCCTCCGCGGTTTTGGCAGCCTTGATCTCCTTGGCGAAGTCCTTCAGCGCCTGAACACCCAGGCCCATTTTCTCGGCAACGAACTCGAGAGCACTGCCGTGACGCGGGTTGGGTAGGAAGTCTCCACCGATGGGGTAGGACATCGAACACTCCCTCTTGCTAGGTAGTAGTTGATCTAACCTCATATAATTTACATCATTTTATGAGTATAAGTCAATAACCACCTGAATAATGACAGATACATACTCCATGGTGGAAATACCGTAAGGGGCGATGACATTCTATTCCTAAGATAACCTCTTTACGTCCCTATAAAAAACCTGTATAATTAGCTTCATACGTCGTGGAGTCTTATATTAGACTGTGCGCGAAATATAATTAATAGGAGAAATAATCCAAAATGGCAGATTTCGATCGAAGTAAGCCTCACGTTAACGTCGGTACTATGGGCCACGTTGACCACGGTAAAACAACTCTAACTGCTGCAATTACTCACGTACTTGCAAAAAAGCTTCCTAGCGACACTAACAAGCCTCGCAACTACGAAGACATCGACAACGCTCCTGAGGAAAAGGCACGTGGTATTACCATCGCTTCTTCTCACCAGGAATACGAGTCAGAAAAGCGCCACTACGCTCACGTCGACATGCCAGGTCACGCCGACTACGTTAAAAACATGATCACCGGTGCGGCTCAGATCGATGGCGCAATCCTCGTGGTAGCTGCGAATGATGGTCCACTTCCACAGACCCGTGAGCACGTACTTCTCGCTCACCAGGTTGGTGTGCCTAAGATCGTTGTCTTCCTCAACAAGATGGATCTCGCTGATCCTGAATTAGTTGAGCTCGTTGAAATGGATGTTCGTGAACTTCTTACTAAGAACGGTTACGACGGTGACAACGCACCTATCATCAAGGGTTCTGCAACGAAGGCCCTCGAAGGCGACGCTGCTAACGAAGACGCTATCATGGAACTCGTTAAGGCTCTTGATGACTACATCGACGAACCTGTCCGCGACCTCGATAAGCCATTCCTTATGCCTATTGAAGACGTTTTCTCAATCAAAGGTCGTGGTACAGTTGCTACCGGCCGTATTGAGCAGGGTGTCGTAAAGCTTAACGACGAAGTTGAAATCGTTGGTATCAAGGCTACTCAAAAATCAGTTGTAACTGGTATCGAAGCTTTCAAGAAAAACCTTCCACAGGGTCAAGCTGGTGACAACGCCGGACTCCTCCTTCGTGGTATTGAGCGTGAGCAAATTGAGCGCGGCCAAGTTGTTGCAAAGCCTGGTTCAATCACTCCTCATACTGAATTTGAAGCTGAAGTTTACATCCTTAAGAAGGAAGAAGGTGGTCGCCACACTCCATTCTCTAAGGGTTACAAACCACAGTTCTACTTCCGTACTACGGATGTAACTGGTGAAGTTGAACTTCCAGCTGATAAAGAGATGGTTATGCCTGGTGATACAATTACTTTCAAGGTAAAGCTTCTCGCACCTATTGCTATGGAGCAAGGTCTTACTTTTGCTATTCGTGAAGGTGGCCGTACCGTTGGTGCCGGTGTTGTGACAAGCATCACTAAATAATAGTCCCTGGATTTACCAAAAGACCTCCGTTACAGGAGGTTTTTTGGTACTATAATAAAAGAATGGCACATCTCATTGAAAAAGCCGCGAAATTTGCGGCGGATGCCCACGAAGGTCAGCGATATGGTACGGGGGACCCTTATATCATGCACCCAACTCAGGTGGCAGACTTAGCTCGACGGATGGGTTACGACGAAATAGTTGAGGCTGCATGCTATCTTCATGATGTCATAGAAGACACGGAAGTAGGGGAGGCCGACTTGCGGCGGGAATTTCCTGACGTGGTGGTAGACGCTGTTTTGGCGGTTACCTACACAGGTACTAGCTATACTGAGAAAATCACCCAAGCCTTACGTCATCCCGTAGGTCACGTCGTGAAGTTTTGTGATGTCAGTTGCAACTTTGCCAATAGTGTTCTCTACGGTGTAAAACCGGGAAAAAAAGAAGGAGAAGTTATCCCCCGACGAGCCGGCTACCTTGCACGGTTGCACTCTACATTACCTACTCCTCAGGATATTAAAGAATATATAAAAAGTATTCAATAAAAGCAAAACCCCCGCCTTAACACCCTCCGGCGCCAGACGAGGGCTGCCCTAGAAAGTGTGAAACGGGGTGGCTACGATCGCGGAGCGAGATAGAGACGAACGTGGTTGTCATGGGCGTCGATCACGATGTCGTGAGCCGGGTGTGGGTTGGCGCCTGCTGCCGACTGACCGTTCATGCCAAACGCTTTGCGCACGGCACGCTTGATGCTTCCCTGTGCCAGTGCGCTTGCAGGAAGCTGAGTCATAGTCACGTAGATAGCTTCACCCGCGCGCCTGACGCCTGGTGTGTTCGAAGGGGCGGTGATCAGTTCGACACACTTTCGGAGTACGTATCTGGCTGCCTGTTCAGGGTTCTGGTATGCGGCACCATCAAGATGCGGAGTATTCAACACCTTACCTCTCTCTTCGAGTTATAGCTCTAAAGAGTACTATAACATTTAACCTATAAGTAAGCAAACACCTCGCCGAATGCCCTGGAGCACTCAGTGGCGAGGTGCTTGACAGGTTTTAGCGAGGTAAACTACGACCTCAGACGCTCGAAGGTGTGCTTTTCATTGTGCGAAATAACACTCCTCACTCCGAGTCTCGCCAGCTGCGGTGAAGCGGCGAGAAGCATCACAAGCATTCCGATGCCTGAGTCCGAAATGTATTCCGGAATCTCGTAGATAACATCAAAACGACTGCCAGCGGGGTGTCGAGGCGCTTCTTTTTCGACGGTGCCGATGATGGCATCGACGAGTTCCGCCATGGATAAGCGAGGTTCGCTCATCTGACACATCCTTTCGTCCGAGTACGGTATCATAATCATAGAATGCTTATCTCAAAACGTCAATATAATTTGCATTACGGTTGATAACTGATATAATTACTAACGTATAATTAAAATTACATTGAGAACTTGTCGGGTATTCACTCCTGTTCAAGGTTACGATGTTGCACACGAAGGAGTTTCTATGGCAGAAACAAAAGAAGCGGGTCTTCGTATCCGTATTCGCCTCAAGGCGTATGATCACAAGGTGATCGACCAATCAGCAAAACAAATAATTGACACAGCTATCCGCACCGGTGCTAGTGTTGCTGGTCCCGTACCACTTCCAACACGCCGCAGTCGCTTTACCGTTGTTAAGTCTCCCCATGTTTATAAAACTGGTGGTGAAACGTTTGAAATGCGTGTGCACAAGCGCCTTATTGACATTACAAATGCGACCCCTAAGACGATCGATAGCTTGCAAAATCTCAGCCTTCCTGCGGGAGTCGATGCAGAAATTCGTATGTAATCACACAATAAAAAGGAACACCTTGCCTTTTGCGGCAGGGTGTTTTTTATCTAAGGAACTGGGCCGCGAAGGGGTATTTCGCGGCCAACCATTCTCGGTCAGCGAGCTCGGGGTGATGAGCTAAGGCCGGTGTGATAGAGCGGGGCGAGAGTTTCGCACAAGCGAGACAACTCCTTGAGCTCCTGCTCATGAGTCACTTCAAACTCCTCCCAGGTCATGAGGGTGGGACCGCTGGGAGTAGCAGATGTGATTTTGTTTCGTACACGAGTGGTTGCCTGAATTAACAGGTATAGCGGCGCCATCGCAGCGACGAATGACGCGACGACAAAAAGTGCCCCGGGGATCGACTCGGGCACCAGTGTCGGAGCAACAGCGCCTGCGAGAAACATGCAGGCGATGAGCCAGGAGAATGCCAGAGTCAACTTAACCCAAAACACAATATCTCCTTGAAAGAGTCGTGGAAACAGGCCTTTAAAATAATAGCACGTCCAGTACGTTGGCGCGACGTAATAAAGATTTATTTAAGAATTGTTCTGCTGGGTTGTTACGTCAACCCGGTCGTAGATGTTCTGTACTCTAACGGTAAGGAATATGGTCCATACACCTAGCCCAAGCACAAGAAGGCAAATGATGAGCCAATAAAACGTCTGCTGACTGATACGAATGGTGAAAAATGGCTTTTCACCCGGATAAACGCGAAACGATCGCATTCTTTCTGCGCTTACAGATTTGCCAGAGCGCTTTGTTGTTTTTCTAGTTACAGCCATAAGTTTGTCCCTTATTTAAATCGCTTAGTTTCATTATGCCGATTCAATTCGTTGCTTGCAAGGGTGAAAATACTTACGTATACTAATAGGAAATGACAAAACAAACATCTCGCAAAAAACAGAAAAAAGCTCGCGACAAAGCAACTTCGGCGAGCCGGGCTGACCGTGTATTTGAAACGGATGGTACTTATTTTCTAAAGTTGATCGCATTCGTCCTACTCGGAACTCTGTGGCTCAAATTTCAACAACCACTTGAGTGGCTGGGGATGCCTATTCATGGCATTCCAGTCGGGATGCTCGCTGGCCTTCTTTTGGTGCGCCAGTTTGAAAAAATGCAGTCCGATCGTAAAATCTGGTATGCGATTCTTGTCGTCGTGACGATTATTTGTTATTTCGTGCCCGCCGGCGTAGTGATATAGTATTTTTAGCGGATTGTGAGGCGTCTCACTGAACTAAGGGTATTGACCCCTATTAACAAGTGTGCTATACTCACAAGGTAACTTTATTACGTAATAACAACTTGTTCTTGGTGAATTGGTAAGTCCTCTTTCAGGATACTGCCAGCCACCAAGAATTTTAAGTGGGAGCAAGAGGGCAATGAAAGCACTTCTCGGTACCAAGATTGGTATGACCCAAATCATCAGCGAGAGCGGCGAGGCAGTTCCTGTCACGCTTATTCAAGCTGGCCCCGTGACTGTGACTCAGGTCAAGTCTGTCGAAACCGACGGCTACAACGCAGTCCAGGTGGCATATGGTGAGGGTAAGAACCTGAGCAAGGCCGTGGCTGGTCACGCAAAAACAGCCAAAGTGACTCCGAAGCATATTCGGGAGTTTCGTGTCGATTCACTACCAGAAGACCTGAAGGTCGGCGATGTGATTGACGTAACCAAGTTTGAACTAGGCGACATGGTGGACGCCACTGGAACAAGCAAGGGTAAAGGTTTTGCCGGAACGGTAAAGCGCCACAACTTTAATACAAGCAAGAGCACCCACGGTGGTAACGGATATGTCCGCAAACCGGGATCTATCGGATCAATGTATCCACAAAAGGTCTTCAAGGGTAAGCGCATGGCTGGCCGTATGGGCGCAGAGCGTGTGACTGTAAAGAACCTTCAGGTTGCTTACATCGACGCTAGCTCAAACCTTATCGGCTTAAAAGGAGCAGTTCCTGGCCCTAAGCGCGGTCTCATCGTTATCGGAGGAAAAGCATAATGGCTGAAGCTACTACAAAAGCGGCAACTCCTAAAACTGCTTTGCCGAAAGAAGTGTTTGGTGTTGAGGTGCCAAACCACGAGCTCCTAAAGCTCGCCTATGATGCATACCTCGCAAACAACCGTACTGCTAGCGCAACTACCTTGCAGCGCGGCGAAGTAAGCGGTGGTGGTAAAAAGCCATGGAACCAAAAGGGTACTGGTCGTGCTCGTGTTGGTTCTATCCGTAGCCCAATCTGGCGCGGCGGTGGTGTTGTGTTTGGTCCACGCGGCAACGAAAACTACACGCTTAAAGTTTCAAAGACGAGCAAGCGTGTCGCGCTTCGCCAAGCTTTGACACTTGCCAACGAGGCTAAAAAGATCGTTGTTAAGGATATCAAGACAACTGGTAAGACTGCCGAGATCGCGAAATTCCTCAGTGAGAATAAGCTTGATCGCAAGGTACTCGTGGTGGTAGAGGAGAAAACTCCAGAGTTGATCCGCGCCACGGCTAACCTTCAGAACGTACTTCTTATTAGCGCTAAATATTTGGCTGTCTATCACATCCTTAACGCCGACCACATCGTTCTTTCAACTAAATCTGTCTCTGTTATTACGGACTGGCTAGCTAAGGAGGAAGCGTAATATGAACCTTATTAACGTTACTCCACGCGCAACTGAAAAAGCGTATGCGCAGAGCCAAAATAATGTCTACGTATTCAACGTTCCACTAGCTGCGAACAAACAGCAAATCGTTGATGCTGTAGAGTCTCAATTTGAAGTAAAAGTAACTGGCATCAAAACATTGGTACAAAGTGGCAAAGCCGTTCGTTTCTCACGAGGCAAAAACCGCTACCCAGGCACAACCGCTCGTAAGGATTCTAAGAAGGCTTACGTCACGCTCGCCAAGGGTGACAGTATCCAGGTCTTTGAACAACCAGAAAGTGAGGAGAAGAAGTAATGCCAATCCAAGCTTACAACCCAACTACTCCTGCACGTCGTGGTATGACCAGCCAAGATTTAAGCGAAATTACGACTCGTAAGCCGCTTAAAAGTCTGATCAAAAGCAAAAAGCAAAACGCAGGACGCAACAACACTGGCCGTATTACCGTCCGTCACCGTGGTGGTGGTGTAAAGCGGCACTATCGTCTGCTTAACCACCGACTTGCACCTGGTATAAAAGCAACAATCGAAGAGATCGAGTACGATCCTAACCGTTCTGCTCGTATCGCTCGAATCAAAGATCAGCACGGTCTTTACCATTACGTTCTTGCTGACACCAGTATGGTAAAAGGCAAGAAAATCGAAAGTGGCGCGGAAGCTCCAATTGAAAGCTCAAACCGTCTTCCACTTGCAAATATCCCTGTTGGTACACAGATCTACGCTATTGAGATCAACCCAGGCAAGGGTGCTCAGATGGTACGATCTGCCGGTACAAAAGCACAGCTCATGGCAAAAGAAGGTGATTACGCCCAAGTGCGCTTACCTAGCGGCGAAGTTCGTAAATTCCGTCTTGAAGCCACGGCAGCTATTGGCGTTGTCGGTAACGTCCAGCACCAAAACATCAAAGTAGGTTCAGCTGGTCGAAAGCGCCGTAAAGGCATCCGCCCAACTGTCCGTGGCGTTGTTATGAACGCCGCAGACCACCCACACGGTGGTGGTGACGGTGGACGTCATGGTAGCGGTAAACCGCCACGCACTCCATGGGGTCAATTGACACTCGGATACCGTACCCGTCGTCGTAAGAATACGAGCAGGTTAATCGTTAAAAGTCGCCACGATGCGAAGAGGAAGAGGTAGTATATGAGCCGATCACTCAAAAAAGGTCCGTTCATTGACGCCAAGCTTGCTAAAAAAGTGGCGGGCTTGAGCGCCGATGATCGCACTATCATCAAAACGTGGGCGCGTGCAAGTACTATCGCGCCAGATATGGTAGGTCGGACGATCGCCGTTCATAACGGTCGCGTTCACGTACCCGTGCTTATCTCGGAAAACATGGTTGGTCATAAACTCGGTGAGTTTAGCCCAACTCGTAAGTTCCGCAAGCACGGTGGAAAGGATAAGAAGTAATGGCAGAAGTTAAGACTGTCCGTGCCTACATTAAGGGTGTTGATCAAGCTCCGCGCAAGGTTTCTCTTGTTGCCGGCTTGGTTCGTGGTCGTAGTGTCGCAGACGCACTTGTTATCCTTGAGCACACGCCAAAGCGCGCCGCACTCGCTCTTAAAAAGGCGATTGCAAGTGCGCAGGCAAATGCGGTAAATACGCATGGTCTCGATGGTAAAACGCTCGAAATCAAAACGTTGAGTATTACCACTGGTCCTCGTCTTCGCCGTTTTAAGCCTGCTAGCCGCGGTCGTGCGCTTCCATTCCAGAAGAAATCTAGCCACATCCTCGTAGAGGTGTCAGGCGCCGAAAAGCCTAAGAAGAAGCCAGCTGCTAAAACAGCTGCCCCTAAGGAGGAAAAATAAATGGGCCAAAAAGTAAACCCAATTAGCTTCCGCCTCCAGGTTCACAAGAACTGGGACTCTCGCTGGTTCGCTGGTAAGCGTGACTTTGCCCGTTGGCTCGCGGAAGATATTAAGATTCGTGAACTGATCGAAAAGAAGTTTGCGTCTCGTCCAACTATCAATCGTATTGAAATTGAACGTTCAGCTAACCTCACCACTATTACGATTCACACGGCAAAAGCCGGTGTGGTTATCGGTCGTGGTGGTGCTGGTGTAACTGAGCTAAAAGCTCAGATCGAAAAAATCTCCAGCCTTCCGGTACGTATTAACATTGAAGAAGTAAAGCGTCCGGAACTTGCTGCGAAGCTCGTTGCAGAAAACATCGCTCGTCAACTCGAACGCCGTATTAACTTCCGCCGTGCAACCAAAATGGCTGCTCAAAACACCATCAATGCTGGTGCGAAAGGTATCCGTATCGAGGTAGCAGGGCGATTGAACAACGCTGAAATGGCTCGCCGCGAAAAGGTGATTGAGGGCTCTGTGCCACTTCATACGCTTCGCGCAGACATCGACTTTCACACTGCTCGCGCGCAGACACCTGCCGGAATTATCGGTGTGAAGGTATGGATTTACAAGGGTGAAAGGAGCTAATCGATATGTTACTACCAAAGAAAACTAAGTATCGAAAAGTTCGTAAAGGCAAGAACGATGGTGCTGCGACTCGCGGTCACTACGTAGCCTTTGGTGATTATGGTCTCCAATCACTCGCAAACAACGATGTAACCTCACGCCAAATTGAGTCAGCTCGTCAGGCGATGACCCGCTACATCAAGCGTGGTGGTAAAATCTGGATCCGCATCTTCCCTCACATTCCTGTAACACGTAAGCCTCAGGATGTAAAAATGGGTGGTGGTAAAGGAAACCCTGAGTTCTTTGTTGCCAAGGTAAAACCTGGAACAATCCTGTTTGAAATGAAGGGTGTATCGGAGGAAGTAGCTCGTGAGGCAATGCGCCTTGCTAGTCATAAACTTCCTGTGAAAACTAAATTTGTAAAGCGAGAGGAAGCATAGTATGGCTGAGAAAAAGACAACCAAAACCGCTTCTGAAGTGAAAACTGTGGAGCAACTGAAGACCGACCTTGCTGCGAAGCAAAAGGATCTTCTTGATGCAAAGCGTTCTCACGCCGCCGGTGAACTGGTAAACCCTCGTGTTCTTACCAGCACCCGTAAAGAAATCGCTCGTCTTCACACCGCAATTCGCGCGGCTGAATTAGAGCAGAAGGAGAGTAACTAATATGGCCAAGACATTGACCGGTATCGTGACCTCAGCGTTACGCGACAAAACCATTACCGTCACTGTAACTAGTCGTGAGACTCATCCTATTTATAAGAAGCAATACACCGTTTCTCGTAAATACACCGCTCACGACGAGAACAACGAGGCAAACCTCGGCGATAAGGTAATGATCATCGAAACCCGTCCAATCTCAAAGACGAAGAGCTTTAAGCTCGACAAGGTTCTCGAGAAGTCTGTCGGATCAATCGAACTTAAAGAAGACGAGGTTGCGGCGTAATGATCCAACAAGAATCTCGTCTAAAAGTGACCGACAACTCAGGTGCAAAGGAAATCCTTTGTATCCGAGTACTCGGCGGTACAAAGCGTCGTTATGCACGCGTTGGTGACATCATTGTTGCCACCGTCAAAGACGCAAACCCAACAGGCAACGTTAAGAAGAAATCTGTTGTAAAAGCAGTTGTTGTACGTACTCGCGATCAGATCCAGCGTAAAGATGGAAGTACGATTGCATTTGACGACAATGCCGCAGTTATCATCAACGAAGATAAAACCCCTAAGGCAACTCGTGTATTTGGCCCCGTGCCACGCGAACTTCGTGACCTTGGCTACGCCAAGATCATTAGCCTAGCTCCGGAGGTACTCTAATATGGCTCAGCGTATTAAAAAAGATGACGTCGTAAAGATTATTTCTGGGAGCAAAAAAGGAACAACCGGTAAGGTTCTTGCCGTACTTCCTGGTAAAGGTGCATTGGTTGAAGGTGTTGGTACAAAACACCGCCACGTAAAACCAAGCCAGGCCAACCCGCGCGGTGGTTCAAAGGACATCCACGTACCAACTCCGCTTCATAAGCTTGCGGTTGTGGTTGACGAAAAAGCCGGCAAAACAAGTCGCGTAGGATATGTTAAGAATGCCGACGGTGCCAAGATTCGTTTGGCGCGTCAGGCTAAAAATAAGGAGATCAAGTAATGGCTAAAACAGCTAACTCGACCGCTCCTCGCTTGAAAGCTTTATACAAGGATACTCTTGTCAAAGAACTCCAAGCCGAATTGAACCTAGCAAATCCGCACCAAGTGCCAAAGCTAGAGAAAATCGTCGTAAGCGTAGGAATCGGTAAAAATAAAGACGATAAGCGTCACTACGAAGTTGTTCGCAACACGCTAACAAAAATTACCGGCCAGGCACCAGTTGACCGTATGGCTAAGAAATCTATCGCAGGTTTCAAGATCCGTGCTGGCATGAACCGTGTCGGTATCAGTGTGACGCTCCGCGATCACCGCATGTACGAATTTCTCGATCGTCTCGTTAACGTCGCATTGCCTCGTGTCCGCGACTTTCATGGTGTAAAAGCCAAGTTTGACAAAGGTGGTAACTACAACCTTGGAATCGTTGAGCAGTCTATTTTTCCAGAGCTTACCTTCGAGGAAACACAGGTACTCCACGGTCTTCAGGTAACATTTTCTATCAAAAACCATAATCCAAGCCACTCACGTGCGCTTTTGGAGAAATTTGGTATTCCATTCGAGAAGGAAGGGGGCAAGCGCTAATGGCTAAGAAATCTATGATCGCTCGCGACAAAAAGCGTCAAATGCTCATTGCGAAATTCGCAGCAAAACGTGCCGAACTAAAGGAGCTTGGTGACCTCGAAGGTCTCCAGAAGCTTCCACGCAACAGTAGTCCAGTTCGCTGGAAAAACCGTGACGCGCTTGATGGCCGACCACGTGGATACATGCGTCGTTTTGGCCTCACCCGTATCAATTTCCGCACAAAAGCGTCTAAGGGCGAAATCCCAGGTGTTACAAAGAGTAGTTGGTAAGAAGGAAAGGAATTAGATATGTCACTACAATCAACTGACCCAATCGCCGACCTTCTGACCCGTATTCGAAACGCGGCCATGGTTGGTAAGAACGAAATTCGTGTTCCTTCGAGCAAGCTCAAGAAAACAATCGCCGAGCAGCTCAAGAAGCACAACTACCTTACAGATGTAAAAGTAGAAGCTGGAAAGCCACGTGATACACTTGTTATCACTATCAATAAACCAGGCGAGAACAGCACCATTAGCGAAATTACTCGTATGAGTAAACCGGGGCGCCGTGTGTACGTTAGTGCAAACGACATTCCACGCGTGAAAAGCGGTCGTGGTATGGTGCTCGTGAGTACTTCTAAGGGAGTATTAACCGGCCAGGAAGCAGTAAAAGAACGCCTCGGTGGTGAACTCCTCCTTAAGGTGTACTAATAAAGAATTAAAAGGAAGTAGATATGAGTCGAATCGGAAAACTACCAATTGACGTACCAGCCGGTGTGACAATCACGGTCGACGAGAGTGAGATCTCAGTTAAGGGCCCTAAAGGCGAATTGACTGTTCCTCACCTCAGCGACGTGACAGTTACCCTTGAAGGTACACAAGCAATCGTTACTCGTAAGGATGACGAACGAGTGGCAAAAGCACAGCATGGCTTGCAACGAGCACTCCTTAATAACGCCGTTGTGGGTGTGACAAAAGGCTTTGAGAAAAAGCTTGAAGTAAACGGCGTTGGTTTCCGCGTGAGTGGTGGTGGCCAGGCTATCGAGATGGCCCTAGGCTTTTCTCACCCCGTTAAATACGAAGCGCCAGCTGGCATTACACTTACTGTAAACAAGATGGAAATTGTCGTTTCAGGAATTGATAAACAAGCTGTCGGACAGGTTGCGGCTGAAATTCGCGCGCTCAAGAAACCTGAGCCATACAAGGGCAAGGGAATTAAATATGCTGACGAAGTGATCCTTCGAAAAGCAGGAAAGGCTGGTAAGTAACCATGAGTAATCTTGCAAAGAAACTACTTGGTAAGAGTCTTCGTAAAAACCGTGTTCGTAGTAAGGTTAGTGGTGTTGCTACGCGTCCTCGCCTTACCGTTACTATCAGCAACAAGCACGTAAGTGCACAGCTTATCGACGACGAAAAGCAAAAAACACTAGCGGCAAGTACAACGGTCGGCACAAAGCAAGACGGATCGCTTGCTGATCAAGCGGCATGGGTTGGTGCAGACATTGCCAAGAAGGCGAAAAAGGCTAAAATCACAGCAGTTGTATTCGATCGCAACGGTCGTCAGTATGCGAAAAGGCTTGCAGCTCTTGCCGACGCTGCTCGCAAGGAAGGATTGGAGTTCTAGTATGGCTATGCAAGCTAAAAATGATACTCGCGGACGTGGTAATAACCGACGCCCGGAACAAACAGAAGAGCAGAAGCAATTCGAAGAGCTCGTTATTAACATCGACCGTGTTGCCCGTGTGGTAAAGGGTGGACGCCGTTTCCGCTTCAAAGCCCTTGTCGTTGTAGGTGACCGCAAGACTAAGGTTGGTGTCGGTGTCGCTAAGGGCGCTGATGTTCAAACCGCAATTGCAAAAGCTGCCGATGTTGCAAAAAAGAGTCTTATTACCATCCCAATTTCAGGTGATACCATTCCTCACGACGCAGAGGTAAAGGTCTCTGGTGCACAGGTGCTCATTAAACCTGCTGCTCCTGGTACCGGTATTATTGCCGGTGGTGTTGTCCGTTCGATCATTGGTGTGACTGGTGTTCGCAACCTGCTTTCTAAGTCACTTGGTTCGACCAATAAAGTTAACATCGCATATGCAACAATCGATGCACTGAAGAGCCTTGTTCCTAAGGAAGAGTGGCTTAATGCACCCAAGAAAAAAGCTGCTCCTAAAAAAGAAGCTAAAGAGGAGACGAAGTAATGAAATACAACGAACTCCAAGTAACCGCTAACAAAAGCAAGAAACGCGTTGGTCGCGGTATTGCGGCTGGTCAGGGTAAGACTGCTGGCCGTGGTACGAAAGGACAAGGCGCTCGTACTGGTAAAAAGCTGAACGCGATGTTCCAGGGTGGCTCTGGTGCGCTTGTTCGCCGTACACCTAAAGCGCGTGGATTTAAGAGTCTTCGTACGCCTGCGCAAGTTGTTTACCTCGATCACCTTAACGCTTTTAAAGGCAAGACTGCCGATAACATGAGCTTGTTTGAGGCCGGCCTTATCGCAACACCTTTCCACTCAGTTAAGATCATCGCTCGCGGTGAACTAAAAGAGAAGGTGACGCTTCGTGTCCAAGCAGCTAGCCAGAGTGTCCAAGAAGCTGTCGCAAAGGCAGGCGGAACCTTCGAAAAGGTGGCGGTTCCTGTAAAACAGAGCGCTAAAGAAGCTGAAAAAGCCGACAAATAATACACATCCGTATAACAAAATGAGCCCTCGCAATGAGGGTTCTTTTTGATTTCATCTAGGGTAAAGCCAACATTGACGGAGTTGGCGATGAGCGGCAGCAAGATGCCGTGCTCCCGGTTTTTATCTACAAATGCGAGATCCAATCAACCATTAAAGCTCTCGAAGCGGGACCGTACTCAGAAATCTCACTCGGTGATAATGGCCTAGCTTCTTGCTCGAACAGCTCGATGAGCCGTCTTCCAACCCTCCATTTCATTCGTTCTTCGACACCCGTGTTCCGTCGCCTGATGAGTCGAACGTCTGGACGAGGATCTTTATCGTCGAACCAAGCTTTGTAGACTCGAGGTGTCAATCGATTGCCCGCGGACGTTATTACGATGAAGCACTCAGGATCACTGATGGGCAAAAACGCAGTCATTGTGATCCATAAGCGCGTCGCATGACTTTGGTCGTACATGATTGTGCTTGAAGTGTAGGCAAGCAGGTCATCGTAGGAGAGTAACTCTTCTTCCTGGGGATGTGCCATGAGTAATCCTTCCTCGAGGTCAGAACATAGCAACTATACAGGATATCCGTCTATAACAAAAGGGTGACTGTAAGGGGCCACATATATTAAGGTTGGACGGGGTGTACACCACCTCTCCTCGCTGCGAAATGAACGAGGAGAGGTGGCGGCCCTAGCTGCACAATTTGGTGATGCGCTCGCAGGCCTGGACCAACTCATGTCGATGAGCCACAGCCCGAACGATTTTCGTGAGGCCGAAAAACAGCATGTCGGCTGGAGCTGTGTAGTCGTGCGCGCGGAGCTGGGGCGGTGACACGACTGACATCAATACTGGTGCCAGTGCTGGCGCAGTATCTCGCGATACGTTCACTCACGCTTTGCCGCTTTTCTTCCGCAGCGAGCGGCATCACGTTGAAAACGCCAAGGATGACGATTTCTCCGTCTGCATGGTGAGTCGCTGACTCGATGACGATACCTATCACACGATCACTCCATAGTCGCTCATGAATGGGTCTATGTATATAATAACCATCTTATTAACAGTATGTCTATTATGTGAAAAATGAAGGCTAAGCAACCACTTATTCTTGATAGGAAATTATGCTACAATAGAGGAAATTGCTTTAGACTAATACTATTTTCTGAGGGGTAAGAGAGTCATGAACTGGAAAACCATTTTCCGATCATTCAAAAATAAAGACATGCAAAAACGCCTGATCATCGTTATCGGGCTTATCATTGCATACAGGCTTTTGGCCCATATCCCAGTCCCATTGGCTGAGCCGACTCAGTTGAAGGAAGTAATTAATAATGTTGTAAGCGGGAGTGACTTCGGCGGATTCTTGAACCTTCTTTCGGGTGGAGCACTGGCTCAATTCTCGATTGTTCTGGTAGGAATGAGTCCATTCATTACAGCGTCGATCATCACGCAGTTACTCACGAAAGCCATTCCGCGACTTGAGGAACTTCACAAGGATGGTGAATCTGGACGACGTAAGATCAACCAATGGACGCGTCTTCTCTCCGTGCCGCTTGCGATTATTCAATCTATCGCCTTTATCTATATTTTGAGACAAACGGTACTTGCAGGTAATACCACCGGGCTCGCAGATCCTACCCCTATAGAATGGATCGTTGCCGTAACAGCCATGACCGCAGGTTCTATCCTTCTTATGTGGCTTGGCGAGCTGATTACAGAACAAGGTATCGGAAACGGTATTAGCCTTCTTATTTTTGCCGGTATCATCAGCCAGCTTCCACAGACACTCGGAACAATTGGCACATCTCTTTTCGATACATCAAAAGACGGCGCGCTTAGTGTCTTTGGCTGGTTCTCAATTCCTGTTAATCCAATTGCGTTCTGGGTGGTGCTTGGGGTGGCCCTGGCATCACTTGTTGTTTTGTACATTCTTGTCAAAATCAACGAAGCACAGCGAGTCATTACGATTAATTATGCCAAGCGTGTCCAGGGCAATAGTACCTATGGCGGCGTAAAAAGTATTTTGCCGGTAAAACTTATCGCTGCCGGTGTGATCCCGGTGATCTTCGCTGTCGCGTTCTTGGCGTTACCCGCATTTATCGGACAGGTCCTTAAGGCATCTGGCAATCCGGCGCTCCTGACATTGGCGACGAACTTGATTACGTGGTTCCAAGCGCCACAGCCCGGGGCATTTACGGGCGATACGCTCGCATCGCTTATTTATCCGGCCTCGTACTTCGTATTAGTCATTCTCTTCACGTATTTTTACACAGGTATTGTATTCAATTCGAATGAAATTGCCGAAAATTTACAGAAGCAAGGGGGCTTTATCGATGGTGTCCGTCCGGGGCTTCAAACCGAAAAATATCTTTCGCGCACGGTAAACCGTCTCATCTTGTTCGGCTCGATCGCACTAGGCATTATTGCCATTCTGCCATTTGTCGCAGAGTATATCTTTGCGCTACTCGCGCTCAACGCAGCCAACCTCGCTATCGGTGGTACAGGCCTTCTCATCGTTGTGTCGGTAGGGCTAGAGAGCCTTCGCCAGATCAATTCCCGCGCTCTTATGGTAACGTACGACGATTACAACTAATCTTTTCACATTGCTATACTTAAAGTATGATTAGCTACGCAAAATGGCGCCGACCTTTCTTTTGGGTGATCGTTCTGCTCATTATCGGTGTCATTGGCCTTTGGGTGTATAAAGATTTTTTTATGCCGTCTACTCCCCAAAGCAGTGATATGCCTCGGACTATCAGTACGGATTCGGCGCGCAATGGTACTCCTCCAAATGATAACGAGGTTCATTCATATACCGTTCCGGCCGAGCATCCACGACGCATGACAATAACAAGTGTCGGTATCAATACTCTTGTAAAACCTGTCGGTATAACGGCAGGAGGAGCCTTGGACGCGCCTAAGACGGCGTGGGACGTGGGATGGTATAAAGATAGTGGACTCCCTGGACGATCTGGAGCTATGTTGATCGATGGTCATGTTAATGATTCCTACAATACCCCGGGAGTTTTCGCCGACCTGAAAAAAACGAAGCCTGGTGACAAAATAACAGTCGAACGAGGAGATGGAGCGATAGTTTTATATAGTATCGTCACCGTTGAGCAGATACCCTTGGCTCAGGTGGACATGAAGCGGCTTCTAAAGCCGATACAGGGGTCTGAAGGGTTGAATCTCATTACTTGCGGCGGCTCGTATGATAAGAAAGCGGCAACATATAGCGATCGCATCCTGGTATTTGCCAAACGCGCATAGTATCACTTGACGTGCAGAGGCAATACGATACAATAGGAGTATACAAATTTACTTAGCTACGACTTCACGTAGCGTCTTATGAAAAACGCTTGCTCCTGATACTTTTTTGGTGTATAATCTACTACTGTAGTTTATGGCTGATCAAAAAGGAGTTATTCGAGTAAAAGGGAAGGTAGTGGAAGCACTGCCTAATACTCAATTCCGGATAGAACTTGAGAACGGTCATAAGATCACCGGCCACATTAGCGGTAAAATGCGAAGGCATTATATTCGACTAGTGCCGGAGGATAAAGTGGAAGTCGAGATGAGCCCTTATGATCTTACCAAGGGCAGAATCGTCTACCGCTTCGATGAACGACAGGCTCGCCCACAAGCGGCCTAACATATTAACGTTTAACGGGTTACCGAGGAGTTTCTATATCGCTCATGAAAGTTCGTGCGAGTGTAAAGAAAATCAGTCCCGATGACATTTTGGTGCGCCGTAAAGGCCGCCTTCGTGTTATCAACAAGAAAAAACCTAAGAATAAGCAAAGGCAGGGTTAAGCATGGCTCGAATTGCTGGGGTAGTTATCCCATCAGAAAAGCAAGTCGTGATCGCATTGACGTATATCTACGGCATCGGTCCGCACTTCGCTTCGACCATCCTTGCGGCGGCTAAAGTAGAGCCGACCACTCGGGTGAAAGATCTCACCGAGGCTGAAGAACAGCGTATTCGTGAAATAATCGATAAAGATTATACGACCGAAGGCGACCTACAGCGCTTGGTAACAAATAACATTAAGCGCCTCAAGGACGTCAACGCGTACCGAGGTCTTCGCCACAAGGCAAAACTTCCAGTACGCGGTCAACGAACCCGTACGAACGCACGAACTCGTAAGGGTAAGTCAGTAGCAGTAGGCGGAACACAAAAGAAGGCCGCGTCTAAGACGTAGAAAGGATATTGAGATATGGCAGACGCTAAATCAACTCGAAAAAAGCAACGCCGATCAGTTCCTTCTGGTCAGCTGCACATCCAGGCAACGTTTAATAATACGATTATTACGTTCTCTGACAAAAAAGGTAATGTACTCGCCTCAAGTAGTGCCGGTGCATCAGGATTCCGCGGAAGCAAAAAAGGAACAGCATATGCTGCTCAGGTTGCCGCAGAAAAAGCTGCTGAAGCTGTGAAATCTCTTCATGGTATGAGCAGTGTCGATGTATTTGTAAAAGGCGTTGGTCTTGGTCGCGACGCAGCGATCCGAGCACTCGACAACTTCGATATCAATGTTGAAAGCATCAAGGACGTAACAGGTGTGCCACACGGTGGTGTTCGTCCTCGTAAGGCACGGAGGGCGTAATTAGATGGCACGAGATACTTCACCAATCGTGAAGCAGAGTCGCCGCGAAGGCTACGCGCTTCACCCTAAAGCACATAAAATTCTAGCAAAAAAATCTGGTATTCCAGGTCAACACAGTGGCGGTCGTCAAAGCAAGCCAAGCTTGTACGCGACTCAGCTCCGTGAAAAACAAAAAGTTCGCCGCATCTACGGTCTGCTCGAAAAGCAATTCGCTCGCCTTATGAACGAAGCGTCACGCAAGCAAGGCCTTAGCGGTGAGAACTTGCTTCAGCTGTTAGAGCTTCGTATGGATAACGCGGTATATCGCGCTGGATTCGCTACGAGTCGTCGCGCAGCTCGCCAACTGGTGAGCCACGGACACTTTATGCTCAATGGTCGACGCGTTGACATTCCTTCCATTCGTCTCAAACCTGGTGACGAAATTACCGTACGCGAAAAAAGCATGAAATCTGGCTACTTCTCTCAAATTGATGACGTGGTAAAAAACTCAATCCAAGGTCCACTTAGCTGGCTAAAAAGCGATGCCAAGAAGGTTAAGATTGAAATTACCGGGTTACCAAAACGCGAAGAAGCCGAGGCAGACATTAACGAACAGCTCATTGTTGAGTACTACTCACGTTAAATAGGGTAAGGAGATAAGAAATGTCAAAAGTAATTCACAACCCTGCACTAGCCGCAGTAAACGAAATGGGTGCAAACGAAGCCGAATTCGTCATCGAGCCACTCTTCGCTAACTATGGCTATACCCTTGGTAACAGCCTTCGCCGCGTACTTCTTTCAAGTATCCGCGGTGGCGCGATGGTAGCATTCCGAATTGAAGGTGTCAGTCACGAATTCACAACTGTTGAAGGTGTTAAAGAAGATGTTGTTGACATCATGCTTAACATCAAAAATATCCGACTCAAGGTTCATAGCGACGAGCCGGTTGAGCTTCGTCTTGAGAAAAAAGGCGCTGGTGTTATTACCGCTGCCGATATCAAGACGACGGCTGATGTAGAGGTGGTCAACCCTGAGCAAGTCATTGCAACAATTGACGACCCAAAAAAGTCAATTATTATCGATTTCGTCGCAGAAGCCGGACGGGGTTACCGTTCAATTGAAGAGTCAAGCGAAGCTCGTATTCACAGCGATATGATTGCGCTTGATGCAATGTTTAGCCCAGTGCTTCGCGTACGCTATAAAGTTGATGGTACACGTGTCGGACAAGATACAAACCTTGATAAGCTTCGCCTTATTGTTGAGACTGATGGAACAATTACTCCTCAGGACGCATTCGAAGAGGCTGCTGCTATCTTGGTAAACCAATATACTGCACTTGCCGGTAGCACTACAGTTGCCGCAGCACCTGCGCCAGGCCAGGCATCAGTAAACGATGACGACGAGCTCAACACTCCGATTGAAGAACTTGATCTGACCGCTCGTACGGCAAACGCACTGATCAACAACGAAATCCGTACTGTTCGCGACCTTGTAACACTTAGCGAACAAGATCTCCGCGAGCTAAAAGGCTTTGGATCAAAGGCACTGGATGAAGTTAAAGATAAACTAGCGGAGCTTGAACTCTAATGCATCGACACGGATACAAAGGGCGCAAGTTTGGTCGCGAACGCGATCAGCGCCGCGCACTGCTTAAAGGCTTAGCGACCAGCCTTGTCGAACACGGCAAGATTGAAACAACGCTTCCAAAAGCCAAAGAGCTCGTGCGTTACATTGAAAAGTTAATTACAAAGGCCAAGAAGGGCGATCTTGCGAACCGCCGAATGGTGATCGCGGGTCTGAGTACTCAAGCAGCAGCATTCAAGCTGGTTGATGAGATCGCACCTCAGCTTACCGGCCGTACCAGCGGACATGTTCGTGTTGAGCGAACCCGCCTCCGTGTCGGTGACGGTGCACAAATGGCCACAATTGCCTTTGTCGACGAGCTGAAACCAGCTCTTAAAAAGGAAGAGGTGAAGGCGTAATGGCAACTAACGTAAAAACCTACTCACAAAAACCAAGCGAAGTAACTCGTCGTTGGATTCTTATCGACGCGAGTGAAGCTCCACTTGGTCGCGTTGCAACACAAATTGCAACCTACCTAATTGGAAAATACAAGCCAAGTTACACACCACATATCGATGGTGGCGACTATGTCGTCGTCATCAATGCCGAGATGGCAGTTTTGACCGGTGATAAAGAGACAGGCAAAGTATATTACCGCCACAGCGGTTTCCCCGGTGGAATCAAAGAAGCAACCGCTAAAGAGGTGCGCGAGAAGCAACCGGAGCTTCTTATCGAGAACGCCGTAAAAGGTATGCTCCCTAAGAACAAGCTTTCTCCTGAGCGTCTGAAGCGACTTAAAATCTTCACAGGAAGTGAGCATGCACATACCGCTCAAACTCCTGAGAAAGTTGAGGTAAAGTAATATGGCTGAAGGTAAATACTTTTACGGCCTTGGACGACGCAAGAGCGCTACAGCCCGTGCACGTCTATACAGTGGCAAGGGCGTTGTAACGATTAACGACAAGCCAGCAGCCGAGTACCTTTCGGACAACAAGACATTGCTTGCCGAAGTTACTGACCCACTTGCGCTTGTAAACAAGCAAAAAGAGTTCGACGTAACCATTCGTGTTAACGGTGGCGGTCTTGCGGGGCAAGTTGATGCAATTAAACTTGCTATCGCAAAGGCACTTACTACGGCACACGGTGATCTTCGAAGTACGCTGAAGAAGGCTGAGTTCCTTCGCCGTGATCCACGCGAGAAAGAGCGTAAGAAATACGGTCTTCGCAGTGCTCGTAAGCGCGAACAATACTCAAAGCGTTAAAGATACTTTTCTTTACAGAGGTCCGTCCTTTTCGGGGCGGATTTTTGTATACTATATATAGTCATGACAAAAAAATCGAGCCCCGAGGCAAAACGTGAAAAAAAGCTATCTCAACTGTTAGAGCGGTCTTCGCTAGTAATGAATTCGTCTCTGGAAAAGACGCGTGAGCAGCTTGGAAGTACGCTCATTCAGTCGGTGCGGATCAACCCGCTTGTTGATGACCCCGAGATGACACTCCGCTCGATGTATCAGCTTGGCTGGCGCGGACAAAAGGTCTCCTGGTGTAACTATGGATATTCTATCGATGAAGGGTTTGAGCAATTGCGAGATAGTAGTTTGGTGGCAAATGGGGCTATTTATATTCAAAATGAGTCGAGTTGGCTTCCTGTCGTGCTTCTAGATGCTTTAGCTGGCAACAGCGTGCTTGATATTTGTGCGGCTCCCGGCGGCAAAACAAGCCATATCGCTGCGACTATGCACAACTCCGGCAGACTTGTAGCTAACGATAACTCCCGCCCAAGGCTTGCAAAACTTGCAGCCAACCTCAAACGCCTTGGAGTAGAGGCTGAGTTGACACTGTACGACGCGACTCGGCTATCGCACAATTTTAATGAACCATTTGATAAAATACTTCTCGATGCTCCGTGTAGCGGCGAGGGACTCATTGACATACGAAAAAGAAAAACACTTGATACATGGTCGATCGCTCATATCAGACGGTTATCACAGCTCCAAAAGAAGTTAATTTTTCAAGGGTGGAAGTTGTTGAAGCCTGGCGGCAGATTGGTTTATAGCACATGCACGATGGCGCCCGAAGAAGATGAAGGTGTTGTAAACTGGCTCTTGAAACGACAACCAGATGCTCATGTTATCGAGCCTATATTTCGCACAGCAAGAAGTATGTCAGGAATCCCAGCATGGAACGGAACAACGTATGCTAAATCCCTAGAACGAGCCATCCGTATCTTTCCCGGCGAGGGGAGGGAAGCGTTCTTTGTATGTGTATTAGAAAAGAGTCGCGATGTTTGACGTCTTTACCCACCGATGGCTCCGTATACCGTATACACTTCATGCCCATGTCGACCAAAAACCGAAAAAACCAATTGCCACAGTTTTACTTATTCATGGCATTGGTAATTCTGGTGCAGCCTGGGATAGTGTCGTGGCTAAACTGCCAGACTCTATTCATGTCATCTCCATCGATTTGCTTGGTTTTGGAAATTCTCCTCGGCCGGCTTGGGCTATATACAATGCCAAAACCCAGGCACGTTCCGTATTAACGACTCTATTGAAGCTCAAAGCCCGTCACCCTATTATTATCGTGGGTCACTCGCTTGGTGCTCTCGTTGCAGTTGAGTTTGCCAAACGATATCCATTATTGGTGCGTTCTTTAATATTGGTAAGCCCGCCGTTTTATCAGTCCGTTACAAATTCATCAAAACAGCTTCCAAATGCAGATCGTATGCGCCGAGAAATATACAGGCTAATTAAAAAGCGGCCCGACCAGCTTATTCAAATTGCCAATCTCGCGCTCAAGCTCGGTCTCCTTAATAAAACATTCAATCTTACAAAAGACAACGCCTCTATTTATCTAAATGCACTTGAAGCTAGTATACTCAATCAGACCTCTCTTCACGATGCTGAGCATCTTAAGCTACCTATCCGTATACTCTATGGAATGCTCGATCCGGTTATTGCTTCACGGAATCTTGCGTATCTTGCACAAAAAAACAAATATGTACGAACAACTGCCGTCCTGGCTTCTCATGAGGTACTTGGAACATTTGCCAGTAAAGTGGCCGATGCTATTAAGGCCAGTGTGACCGACGAAGTTGCTGGGAATACTCGGCTATGATATAAAAGAAAAGGAATGGATCGGCAAAGCTATCAAATCGTTGCATATTGGTTTACCGTCACTCGTACTGGCGGCTTGTTCCGTGTTTTGAAATAACACATTCACCATTTGAAAATATCGAAGAAGCCGCCAGTATCCAGGCGGTTCTTTAATTATAAGAAAGGAGTTACTATGGAATATCAACTAAATACAGAAAAGCTAGAGGACATCATCGATCCGGAGATACCTTCACTTCCCGAAGAACGTAGGCGATTACTCGATAGATGCATGGCAGTTATTGCTGCCGGTGGCAGAGTAGAAGGTGTCGACCCTCGGCATGTTAGTGCAGAAGGAATGCATATGATAAAAGGTGCTATGGGACGACGAGCCCAATCTGGGTTATAATAAAGACAATTATGGCAAAAGCGACTATCTTAACGGGCCTTCGAGCTAACAATGACCTTACGATCGGCAATTATTTTGGCGCCATGCTTCCTATGATCGATATGGCCAAGCAAAAGTCAAATGACTATCAAATTAATATGTTCATTCCCGATCTCCATAGCTTTACTACACCGATCAATCACGGTGAACTCTACGATCAAATCATTCATAATGCGCGGTTGTTTGCGGCAGCCGGCCTCCCTCTGGATAACGATAATATCCATTTGTATCGCCAAAGCTATATCCCGGCTCATAGTGAACTGACGTGGATCCTTGATTGTTTTACCGGTTTTGGCGAAATGAGCCGCATGACCCAATTCAAGGACAAATCTGCTAGTATCGGCGATGACCGCGTAAGTCTAGGATTATTCAATTATCCGGTTTTAATGGCTGCCGATATCCTACTCTACGATGCAGAATATGTACCGGTGGGAGACGATCAAACGCAGCACCTGGAGTTTGCACGGGATATCGCTGAGCGGATGAATGGCCGTTTTGGGGATATTTTTACCGTACCAAAATCAGTCAAAGCACAGCATGAGTTTTTTGGAAAAGACCAAGGCCTTCGCATTAAAGACCTTCAAGACCCAACCAAAAAAATGAGCAAAAGCGACAATACGGGGAAGGGTGTGATTTTCCTTGGCGACGATCCCGCATTAGCGGCCAAAAAGGTAATGGGAGCTACCACCGATGATCGAGCCGACATACAGTTTGATCGCACTAACCAACCAGGTATTACAAACTTGCTTGAAATCCTAGCTTTACTTCGCGCGGCACCAGCTGAACAAATTGTAGAGGAATTTAAAGGTCAATCACGCTACGGAGATTTTAAAAAGATAGTCGCGAGTGAGATCGAGACCTTTCTTCGCAGCTTTCAGCAAAATTTGGCGGCAACGAACGATTATCTTATTCACGCCAAACTAGAAGCTTCTGAAAAAGCAATGTCTGAGATTGCCAACGCAACGCTTCTTCGAGCGCAGCAAGCTGTCGGATTGAGGGCAAAGGAATCGTAATGAAGTTAGCCACGAACGATACGATCGCGATTCTTCAAAAGTTCAATGTAGCAGATACCGACGCTCGTTCGCGTGAGATTGACCAACTGAAAGTAAGCCATCCCACCGATCACACAACGTTAGCGAGCTTTCGCTTTCATAAGCAGCTCTACTATTTGCTTGTCGACATTACCGCCGAGGATGATACGAACTATCTGAAGACCTACATAGACGAGATAGCTCCTGGTAATAATGGTGAATTCATGACAAACCCTAACGAAGAGTCACTGGCCTCGTTTGCCGTACCGTTTAAAGGCAAGGAAGCTTACTTGTTTAAGGTTGCCGCGACAAAAAAGCGGCTCGATGTTTACCTGAGCGAGCTTTATCCCGAAACATCACGAAGCACGTGGCAAAAGTACATCAAGGCAGGATATGTTAGCGTTGACGAAGAGGGCGTCACTTCTTCCAAGCAGGATGTAAGCGGCGCAAATAATGTAGCCGTAGCTATTCCGGATGCAACGGATTATTCAAACCAAGACTTACCCATCGTCTATATTGACGACGACATTATCGTTATTAATAAGCCAGTTGGTGTGCTGACTCATGCAAAAGGTGCCTTAAGCGATGAGTTCACCGTAGCAGATTTTTTTAAGCGGTATACAACCTACGGCCTGGAGACAAATCGCCCGGGTATCGTCCATCGTCTTGATCGCGATACAAGCGGTATTATGGTGGGAGCACGGACACCCGAAGTAGCAACATTACTTCAAAAACAATTTGCCGATCGTAAAGTTAAAAAAACGTATCTTGCGATTCTCGAAGGGATATTAAAAGAAAAAGAAGCCACAATCGATCTTCCTATTGGTAGGAATCCTTCGCTTCCAAGTACGTTTCGTGTTGATCCAAAAGGCAAATCAGCTATTACCCGTTACCGAGTCTTGAATGAATCAAACGGCAAGACGCTCATACAACTAATGCCGCAGACGGGTCGAACTCACCAGCTTCGTGTGCATATGAACTATCTCCATGCGCCAATACTAGGCGACAGAGTGTACGGAAAGCAAAGCAATCGCCGCCTCTATCTTCACGCCCATCAGCTCGAACTCACCATGCCTTCGGGGGAGAGAAAAGTATTTTTGGCCCCTACACCCTCGTCGTTTAAGCAACTCTTTCCGGATGTGTCATGAGTCAGCTCATCATCCATCCAGCGACAATGCTACAGCTTCGAGCATTCGAAAAGAACATGCCCCAGTCAATAATCTTAAGTGGTACGAGCGGCATTGGGCTTCTGGCACTTGCCAAGCACATGGGAGGAAGTCAAGCGCTACTTATTCGTCCGTTAAATGCAAAAGGCGAGGAAGACACCGCGGGTACGATAAGTATTGAAGTGATCCGACGGCTCTACGATCAATCACGCACGAAAACGTTGTCGAAGCGCTTTATTATCATTGACGACGCGGATAGGATGAGCCATGGCGCCCAAGGCGCGTTCCTTAAGTTGCTAGAAGAACCCCCCGCGATGACCCATTTTATCCTTACTTCTCATGCGGTAGGTAATCTCCTTCCAACCATCCGTTCTAGAGTACAGCATGTTGTCATACAACCTATTACAGACGAGCAGACGAGTGAATTCATAGACGGTATCGGCATTAATAATGAGACGAAAAAAAATCAATTGCAATTTCTCGCATCGGGGTTACCTGCCGAGCTAAGCCGGCTTGCTAGGAATACCGAATATTTTGCGTCTCGAGCCCGTATTATTACAGATGCACGGCAGCTTATTGCCGGAACAGGGTATCAGAAACTACGAATAATCCATACATATAAACAAAATAGAGATGATACTCTTACTCTTATCGATAGCGCTATCGCAATCATTCGGCATTCGCTAAAAAACAAGCCACAGATTGGGGCAATCAAGCAGCTGGATAGCCTCCTGGATGCTCGCGAACGAATAACGCGCAATCAAAGTACCGTGCTACAGCTTACCAAAGCTGTGCTATAATAGACGCATATGTTAGGCGTAATCCTTATCGCAATCCTCGGTGGCTGGGCCATCTGGAAACCACAAACTATCGCAGAAGTTGCTACCGATCTTCCTCAGAAGATATCCGAAAAGTTAGATCGCCTATGGGACGTCGCCCAAGAATCCTTGCGTGATAAAAAATATCTCCGTGCTGAAAAGGCGCTCCTTACGATTCTTCGGATCGACGAACGAAATGCGACCGCATACAATCGTCTCGGTATCCTTTATGCCAAGCAACAGGCATTTAAGGATGCCATCGAGTGTTTTGAAATTGCCCAGAGCCTCGCGCCCAGTGCAAGCAGCCTTCATAACGTCGGGCTTATTTACTACGAGACGGGACAATACGAAAAGGCCGGCCTTGCATTTGAACAGGCACTCGCCATGGAGAATGACATCGCATCGCGCCACATAGCGTATGCGAAAGTACAAGAAAAGCTCGGACGATTAAAGCGCATGACCGAATCGCTTGAACATGCGGTTGAGCTTGAGCCAACTCCTCAAACTCTAAGTATTCTCGCAGATGCATACGACCGCAACGGCCAAAAAGATCTAGCCGCAGAACTCCGCGACAAAGCAGCTAAAATGATTATTCCCGAGGGTCAACCTAAGCAAATCCGTCAAGTTCGTCGGGTGGTTATGTAGCAACAGCTTATATCGTAGAGGGATGCTTCTAAAAGATGCTCACAAAAATGTGAGCATCTTTTTACTATTTTCATATGGTACTGGGGGTAGGATTCGAACCTACGAAGGCGAATGCCGACAGATTTACAGTCTGTTGTGTTTGACCGCTCCACAACCCCAGCAAACATCCACTACAAAACAACGACTGCTTCATTGTCTTGACTATGGAGCCGCCTTTCGGACTCGAACCGAAGACCTGCTGTTTACAAAACAGCTGCTCTAACCAACTGAGCTAAGGCGGCGGATTGTTTAAAGTACAGACATAAGTGTACCGTATAACAGGTTGTATTTCAAGATGTTACCTAAATTTCCGCCTCTTTCGTGCCGGGACCACCCTGAGCTGGGATCTGCATTTTGAGAATGCCCCCGCCTTTGGCGGTAGTAACGATATCCACATATTCCACACGACCAGTACACTGCCTTCCTCGCAGGGAATAGAACACGTACTACCTACCATTTAGGAACTACTATGACAACTAACTCGCTACGATAAACGATATAACAATCTCTCAGAGATATCAGCTTGGCTTACCGGAGTTAATTTGGTACAATATCGTACTAGAGCCTGCCGCGATAGCTCAGTTGGTAGAGCGCATCCATGGTAAGGATGAGGTCTCGGGTTCAAGCCCCGATCGTGGCTCCATGACATGATATCTCTGGTATTTTTTTATATTTTGTGCTAAAATAGCGGAAGTCCTAATAACAAACTAAGCGAGTAGTAAATGGCAAAGAAGAATACAAAGCGTAAATTGATTGCTCTTGTGAGTGCCCTAACTGGTCACCGCATCTACACAACGATCAATAAACAGAATCACCCCGAGCCTCTTGTAAAAAAGGCCTATGATCCTTTGGTGCGAAAACACGTCGAATACAAGGAAACCAAAAAGAACCTTGGCCGCAACGAAATCAAACCACGTAAAGGCTAAAATACAGAGCACTCTCACAAAACGAGAGTGTTTTTCGTTCATTCTTCATGATCAAGAACGCTTCTGTCGATAACCTGGCTGAGCCAAAGGCCGCTTTTTAGCATACGCTCAAGTAATTGCTGGGTTGGTCGAGCATGCTCCGCATAGATATACACACAGCTATCGGCTACTTCAGCCGTCAAGCTGCCAAACGATTCGCCTATTATTGTTGTCACTTCGGGATTGAAAATCGCTTCCGCCGCAATCATATGGGCAGGCTCGGTATATAACGCATACCTCTGAGTAAAAGCTGCCACATGTTGACCATACATGCCCAAGGGTACTTGTGTAAGCTGGGAGAACTTTGTAAATAAATGTGCATAAAATGTTTCATTATGAGCATGAAGCCCTAGAAAAATATGAGGCAAATCACGGGATGTATGCAAGTCAAAAGTCATGATAATCCAATTGTGCGTTCGTGCGGGCTTGCCGGGAAAATGAATTGTATCGTGGCGCTCAACCAGCATAATATCGTAACCGCCATATGAACCAATGCAGTAATGGTTATCTCGGTGTTTCGCAGAAACAGTCAGTCCGCGCACTAAGCGATGCTCGTCGCTTCGCTGGTCAACATAGCCAAAGTAGACAAGGCCTACTTTTTCCGCGAACTGACTGAATATACGGCGATGCAGGCGTGACTGTAACACTTTTGCAGGAGTAAAAGCATCTATAAAAAACTTTGTTTTACCAGAAAGCGACATCAGTGTTCATCCCCCCGAGTGATTTCATCGAGTAGTGTGGCGACATACTCCGCATGACTCCATGTAAGCGGTGCAACTCCCACGAATGAGCCGTCTCTTGGTGAAATTTGCTCAGGTAATATCCCGGTGTTTCCGGCACGATCACTGATCCAATGAATAATTCGCCGTGCCTGAGCGTGATCGCCTACCTCGGTATAGTACTGAGCAAGCCATAATGTTGTAATACACCAAGTATTACCCTTGGTGGAGGGATCAACTCGGTAATAATCATCATTCTCGTACCGTGGCAATCCGAACTCTTTCTCGTTAAGCCCGAATACTTCGTTGATCGTTGCTACAGTTGCTGTTACCTCTTCGCTATCGACAGAGAAAAGGCCAAACATAAAGGCACCGTAGAAGCTAGAGAGATCGATGGTCGAGTCAAATTCGACATGCCCATTTTTGACGATAACTCCTCGGTAAAAAGCCTTGCGCTCACGGTTATACAAATATTTATGAGCGGCAACTGCGATATCATCAGCTGCGGATCGCCATTTTACGGCGTTATCGGCATCTTCTGCTAGTTCGGCCAAATCGGCCGCAGCGAGGAGAGCTGCGTATGTAATAGCGGTAGTATAGGTAGTTGCTTGATAATATTGTTCCCACAATTCATAACTAGGACGCGGCAAGCCCGTCACTTCATCGATATATGAGGCTAAGAAATTAGCCATCGGAGTTACCATGGTGTGATAAAACTCGCGAAGCAGGCGTGGGCTAGCGTGCATATGGTAATACTGCGCGAAAACAAACAACACAAGAGCAGTTTCGTCTTCTTGAATGGGCGGTGCAACACCACCTTCGTGGACATACGGATGCCAACTGCTGCCAAGCGCACCATCGGCACGGTATTTATGCATTAAATAGCCATCAGCATGGAGTCCGCGTTGGCAAAATTCGAAAAAGCGATGCGGCTCATCAATGTATCCCATACGAATCAGAGGCCATAACGCATACGCACCATCGCGAGGCCAAGAGTAGCCATAAGCGTCTCGCGAATAATTAAGCACGGCAGTATCGGTACTTGCGATAACCGCACCTCGCTTATCTATCTGCGATTTAATAATCATAACGCTTCGCAAAAAACTCTCGCGAAGCGAGACGCTTACCCGTTCTGCGGCGATCTCGGCAGGCTTTAGCCACTCGTGCCACCAATCCGCAGTCATATGAAGTCGCTTTGGTAATCCATCACTCTCTACTTGACGATGTATGTACAGCGCTTCACGCATGGAAGTACCCGCGGCAATCCAATAATGTGCTCGAGAAGAGCTGTGGGGCCCTACGATAAGTTTGAAACGGATAGTCGAATCAACTCGTCCGTGCTCAACATTGCTCATGCTCAGCTCGCCGTCGTCCGCGTCTCTAAATGTACCTTCTCGCCCCTCTATGCCAAACAGACCTATACTATATTGATCAAATGGCTGGCCATCAGCGTCGCCACCAATAATAAACGCTCTTCGGCCGCGGTAGTGAAGGATCGCGTGTTGCTCAGGAAGATATTGTCCCGTATCGGTATTGCTGCGGCTATCACCAATAACAAACGCTTGGTGCATAAAGAGGCGTATTTCACGTTCTTCAGGAAGAAGATTGATAACGTGTACATTACGCATAAACGCGCTAATATGTGAGTCAACAACGTCATCAAATTCCAATAACACTCCCATACGCTCGTTTTTTGCCAGTATATGCCCGATCAATGCATCGACAGGATAACGGAAAGTAAATTCCCAGGTGCCATCATCCAACCAACTGATCTCGCCATTGATCCAAACACCCACTCTGTGCCTGAGCGATCGACCAGCTGCGTGGTTTTCAAACCCTACGTAAGGGAAGTAAAGATCATGAACGAGCCCAAAGTTATTGATACCAACGTGAAGCTCGCCGTTACTTAAAACAATTGGCCTAGCCATGAATACCTCCTTGATGGTATGCCATCAACCGGTAACGAACGTCCCTTAGGGCGTTCATGAAATAAAGAAACGCGTCATAGGGAGATTCATAAGGGCTAAAATAGGCATGTACGTCACCATCCGTAAACCATTTGGTGCACATGTAGTATACATGGTCAGATGTTTGCAGCTTGCGCCAGTCGCTGATAAGCGTCAGGTCGCCTGTGCGCAAAATATCATCCTCAAGGTCGTAGAGGTGCCTCAGCGCCTCCTGTTGCATGCTATTTCCAAGCCACGCGGTTAGATCTCGCTCTGTATCTGCCCACGTTACCGTGTGCGGCATACTTATTTCTCCTACGGGATCGTGGGCGGCGACAGCCTCTGCGGTAGTGTAAAATGTATTATCGGAATTCTCGAGCCACATTTGTACAAAATCCTCAAAGAATTCAAAGATACCGGTATCCTTCCACTGATGTTCGCCAAATGTCTCGTAGTCCATAAGCAGGTTAATAACTTGCGATCCATTTATTGAAGCATTCGTCCACTGGTTATATGCGTGCGCAGTAAGCGGCCACTGCTCCCATGCTCGATTACTAAATCTGAATGCGACATCGTCACTCAAACGATAATTCTTCAATAGTAATTTTATATTGTGCGTACCACTTGGCCGATAGACAAAATTAGGACTACGTCCGCCCAGCACCGGATCCCACCCTTCGGCCAATATACCCTTAAACCCATGCTCATCCGCCCACGATGCGAGCGCATCATTATAAGAAAGCTCCGTATTACGGAATACAGAAGTGTCTACCCCAAAAAGTTCTTTAATTTTTTTGCGGTGCATGGCGACCTGACGTTCAAACTCTTTCTTGCTGTAGAAGAAGGCGAGTGAGTGATAGTACGTTTCGGAGACAATATCGACTCGCCCTGAGGCGACAAGCTGTTTGAAACTTTCGAGTACTTCTGGCGCCCATTTTTCCGCCTGTTCGATGAAAGTTCCAGTAATGCTAAAGGAAACACGGAACTCAGGGTGTCGCTCCAAAAGCTTAAGAAGTAACTCGTTCATGGGCTGGTATGATTTTTCGACTACTTTGCGAAAAATCTTTTCATTGTTACGATCGCTATCAGAGTCTTTTTCATCAAAATAATCGTGATTAACTGCTGTGTCAAAAACGCTATACTCACGTATACGAAGAGGCTGGTGTACGTGGAGATAAAGGATAATACCGCGTTTACTCATGCCGCCACCTTTCCGCGAAGTTGTCTATAAAGGTGCATACATTGCTTTGCAACATCACGCCAAGACAGCCTGGCGTACTCTTGCCTCACATTTTGCCTAAGGCTGGCGGCAAGCGCCTTCGAAGTTGCGATTCCTATAAGCTGATCCGCCAGCTTATCCGTATCCCAAAAATCATATTTAAAAATGTTGTGAAGAACCTCACCAACTCCTGACTGTCTGGTGATAATAAGGGCGCTATCGTAATGGGCAGCTTCTAGAGCGGTTAGGCCGAACGGTTCACTCACTGAGCTCATAACGAATATATCGGCGACTTGATATGCATCTCGCCATTGTTTTCCTCTTACAAAACCCGTAAAAAAGACCTTATCGGCAATACCAAGCTGTGCGCTCAACCGAATAAGCTCATCCCGCTGTTCGCCATCACCCGCCAGTAAGAACACGAGCTTATGGTATTTTTCACTTGCTCTGGCTGCGGCTTTGATAAAGTGAACGAGCCCTTTTTGAATAGTAAAACGCGTGACAGTACCAACAACCGTATATCCTTCGTCCTTCAGGGCCTCAAGATATTTGTAGGTACGTGCATCGTATACCTCGGAAGTTAAGCTTTTAAGGTCGATGGCATTGTGCACAACCTCGATCTTATCCGCAGGAATACCGTATTTTTGGATAATAATGCTTTTTGTAATATTACTGACGGCAATAATACGATCGGCCATCATCAACCCCTGCTGCTCGATTTCGTGAACGAGCGGATTACCTTGTGTTTCACCCGAACGATCGAACTCCGTGGCATGAACATGAACGATAAGCGGTGCATTAGTAAGTTGTTTGGCGCGAATCCCGGCTTCGACCGTTAGCCAATCATGGGCGTGAATAGCTTCGGGGGGCGAATTGGCCACAAGCTTCTCGACATACTGAACGTAGTGTCGCTGTACGTCGCGGATCCCGCCTTCAAAACTGCTTTTGTCTCCAAAAGCTTGATTGCTATCATAGGCCCCCATTGAACCGTAGCGCTCTAGAGGATCAAGAGTTGTTGCGGCGTGGACGGTCATAAAGTCTGTATTCTGATGTTCTGCCGTGTAGGGTACGACAAAATCAATGCTCGCACCTTCAGCGGCGAGTGCTTTTGACATATAGTAACAGGCCACACCAAGGCCACCACTGTTGTGCGGAGGGAGCTCCCACCCGAGCATAAGTATCTTCATACTGCCTGTTCATGCGCTAACAGCTTAGCTGAACACTCCTTTCAACTGTATTGCTTTTTAGTATACGGGAGTGCTTATGCTTTTTCAACCGTGGTAAAAGGAAAATTTCTCGCAGTTATGTCTGTAAATTATTTAATTATGAACCTCGCACCCCAATACATATTGGGAGTCGAGGCTCACAGGCGAGCCTTTCCGGAAGACGGAAAGACTCGCCATGTGACGGTGTGTGTACTACAGGTCAGCTCGCTTCATGTTCGCATCCAGCAGGCGGAGGGCCTCGGAGTCGTACGTGTCGATCTCGCTGGTGGTCACCGGCGAACGGAAGGGAGAGAGCGGTGAGATACCGCCGAAGTACTCGGCGTCGATCACCACGGTGTAACCCTCCTTGGGGATGAAAACCTTGTAAGGCCCGTTGCCACTGTCCACCGACTCGATCTGAAGGCCACCCACAGAGAAACCGAGGACACCCTTCTTGTAGTTGACCGAACCATCCGCGTTCCACCACACCCAGGCGTACTGCTGGTGATCGATGGTCTGCATTCCACCCCAACCGACGTAGCCGGTGGGGCGAGGCTCCTTCATCTCCGTGTACTTCTCGATGGGACCGAACGTGCCAGCCATCATCGCGCGAGCGACCTTCTTGGCAGCCGGCCACACCTTGGCGTAGGCGTTGGTGCGGGCGGTCGAACGAAGGTAGTCGACCCCGATCTGTCTGTCGACGGCCGTGCCGAACTTGAAGGTTACGGCAGCCACCGAAGGAGCAGCGGTAGTCGTAGGTACAGGAATGGAGCTCGCGGTAGTGGGGGAGAGGGCGGCACCGGTGGGCTCCTCGTGGCCACCAGCGTTGAAAATGGCGACCGTACAGAGCTGGAAGACCGCTACCGCAGCTGCGATTGCAACCAACCACCTGATAACGTAGAGGAAAGCACCCTTGTCCATGCCTATTCTCCTGTCGATGTCGATGAGCGTGACACACAAACGTCACTATCTTTATTATAACACTTATGTTAAATAAAGTCAATTTGAGCGTCTGTTTACATGCTTGTAGCGAGAGTTATATCACGAATATAGTACGTACCCTTAAATTCCGCAGCGCTACGAACAAAATAGGCAAGGTCTTCGGGGCTCATAGCCCTTGAATCACCCCCGTGGGTCGCTATTGCGTCGGGGTAGATATTTGTTATTTTGAATGCGCTTGATTTCAATTCCTTTTGGAGTGTTTGAAAAAAGTATTTTTCTGCCGCTTTTGAGGCACCGTAGGCAGCACTATGTGAAGCGGACACATGTGCGGCGGTTGAAATAATGTTTATGATTCGTGCAGATTCAACAATTTTCGTTAGCGCGTGCGTCATGTATACAGCAGCAAAAAAGTTTGCGTTCATCTGCTTTTGATATACCTCTGGCTCAAGTTCTTGAAACTTTCCACTGATATACCCACCCGCGTTATTAATAAGAGTTATCGATGCTTTAGGGGCGCTTGCTTTTACAATGGCCCAAAATGCCTGACAATCCACAGCGTTGCTCGCATCGAACTGATGATACTCGACAGCCTCTGGCAACTCGCTAGGACGCGGCGAAGTCCCCGTGCCTACTACCTTCCAGCCTTCGCTGGCGAATGCGTTTGCCGTTACAAGCCCCAAGCCACGAGAAGCTCCCGTAATAACGACGATTTTTGTTATATTCATGACTCAATTATACTATTCTTAGGTAAAAAGGAGAGTATATGTGCCGCAATATTAAACCACTATTCAATTATGATCCACCAGCGACAAACCAAGAAATCCATGATGCAGCGTTGCAATTCGTGCGTAAAGTATCTGGGTTTCAGAAGCCGTCGGAGGTAAACGAAGCTACTTTTAACGAATCCATCGAAGCGATATCCGAAATCGTCCGTAATCTAGTTGACTCACTAAAAACCAGCGCAGAACCCATAACAGAGAAGAGGAGGCACGAAAAGCGCACGAGCGAGCCTTAAAACGCTTTGGGCAAGCGGCTTAAATAGGATGGCGAACCATCAACGACTGCTGGCTTTCTAACTTTTTTAGCTTTCGGTGCGTTGCTAATTTGGCTTGAAGATCGGTATACATCTTTTTATACGCATCGGGGTGAGATTCTATATCCGTGTGGGCTGTATCGCGGCTCGTTACCTTAACAAAGAAATTACCTTGTTCGCGCGCCAACCGTGCATATTTATTTGCTGAGCTCTCTTGATCGACAACAATATCCTTGCGTGGATCATTAGTGCCCATATATGCCATGTCGACACTTCCAAGTCGGCCGGTGTTTGCCTCGATGTTATGCGTAAGTAAGAATAGGTAAAGATCAAGCGCAAGAGCATTGGAGCACGAAGAGGCATAATCAAGTGACAGTGCTTCTTTTAAACATGCGATCGCACTTTTATCGCCATCGTGGAGCCGCTTTACAAATTCCGTTACCGTACGAGTACCGGGGCCACCACTTAGCTGTAGTGTGTCGAGCGCCCATGAAGCCCCCTCTGTAACCGATTTCATAAAATGCTGAGGTAGTTGCCGGGCGTCACTTGGATCAGCCGGGCTGCTATCCGCGATGACCATATCAACTTCCTTAATTTTTCCAGCTAAGTCCACTGCCATAAGGCCGCCTAAGCTGCTTCCAAGTAGCGTGACTGATGTGATGCCATTTTCACTGATGTATGCACGAATATGCGCTTCTAGCGTGTCGATGGAGAAGCGGCTCGCCGCATGTGTAAAGCCTGTCACATTGCCTTGTTCGGCTGCGACTGACGCCAAGGCTTGTGCGGCCGGAACAGAGCTAATGACATTAAAGCCAGGAAGGAAGATCGTTGCGGCATGCTCTTTGCCTTTGTGGGCAGCGGCGATCTGCTCTAGTTTCATCTCATTTCCATGATGAAGCGTTTCGCCATAGCTTGTATCGATGCGGAGCACCTCCATGCCGCCCGCAGCCACAAAAGCAGAATATACACCAACCTTACCGGCAGTACGCAAAAAACTACGCCTTGAATAGAGCGCTCTACGATGCTCCTCGTCTTGAGCGTAGCTTAGGCTTTCTTTTTTTCGAACACTTTCAAGGTCAGCCTCGCTGGCCGGCTGTGGGTAGGGGTCATATTCTGAATTTTGAGGTATTTTAGGAAGCTCTGCCATGCAGTTCGATACAATATCATGAAATTGCTATTCCTAAAATAATAGTACTTTTATGTTCTTGGGTCAACTACTAGAGCTTGTCTTCACTCCTGGTGAGGGTTCCTTCCATAAATGTAACCCACTTCCCATCTTCAAGCTTTTCGCCACGAGTTGCGATGGTACTGCCATCGTACGCCGGAGTAAGTACCGACCGAAACGCCTTTCCATCTCCAATAGTAACAATGCCATCTTCATCAATGCTTAGCGCCAATTTTACATATCCACCCGTGTTGTCGAATGAATGAAGCGGGTACGAGCCGCTTTCTTTATCATAAGCTCCGATCATGTCGAGGATATCGGCTTTTTCAGTTCCTACATACAAGTCAACACGATGCTGTAGAAAATTGCCACCCGGGAACCAGCGAAACTCATCCGTTCCGGTTACCTTTGTCTCTGTATCTGCGCCTATCATCTTCGCTTCTGTCGTCCACTTGCCGACGAGCGAGTTAAGAGCTTGCTGTTCCGGGGTTTGTTCTGCGTTCATTTTTTGTCCTCCAATAATCTTTTCTCTATTGTCTCGCATTTTTTAAGTATTTTAAACACAAGCTGGTGTGTTTTTTACAGGATTTAATTTTGGACCATACACGAATGGCAACTATAATGAGGGGAGCGGTTATGACTTAATAAAGGAGTAACTCATGAATATTTTGCATCATTTTTTAAGTAAATATAGTACCGAGCATTACGAAAAAGGCGAGGTTATATTGCAACAAGACAGCGAACCATCGTGCGCCCTCGTTGTAAAAAAGGGAGTCGTCAAAACATATAACTTAACTTCCAAGGGAGAAGAAAAACCAATCGGCTTTACAACAAAAAACGAGCTATTTCCATTAGGATGGATTTTTAATAAGATTCGTCGCGCCCAATATTACTACGAGGCGCTGAGCGACTGTGAAGTGTATTCGGTACCCAAGGACGAACTCGTCGCATATATTCAGGCCAATCCTGAAGCGATGCTCCATATCCTTAACCGCTGTGTACGGGATACAGTCCATAGTCAACTGCGGATCAATGCGCTCGGCCAATCCAAAGCTTCAGATAAAGTACTCCACACGATGCATTATCTCGCCCTTTGTTTTGGACGCGACTTACAAAAAGACATCGTCGAAATTCCGCTGCCGCTTACGCAGCAAGATGTTGCTAATTTTACAGGCCTTACACGCGAAACAATCAGCGTAGAATTGAAAAAACTTGCTTCCAGGGAAGTTATCTTCCAAAAAAATCGCAACTATGTCGTCCTAACAGATAAGTTGAATCATCTGCTCGACGATGGTTATGAACAACATATTATTCGACAAACGTGAAATAATTCATATTTTCGTCTTTTTTCCGTGTGCTAAGCTGCCTGACGGTAAACGTAGCACATATGTAAAGGAGATGAATGAAAAAATCTGCATCATTATACGTGATCATCATTTTATGCTGGCTTGGCTTAACCGCACTCACGTTTGTTCCGTTCATAGATGTCATTAAAAACTCAGAAACAAAGGGGCAACTCGTACTCGGACTTGTAAGCCTAAGCACAGCCTTCATTATTTATTTTTGGCTAAATGGCATGAAGGACCTTATCTATACAGCATATTATTTTGTCAAACGAAAGAAGTTCGGATTACCCGCAGATGGGGAGTGGCGCATAAAAAACGGCAACACGGCTGACAAGAAAGTTGTCGCCGTGTACTGTACCTACAACGATTTTAATAAGGAAAGTCTCGCGGCCTGTATGCATCAGGATTATCCAAACACATCCTATGTTATTTTGGATGATTCGACCGACCCCGACTATATTCAAGAAATTGATAGTTTTGCAAGCAAAAAAGATATAGAGGTAATTAGACGAGATAACAATATTGGATTTAAGGCAGGCAACTTAAATAACTATCTCCAAAAAGCCGACTTTGACTTTTTTGTCATTCTTGATAGTGATGAAGTTATCCCAAATAATTTTGTTACGAGAAGTTTAGATTACTTTGCTCACTACCCAAACGCAGGTATCGTTCAGGCAAATCATGTTGCAACACGAAACCGTAATAAATTCATGAAACTATTTGCGATTGGTGTCGACTCGCATTGGCCGACATATCAAACCGTAAAGCATTACCATGGCTTTCTCTCGCTGCTTGGCCACGGAGCAACCATTAGCCGGGAGTGTTATGAGGCTGCCGGGGGATTCCCGCACCTAGTAGCCGAAGATTTATGTATGAGTATCGAGGCCCGTAACAAAGGTTACTACGTAGCATTTGCGCCGGATATTATTTGCGAAGAAGAATATCCTATTAGCTATCTGGCGTTCAAGAAACGTCATTCAAAGTGGACCCAGGGCAACATGGAGTTCATCAAAAAGTACACTTGGCGTATCTTCAGATCAAAAATGACATGGTTTGAAAAGCTCGATATCATCTTATTTACCTACAGCCTGCCACTTTCTGCCTTTTTTGCACTTTACATCGTTATAAATGTCATATTGCTACCATGGCTGCATTACAAATTGGAGTATCCAGCGTGGCTCCTGATCCCCACAATTATGTTTCTCATTGCGCCGATGCTTAACGATATCATCTTCTACGGACGTAAGATCCATCCAATCCGTCTTGTTTGGTATCTGCTACACACGATTTTACTCTACGGTTCGATGCTATTTACAAGCCTTCGTGCATCGCTTAAGTCGGCCTTTGGAAAATCAATCTTCCTTGTGACGCCCAAAGATCATAATCATCTTGGCCGTTTTGAAGCTCTTTGGGCTAATAAAGGGGAGATTGGGTTTGGAATAGGGATATTAGCGGTTGCGTTTGCATTTAACCAAACTATTCTTTCAACGATCATTATTGCGATACCTGCATTATTTAGCGTTTACCTCGCGCTGATGGCGAATCGCAAGTAGGCTCCACTAGAACGGAAAAAGATACTATAATACCCATGTAACTATTCCCGTAGAGAGTGGCAGACATGACTTCTGAATTACCCGCGGACATTCGTGCACTATATAGAGAAATCGCCCGGGCGAGCTTAATATACTCGTTTCGGCAAGCTTTCGGAGAGGAACCACCGGACTACACAATCAACAACCCGCAAGAAGTTAAGCAGGCCGAGCGGGAGTGGCGCCGAAACTACGCGCGGGAAATCACGTTGCTCGCCATCGTGGCACAGCAAGCGCTTGGCTACCTAGATCAACGAGGTCATCAAGTTGCGCTTGCAAGCTTTACAAGTAGTGTAATTACGCAGCCCGAATTAGATAGGTTCATGAGCAACAATCCCTATCTCACGGAATTAGTAGCTCGCACCTGCCGGGATGCGGGCCAATTCCGAGCCCTGCTAGCACTGTTGAGCGAGCTTAAGAGCTAGATCGCCTGCCTGGAGACTCCCTCCTCATTGCTATACCCGGTAGCAAAATTCATGGTCACCAGGAGTAATTACAATAACCCCGCCAACCTTTTCTCATATCCAGATAAGGTTGGCGGGGCACTTTCTTACTGAGTACTGTTAAGAGCGGCCGATGGATCCACATTGGCAGCTCTGTATGCCGGATATAATCCGGCTAGCGTAGCAAATACAATAGTTATCAATAGTGCGCCCCCTGCCAGCCACCATGGAATTTGCGCAATATTGGTAAGCGCAAGCCCTTGAGAAGTGAGGAGAGAGCTTACGTACATATTGACATAGAACGTCGTTACAAAGCTCAGTCCGACTCCTATAGCTCCTCCTATCATTCCGAGAAGGCTCGCCTGGATAAGAAAGAGCCGAGTAACCATCTTCTTACGCGCACCGACAGCACGCCACACCCCAACCATATAACGCTGCTCAGACACAGTCATGAGCATAGTATTGGCAACGCCAAGCGCCGCAGCAACGATTGCGATTGCTGCTACGGCACCCAGTATAACCCACATCGTGGTTGAAAATTGCTGTAATTGCTCAACCTGGGCCAATGTTGAAATTTGACCATATCCTTGCGCTTGAAGCGCACTCGATACCGACTTTACATTAGCCGTATCATCAACAGAAAGCCGTATGGCCGTGTAACCATCGCTAGCAAGCTGATCAATCTTTTTTATATCAGCGCCCTCGTTGTACTGTGACGTTCGAATAGCGTGCGCCCAACCCATCGGAATAAAGAGACTACTTTGGTCGGGCCCTTTATCTGTGACTCCGATGATTGTTGCGGAAAGTGTTGTTACTGTTTGATTAAAAGTATCACTTATCTGCTTGGAGGCAGCCGCGGGCGGAATACTGGCGCCTTCTCCGCGGTAGCCTTTCTGAGTTGTGATTTGAATCTGCTTACCTATATATGAGCTTGGAGTGCCGCCGAGTTGTGATACGTATGCCGCGCCTAAAATAACAACATTTTTTTGATCGTTCGATTCAAATAATGTACCCGCGGCGAGCTTCAAAGGCGCATCACTACCGATTCCTTGAGCTTGAGCTACAAACTGCTTATCACTATTTGCAACAGCAAAATGATGAAACTCCCATATATTGGCCCTTGCTGAAACAGATGTGACATGGGGTAACTTAGAGAGGCTTTCCGCCGTTTGGTCTGTGAGCTTTTCGGTAAGGTGGTTTACTTCCTGGACACCTCCGAAAGGACTGAGCGCTTGGCTATTTTGGCTAGGTGTTACCGTAATAGCTGTAAGGGCATCGCTGGAACCAAATTGATCAGTAATCGCTTGGCGACCACCGATACTGAGTGCTGCCATCGTTACAAGAATAACTGTGCTAATAATAAGTGCCAAGATAGTTAAGAGCGACCTAAGTGCTTGGCGACGTATATCTTTTCCGGCAATTATAAAATAATCCGTCAGTCTCATCGTAGCTCCTCTTTCTCGATGTGACCATCACGAATGTAAATAGTGCGGTCTGCTCGGCGCGCCAATGCAACATCATGCGTCACCATCAAAACGGCAATTCCTTGGACTCGACAAAGCTTTTCAAGTATAGTCATGATTTCGTTACCTCTTGCGGAATCAAGGCTACCCGTAGGTTCGTCGGCAATAATAATATCCGGATTATGCGATAGTGCGCGTGCGATACTGACACGTTGCCGTTCGCCTCCAGATAATGTGTCAGCTCGCTGATCCATACGTTTCTCGAGTCCAACGGCGCGAAGTAATTTTTGTGCCCGTTCACGGCGCTCATGAGATGCCACACCCGCAACAACCAGAGGCATCGTGACATTTTCAATGGCAGAATAATAGGGGATAAGGCTATAGTTTTGAAATACAAAGCCGATCCTTTCATTGCGATATCGTGACATTTGCTTGTCGCTTCGTTTTTTTAAGGGAGTATTTCCAACACTAATCTCACCTGTACTTGGAGTGACAAGCCCTCCAATAATATGCGTGAGAGTAGTTTTGCCCGAGCCAGATGGACCAACTATGGCAAGCAGTTCACCTTTATAGAGCGAAAGAGACACCTCATGAAGCGCGGTTATACTTGTACGCCCTTGACGATATTTTTTTGAGACAGCATCAACAGAAAGTATCACATTCTTCTCTATACCCATTCTATTAGTATACCGAAATAAAGCAGGCTAACCAACGCCTCCAGCCACCATAGAAGATTAGCCGTGAACTACAGAAGGCCACTCCATTTGCGCCATGCTAATTGGGCCGTACTTGAATGTATGGCCGGTGAGTTCATAGTTATTAGGTGGACGACGATAGAACCGTTGTCCGGCGACGTTAGATTCGGCAACGTCAAGAACAACAGGATGATTGGGGTGGAACCACTCCGTATGAGCCTCGCTTAAAAGGGCCTGTCCAATACCCAGTCCACGTCGACCAATTGCAATGTGCAAACTCCGAAGTTCCTGCGTCCCATTATCATGTTTTCGTGCCTCTAAATATCCAACGATAGCTCGTTCTCCCAGAGGTCGCGCAGTCAGCCAATAGTTTCGCGCCTCGGGCTGAAGAGCACGTTCAAACCAGATGCGTATACTAATCTTGAAATCACTGCTGATACACCTGAAGAAACCGCGAATGTTATCAAAGAATTTAACTCGGGCTTTTACAGTTTCCTGCTCGACAAAAGTAAGGAGGGCAAAAATGACATTTACTTTAGTTGTTCGCGATCATACAAGTACCTTGGCAAGTCTTACGGTTGCCTTAAAATCTATTCGCGTATAAATGAGCTCTTTGCTGAATATTCGCATCTTGAGAAAAACATTGGAAGATACAAGTTTTTTGACTACGCTGAATTGAAAGGGGGAACACATGCTTGATCACATTGAAGCCCACGCTCTAACACTCTACACCAAGGATAACGATAGAGATTGGGGCAAATCGATTACCTTAAGGACGGTTCCAATTAATGACGACGTAAGTTCATACCGGGAGAAGTTTCTTATTTTCAAACCAGGATCTTCCATCACGCTTGAAAAGCACCTCGAATACGATGAAGTGTGGATAGCCAATCGACCATTTGATTATATTGGATTGCCCGCATTTTTTATGCGCAATTGCTCATTCAGTCAATAATTGCCTCATTCTCTTTGAAATATATCGACTCATTAAAGCAGTATCTTTACGCGCTACTACTTATTCTACTATCTCCTGTTTTGCTTCTTGTTGGCGTAATCATTACCGCGGCATCGTCTTTAGAATTACCAGTCCAGATTAGTTTTTGTATTATGCTCATTCTTCATATAATCGGCTCTATATGGCTATGGAAGCTCATGCGTCGTAAAGCTTCCTTTTCATCGACATAAGAACTAACATAAAACGCAACCCTAAGCATTGAAAGCTTAGGGTTGGCTGGTTCGGATTGCTTGCCTGTGCATCGTCTGTCATAATAACTCGTGCTCCAGTTGTCCGCGTTGGCGCCGGAGCGTTGCTAGCTGAACTGTCAAAAAACCTCTCTCATCTTCGTTGGAGGATGGAATGCAAGCGCTCGCCATGATTACCTATCGTCCGAATTGGGACAAAGAGGAAAAAGAGGTTAACCTTTTGCTGCTAAACGACGTCCTCGCACACTTGCTCGACCAGCAGCTCCAAAAGGCAAATCTGCCCAACTGCCAGGCACTGCAATGGCTTTCTGAGGCTTCGCGCAATGTCGTCACTGACTTTGAGGTGGCATTGCGCTTTACGCCTGATGCCACGCCCCAGCAGGCTGCGCAAGTAGCCGATGGTCTGCGCTACGAGCTCCAGCGGCTGTTGGCCACGCACAATGTGCGGGCTAGCTTTCGAGTAAACTGCTTCATCAGTGTTTACTTCGCCGCCATCGACCAAGACGGCACCGTGAAGAGTAGTAACGACGAAGGATATCAGTTCAATCTTGTTCACTAGCACTTCCATCCTAGGAGCTCGGGGCCTATTGACTCCCGAGCTCCTAGGATACCCATCCCGAACATTCAATATATATTAAATACTCAGGGTAGGCCCGGTACCACACGCACAAAGGCGTGGGCACCGGGGATGGACATGGAATCAGGACGAGAGCAGACGCTCGATACCCACCAGCTCCCTGATCCGCACGACCACAGCCGTAGCCGCGATCTGCTGGAGCAGGGAGGGCCCGGACTCGTACTTGCCGAGCCAGGTACCGCAGTGGATCGAGTAAAGCGAGGCGTCAGGCACGGCAACGATGATGCGACCGAGAATCTCGGCCGACAACATCCTTGCCTCCACCAGAGCGGCCTGCTCCACCTCTCCGTCCCAACCCCGGTTGGCCGGAATGGTTCGCCCTTGCCACGTCGTGACGAGGTCGCTCGCCGTGATCGCGTGCTCCTCGATGAGCTTGCGCGCGATTCCGTCAAGAATCTCCACGTCGCAGGGCTTGCCAGTGCGGGTCAAAGTGCTCATCACAGTCTCCTATTCTTGAGCACGAGCCTTGGATCCTGTAGCCTTGGCCGAATTATAAGCACCTTACTTGCTTAAGATGCCGGTAATCCGGCCAAGGCTTCCATGTCATTATTTAGGTGCAATCTGCGATTGCATATACATATTATCATATTTTAACTATTTTGTCAATATTAGAGGGTACTGTTTAACATATTCTCCTCATTGGCTTATCTTAGTGGAGAATGAGCTAACATATTTTCAAGCAAGGCAATCTCGCAAGCAGTTTCATCCGCATCAGGTGCAAGTCCTAAAGCCTGAGGATCTAGGTGTGGTCCTGTATTAATTTCGAGCATCACATATTCTCCAGTGCGTTCATCTATTAAATAATCGACTCCAACAAATGGATACTCTCCTCGCGACAACCTACCAATTGTACTCGACGTATCGTGAAGGGCTACTGGCAATCGAGGCTCATCCGGGTTAATACCCAACTCCTGTAACGCAGTTCTATCTTCTGGTGACTCAGCCGACACGCCGTTGAGTCGGAGACGTACTCCGCCAGTCGATATATTAGACGTAATGTGTTTCGGTGCAATATAAAATGGACTATCTGGATGAGCCAGTAAAATCGACGTGTCTGCGCCCCACATGTCGCCCATGCTTCTAGGAAGCGGCGTAGTGTGAGTAATCGACGGATCAGCATCAACCCCTTTTGGCGCCGCCGATCGCGCTACCTGACTATAATGTACCCGGCCAAACGCATCGACTACTACACGAAATGAGGTATTGTATGTTCCGGGAGTTATAATCTGCTCTTCAAATATCCACCCCTCGAGCTTTTCCTGATCTACCTCGCCGTTTGCCACTTGGGTTAATAAGTTCTGTACCAAGTCGTCATCAATGTCACCGTCTTTAAAAAGAGTATCTAAGTTCGATTGGGCTATGAACCAAGCCACAAAGCGTCGTTTCTGTTCTGGGCTCTCTAACAAATATTTTAAATCGCCCCTATCAGATGCGTATGGTTTTGCAATAACCGCGCCCGGATACTCTAACATAGCTCGAACATCAAAAGACTCTGGCATGCGAACACCAGCTTCGTAGGCTATTCGTTGGTCACGTTCGTACCCATCTCTAACATTGGTCTGGACACCTATACCCATCTCCATGGGGCTGTCCGCATCAAAGGGATCGTCTTCTACAATATCGTATCCATGCGCTCTAAAAATATCTAATTGCACCTGCTCTAGGGCTGAGTCGTATTCTCCGTGCCCGTAACCTACGGGTACATGAAGGACTTTGCGAAAAGTATCACGCTCATGCGCAGGCTCGGGTCGTTCGTGCATATGTTCACTCATATGCTAAGTATATCAAACCAGAAATACTAAATTGCCAATTGAAATTGATTCATCATGACTTGATGAAACCAAACAAAAAAGTCTTATGGTTATGGTTGACGCCAACTATCCAATTCTCATTTGAATACTATTTGGTGCGATCGTGAGCCGACGAGCGGTAAGGCCCGCGCCGGCTCACGATCGACAGGGTCAGGCTGCCGGTAGTGAAGATTCCCTTCTCATGTAGTCCATGATGGCGCCGGAGAGTGCCTTAGTGATGCCTCCTGCCACGATCGGGTTGGTGAGCCATCCCACGCCGAAAGCCCATCCGGCCGCCTCAGCCGCACCTCGGCCGACGACGGATCCGCCGATGGCGACCATCATGGCGTCGACGTCGAAGTCGGGAATGGCGTAAACCTTAGCCAGATCGTGGAAAATCTTGAAGTCCACGCCTGCCAGCACGAAAGTGCTGCCAGGAACCCAACTGACACTGACAGCGACGGCGACCCAGCGGTTGACCATCGGCCCTGCCAGAGCATCGGCTTCGGCGATGGTTTTGGGGCGCTTCTTTGCGATCCCCCAGCTTACCAGCCGGGCAATCCAACCACCCATGCCACTGCCAGATGCACTTAATGATTCCGACATGTCTCCTCCTAGTCCCAGCTGTCGAAGAAGTCGCCGGTGTCATCGCCGACACCGTCACCCCAGCCTCCGGGATGCGTCCAGTCGTTGTCGTTGTCCGAGCCATCGGTTGCCGACGGGGCCTCCGCAGCTCCTTCCGCTTCGTCCTGCGCCTCCTGGCCCTGGGTCGCAGCGGCGTCCTGGGCGTCCTGCATTGTCTTTTCCGCAGCAGCCTGAGCCTGTGCGGGGTCGAGCTCTGCCATGTGGCGTCCTCTCACTACGCGGTGACGGGCTATGCCGCGACACCTGTCGATGTTCTTCTTAAGAGCAATACTTATCTGAACGGCCTTATGATAGTATAAGGAGCAACTTTTTGTCAATGTGAACACACATTGGCCTAAGCAGAGGCTAAAACCTAACTGACTTTTTGTAACAAAGATACCTACAGTTTAGTCTGTAGATATTGAATAATTTCTTGGCAGAGCATCATGCGTGAAGTTATATTGCCTAACAAAAAATCAGAACCGAATAACAGTTCTGATTTTATAATTCCTGGCTTGGCAGGGAGTGCGGGCAGCGCTGGAACCCCTTGCTCCAGAACTTCATACTTGTTAGCCGGAAGTTAGAAACTTGGTTTTATGTACTGCGCAGGCAAAGTGATGGTCGTCGAACCCTCGAGTCGCCGCTCACCGACCGATGCTGACGTGGCCGGTGAGCCTGCGTTCCGAAGCGACCCACAGTCGCGACCTGATCAGTCGACGGGTTACTGGTTGAAGAACGTCTTCAGTACAGGGACTATGTGTTCGGGGGCGACGACGTGCCCCTGCCCGTCGAGCGTGTGTCGTTCGGCCTGAGGGATGGCAGCGGTTATCGCTTTCGCGGCGCGTTCGAAGAAATCGGACGGGAGACCTGCAAACTGGGGATCCGTGGTCGAACCCTCTGAGGTCACCAGGACAGGCTGAGTGATGCGGGCAAGTCGGTCCGTGGGGATCTTGTAGCCATTGAGGACTTCAGCATCCTTGACGAGCGTGTGGGCGAGCGCCACGGACGAGGCCCACATCGGGTGCTGTTTGTAAGTCGCGATGTCCGCGTCGGATCCGCCGGTAAGCTTCATAAACAGTTCCAGGAGCTTCTCGTCCTGGCCGGCTTTGAATGCCTCGTAGGTGTCCGCAAGGTACTGATTGAACCTCGGCCACTGGTCGTCCCCGATCACGTACGGCGTATCCCACACCGCGATCTTGTCGATCGCCGAACCTGCCGCTGCCGCCTCCAGCACGAGGGCGCCGCCAGATGAGGAGCCGTACACGTGAGCTGAGCCGCCGGCTGTCGCAATCAGCGCGTCGAGGTCCTCCAGCTCCCGCGCCACGGCATACGGCAGTGTATTGCCACTGGCGCCCCGGCCGCGTCGTGCGTAATTGTAGACCGTGAAATCGTTAGCAAGGAGCTTGGCTAGCGGCGCGTTCTCAGCGCCGTCGTCTAGGGTGCCGCCTACGAGGATCACCGCCGGGCCAGTGCCTTTACGGTCGTAGGCGATCTTCGTACCGTCAGCGGACGTCACACGAAGTGTCATCTCGTTCTCATTCATTACTTCTCTCCATTTCTCGATGCATGGTCGTCACCGTCCGATTCAAAAGATGCGCCGCAATCGTAATTAGTGCCTTTACAGGTCATTGTTGTAGTGTATTCACGTGATACATTATACATTTTGGTTTACTTTATACGCTTTGTCAACTTCTTTCGTAGAATGGAGGAGAGGTTCGAGAACAAGACAAAATGCCTCAATATTTGAGGCATTTTGTATCTGTTACTAAGCTTGGCAGACCTTGGGAGTCAGGATATACCCGATAATCAGGGCTGGCGCAACAAGTGCATCAACAGCCATATGTTTGTTTACCATGTAGATAAATATTAGGTCTATTATAGCGTACTAGTCCGCCGTAGAGACAGTTGTTTCTTCAGCTGGCGCAGGGCGAGTCAAGTAGCGTCCGGAGAGCTGTCTGTAATACTTTGATCCCAGAGCAATTGACGTCACGATAAGTCCGATGATTCCCGTCAACACAAAGACGAGCGCTATCCCGCGGTCGGGCCCTGTCCCAAACCACCCGCCAATCAAGTCGACACCAGCGCCGGTTGTCATAAACGGAATAAAGATAAACTGCGCGATCGGCCCAATCAAAAAGGCGGTCAGTGGCGCGGCAGCCAATTCGACGCTCTGCGCAAACCCAAACACACGTCCCTGGCGCTCAAACGGCACAACTTTTTGTAAAATCGTTTGCTCCGACGCTTCAATATATGGCATAACGATCATATAAATCAACATCCCGACTGTCAGTAAGATAATCGATGCCTGAATAGTAAAAACGCTGCTGACGATCCATATGATAATGTTTGCGACTAACATGGTCTTTAGCGGATTTTTGCCCAGACCTTTTTTGGCGATTAGCAATCCACCTACGATTAACCCGCAGCTCAAAAATCCCCATAAAAGCCCCCAAACTTGCACCGAAACCAGTGACAAGCCGTATGGATCCATCAACGCCATGAACACACCACCTAAGAAATTATTGAATGTCGTGAACATAATCAGAGCAACAAGACCAGGAATCGCAGTAATCACGGCGATTGTACCCCTGATGTCTATTTTCTTTGGCTTATCCCCCGTATGAACGATGCCTTTTTCAGGAACATTCACAAACCAAAGATGAAGGATCGCCACGACTGTGATGCCCATCGCCAGAATGAGCACAAGGAACATCCCAGAATGACCCACTAGCAATCCGCTGATCACCGAGGTAACTAGGAATGAAATACCCGATACAGTTCCCACCAGTCCGTTAGCTTTATCACGTCGGTCCTCAGGAATCAGGATCGTGACAAGCGTTGGCATGGCAATCGTCCGAATGTTCCCGATGATCACTCCAATCATGAGCAGCACCACAAAGGACCATAGTGTCACACTAGCTGGATCTTTGAATGCTCCATCCGGTGCCAACTGGTAAACCACGAAGCAGATTGCATAGAGCACGAGTGAGCCAAAGCTCGACACCAGCATCATCGTCTTTTTCTTGTGATGATCAACCAGACTACCGAACCAAAATCCAGATAAAGATGTCAGAACCAGATAAAGCCCGGCAATGGTGGTTATCGCAAAAACTGACTTGGTCTGCAAATACACAAAGAACGTGATCGCGAACCATACCGTAAAATTCATCACGCCAACGACAAGGGTATTAGCGAGCAGGTGATAGAACGTCTTCAGATTCTGCGGCTTGGCGAGGATGCTGTGTTTTTCCTTTTTCATAAAACCTCCGTAGTAAGCGTACGTTTATAATTATAAACTAGCTTCACTGGCTGTTTTTTGTAGCTCCACATCTTTAGCTGTTTTGGCACACGAATAACAAATACAGCTATGGCTGCGCCCATCTTTTGCATCATACTAATGATCTCCTTTTTTTTATTCTTATATCTCGTTACGTATGTTCAACTATAGCAAACTTTACTTTTATAATGCAAGTATGTTATTCTGAAAATATGAAACGGATGGATACGAATTTCTCACTTCTGAAGAAAGAATTGCAGCCAACGTCCTCGCTAATCGTTTGTGCGAGCTGGAAAAAAAGGAATTATCAAGAAATGTGATTGTGGCTATGACAAACGCAAAGACTTCTACATGCCGATCGACAAATAACTGAGATAGAATAAAAAATCCGAGTCTATCGTTACTCGTATATAAAAAATTACCTCTGTTATTTCACTTGGCAGGAGTTCGTGGACAACTACCGAACTTTATTTGAAGTTAAGTAGCGTTCATGCAACCAGCCCATCAGCCCAATGCACGCTGCGCCTCCGCCCACCATGCAAACCCCCATCCAGCCATACTGGCCATACATTAGGGCGGCCAAAGCTGTCCCTACGGCACCGGACAAAATAAAGCTTGTCATATAGACAGTTGCCAACCGACTTTGCATTTCGGGCCGGATAGAATATATCAGGCTTTGGTTGGTTACATGTAAGGCCTGGCAAGCCATATCCATCAGCACTACTCCGATTGCCAGCATAACTACGCTATGAGCGCCCATCCATAGAAGGCCAAACGATACGAGCATAATAGCCAAGTATGCTCCGGTAGCACCTTTGGCAATACCCTTGTTGGTTAACTTGCCCGCAAAGCGTGCCACTAATGCTCCGGCAACGCCAAATAAAGCAAAACTTCCTCCCAAGATTTTAGCTGACTCTAGTCTAATTATATCTTAGGCTGACTCATATATAAATCGACGCACCGAAAGGCAGTTTTGATAGTAATGTCTATTCTGAGACTCAACTTTCCATCATACAATTCGCTTTCAGGTAGCTTCATGGTAATTTCAGGTTGCATAGGTAATCTAAAGGCATGGAACAACAACATGATAAATCTAGCTCCAAAAAGCTTTTTATAATTTTAGGCATAGCCATTGCAGCTCTACTTATAGGAAGTGTCGGGCTAATCGTTAGCCTGCGGAAGCCAGAACTGCCCAAAACCGACACTTCCGCAACGCCCATGAGTGGAAACTCTGGCGATATAGACAAACTCCCGGACGGCGCAAAAGGCCCGGTTAACTCCACAGAGATCAACGGCAGCGATGGCGACAGTGGCGTTGTAAAATCGCCAGAAAAGCCTTAAGCTACCATAGTATGCGAATCCTTGTTGTCGAAGATGAGCAAAAAATTGCCCATCTCATAAAACGTGGCCTTACCTTGGAAGCCTTTGCGGTCGACGTCTGTGACACAGGGGATGAAGCACTTCGGCTAATCGACGAAAATACCTACCAGGTACTCATCCTCGATCGACGTCTGCCAGGCTCAATGGAGGGTACGGAATTATGCAAAGAGCTTCGTAACCGCAACAATGTAACGCCTATTCTCCTCTTGACGGCTCGCGGCAAAACACAAGACAAAATCGATGGCCTCAACTGCGGAGCTGACGATTACATGACCAAGCCTTTTGACTTTAATGAGCTCGTTGCTCGTGTACGCGCACTATCCCGACGAGCGCTGGAGGTGCGCCCGGTGGTCCTTACCTACGACGAACTCATGCTCGACATGACCAGAAAGACCGTCACCCGTAGCGGCAAGCATCTTACGCTCACAGCAAAAGAACTCAGTTTACTGGAATACTTTATGCAGCATCCTGGACAAATTCTATCCAAGGAAGCCATTATCGCCAGGATATGGGACTACGACGCGGTCATCATCGCCAATAATGTGGAGGTGCATATCAAAGCCCTCCGGCGAAAGATTGACCGTCCATTCTCGTATCCGCTTATCCATACGGTCAAGGGGCTGGGCTATAAATTGGAGCATCTATAGTGCCCCATTTCAGCAGTGCGACTGTTCGCTTAACGTGCTTGTACGTTACTATTCTGATGACGCTGAGCTTAACAGCCAGTGTGTGGCTGTACAGCGTTGCCGGCAACGAAGTTACTTGGGTGGCGTCTCAGAGCGTATCAGTAGGGCCTGCTGTCGGCGTTGTTCAGAACAGCAAGGATCGCACATTGCAAAGTTTGGTGTTTTTTAATCTTTTTACGCTGGGTGCTGGCACGTTGACAAGTTATGCACTAGCCCGACGTACGTTAAAACCAATTCAAAAAAGCTACGAAGCACAGGCCCATTTTGCTACCGATGCCAGCCATGAACTCCGCACACCCTTAACGGCACTCAAGGCCGAGTTGCAGGTTGCCCGAAAAAGCGACTTGCGTTCAAAAAAGGCAATGAATGCCATGATCGACAGCAGCCTGGCAGAAGTTGACCGCTTACAGCGGCTAACAGAACGGCTGCTACAGCTGGCCGAGCCCGTCACACGCCCCAAGCCACAGACAGAGGCCAGTCTGCAAGAAGCACTCACTGCTGCCCAAAAAGTGCTCCAGCCGGGTATCCTAAGCCGCAAGCTACATATCGTAGTACCGGCACAAGATGCACGCCTAGCTATACATACTAGCGATCTGACAGAAATTCTCCTTATTATTCTGGATAATGCCTGTAAATACAGCCCGCCAAAAAGCACCGTACAGATTACATGCCAGCCTAAGGGTAAAGTATACGAGCTAGACATACAGGACGGTGGGCCAGGCATTCTCGCAAAAGATATTCCTCATATTTTTGAGCGATTTTACCGTGGAAGTAGTTCAGGCCGTCAGTCCGGCTTTGGGCTGGGATTGGCTGTCGCTAAAAACATCGTCAATGCCGCCGGCGGTACTATCGATGCCAAAAGCGACCGGGGAACTACAATTACCGTACGCCTTCCAAGGGCAACTTCAGTTTAAGTTCACGCTGCAATGGTTTTCTAGTTATAGAAAATAACTTATAAGGAGATATTTAATGAGCGTCATTGCCCGCGGCATAAAAAATACCTTTCGTAACACTCTACGTACAATCGGCTTTTCGGTCATTATTGCCGTTAGTCTAGGGTTGGCTTTCTCGATGGCCCTGGCTCATCAGACAGTAAAAGCCAACGACAAAAAAATACGGGAAAATATTGGCGCCAGCCTACTCGTACTACCCCTTGGTTCCGCAGAGGGAACGGCAACTCTCTCCGACAGCGACACCGATAAGCTTGCCAAACTACCTAATGTTTCCCAGGTAGTCAAGATTACGACGATGGCCGTACAGCACCCGGACGAGGCCGCAGTTAACGAGAAGATCAAAAAAGAAAACGACGAGAAGAATAAAAACTCGTTCCCTGTCTCTTCGGAAAATGCTACATCGCTCCCCAAGACAAACTTGCACTCGACTATCAGTCAAGATCAGCTAAAAACAGATCCGCAGGGAGCATTTAAGCCTTCTATTCCGGCAATTATCGTAGAAGGTACAACGACCAATATTGATTCCCGAGGCAATAAAATTGTGGCCGTCGAAGGCCAATCGCTTAATCCGCATAAGCCGGACGATATCATGATTGGCAAAGCGCTCGCCACAAAAAACAAACTCAGCACGGGGGACACGCTGACGATCGCAGGCAAAACACTTAAAATAGCCGGCATTTTCGATACCGGCACCTCGACTGGTGATAACCGCATACTAGCGCCATTCGAAACAGTTCGAACCCTCAAAGGAGACAAGCACCAGGTGCCTGTCGTCGTTCTGGTTGCGACCTCCCTCGAGGTGTTGGCAAAACTTAAATCAGACACTTTAGCAACTTTGCATAACCAGGTTGACATTCAAGTCCTGCAGCAGGATGCCGCGCAGGTCGCCGCAGGCCTCGAAAGCGTTGCCAGTATTTCGCTCATTACGTTGGTCGTTGCCCTGGCAGCTGGCGCATTAACCATACTTCTCACCATGTTACTGGTAGTACGGGAGCGTACCAAGGAAATCGGTGTATTAAAAGCGCTCGGCGCCACTAATACGAAGATAGTAGCCCAGTTTATGATTGAATCCACCGTACTGACACTCATTGGTGCTGCTATCGGCCTTGTCTTTGCTGTCCTTGCCAGTAATAGCATCCTCGGAGCGCTGCTATCGAACAATATCAAACAAACAAGTTCCAATAATCCTGGCGGCGCTTCGACCGTGTACGAACAACCAATAGAGATGGCCAGGCAAATGACCGAGCAAATAACTACCTATCTTGACTGGCACAGTATTATCTACGGCCTGCTTGCTACGTTAGGTATCGCACTCATCGCCACTATTCTACCGGCTTTCCTCATCGCCAAAGTACGCCCTGCACAAATTATGAGAGGAGATTCATAATATGATAACCGTTTCACACTTAGAGAAAACATTTAAAACCGCGTCGGGTACACTGCCGGTAATTCATGACATAAACTTTACAGTACCCGAGGGCTCATTTACGGCTATCATAGGTAAAAGTGGTAGCGGCAAGAGTACCCTGTTGAGTTTGCTCGGAGGTCTGGATACCGCGACAGATGGCTCTATCGTAATCGACGATCGCAATATCACAAGGCTCCATGACCGAAAGTTAACGTTGTACAGGGGTAGGCAAATCGGCTTTATCTTCCAATCGTTTTACCTCATTCCGAATCTCAGCGCACTCGAAAACGTAATGATGCCCATGGAATTCACTGGCGTCCACTACCGAGAGCGACGGACACGAGCCACACACCTACTTCATCAAGTCGGAATCACTCCCGATCAGCAAAAACGTCACCCTGCCAAATTGTCAGGTGGCCAGCAGCAGCGTGTCGCAATTGCCCGAGCGCTGGCTAATCAGCCGAGCGTTATCCTAGCCGACGAGCCAACCGGCAACCTCGACAGCGAAACTGGCACCCAGATATTCCACCTTCTACAGCAACTATGTAAAGATGAAGGAGTAACTATTATACTCGTCACTCATGATCTGGCCCTAGCCAAGCAGTGCGATCAAGTGTTGAAGCTAAAAGATGGCAGACTAGAGCAGATTTAACGTAATATGCCGCTCTGGCGATGCGGACTAAGACAATTAGCTTTTTGGTAGAGGGCACGTGGAATCAGCTAGCCTCTTTCGCCTGTTCATTCTAACGAAAGTAAACTTTTTTCAGAATTTCATGACGCAACACCGAACCACGATCTTGCGTCAGCTAAAAGCTGTCGCGATCGTGACCCGATACACCCATCTCTTAATCATAAAATAACCAAACAAACGTTTGGTTATTTTCGTGGCAGGGGCATGAGGAATCGAACCTCAATCTACGGTTTTGGAGACCGCTATACTAACCGTTGTACTATGCCCCTGTACTCGAAAGATATTATAGCATGAGAAGTGCAAACGACATACTCTATAAGTTCCTTGCACAAAAAACTTTTTAAAGGAGAGTTTCCTCCATAGTGAAACGCCAAGCTCAATAACGTCGTGTTAGTCACATCCATAATAGACAGACGCACTGTATCCTTATATGCTAGATAGCATGAACGAGCAAATAATATGCGTGATGTGACATACCAACTTGTTGATGAGCTCCTCCCGTTTGATGGCATAGAGATAAACCATAAAGAAAACGTACTTGAGTGGATAAAGAGCGGGGCACCCCTGTATCGTATTCAAAAGCCTGATGTACCGCCAAAACACTTCGTGAGTTACTTTGCGATATTTGACACTAATAATCACAAGATTTTATTGCAAGACCATCTGCTCGCACAACTATGGATACCTGCCGGAGGGCATGTGGATCCTGATGAAGATCCTGTCGAAACGGTTAGGCGCGAGTGCGACGAAGAATTGGGCATTCCAGCAGTTTTTCTTCATAAAAAACCTCAATTTATCACTGTGACGGAGACGAATGGACAGGGCCGGCATACAGACGTGTCGTTGTGGTATGCCCTAATGGCCGACGAATCCACGCCTCTCACTATCGAACCTGAAAATTCGCGGATGTAAGGTGGTGGGGTATCGATGAAGTACTCGGGGCGCCTATTGGCATGTTCGATCCGGGCCTTCACCGATTCATACATAAATTACAGGCCACAAACCTCATAGAATAGTCTTCCTAGTATATCAACTCGACTCTTCGAGTTTCTTATATGCGACTGAACTCGCTATAGAAAGACTGATCACTACGATGCCGATAAGTCCAGCTACGGCTTCGGGAATTTCGTAAAAAAGTCCGACAAGGAGCGTGATAGAGAGAATGCCGATAACATAGTGCGCACCGTGCTCTAAATAACGATATACTTCTAAAACTTTATGATGCACAAGGTAAAGAGTGAGCGATCGTACCCATAGCGCGCCTACACCGAGCCCAATTGCGATCAAAATGACATCTTGAGTAATAGCAAACGCACCAATCACACCGTCAAAACTAAAACTTGCGTCAAGAATTTCAAGATATATAAAAGATGACAAACCGGCAAGCGCAAGATGTCTTCGAGAGAGCTTGCCGCCGTCTGCTTTCTTAAGGGCATTTTCGCGCTGTTTTGTAAATATTTCCGATGCGCCATGGATAAACGCGTACGTAATAATTCCGGCTAGGCCAGCAAAGAGTGTTTCTTGTGGGTGATGATTGAATGGCAACACCATAAGCACGACTAGCACAAAAAAACATACGACGGCATGAAGCCATTTGCGCCCAATAATCTGAAGTGGCCGCTCGATTGGTCCCAGCCACCGAACAGTGCGTGATGTATCAAAGAAGAAATGAAGCGAAAGCATGAGAAGGAACATGCCACCAAACGAGGCGATACTAGGATGCGCTCCATGGAGAGCTTTGGCATATAACTCAGGATCATGAAATGCGAGATTAATCACCTCATTCCACGGCAACCCAGCCGAAAACATAACGATAAGTATAGGAAATACTATTCTCATTCCAAATACAGCAATGAGGATGCCGACGGTAATAAACATCTTCTGCCAAAATGGTGTCATTGTGGCAAGCACGCGTGCATTGATAATGGCGTTATCGAAGCTGAAGGTAATTTCGATCACCATTAACATCAGTGCAACGAGCATGGCACTGAAGCCCAGATAGCTCCACACAAGAACTAGTGAGGCAAATGTAATGAGCGCGGAAACAAAGAATATACGGAACGGGGAGTGACGGGAAAGCAGTGAATTCATACCGTGCTAGTATAGCGTAAAACGTTCACCGTGAATACGGACTAGCGGTTAAGAAGTGCCTGAAGGAGACCGCGACGACTCGCGAACCAGTAATAGCCGGCCGCAACAATCGAGCTGATGCCGAGTCCTCCAAAGAGGAGATCCATCGGACCTGTCTTAGGGAGTTCTGGAACGGTTGGCGCCACGCAGAGAGGACTATCTTTTGGATATTGCTCTTTGCCAGGCACAGGACAGGGTGTGCAACGCGCGTCATCCTTAGGCAATGTCGGGTTGAGTGGACACATATCAGGGTTGGTAGTGATAGAAACCTCACATTTAACATCTTTTACCGCGCCATCGACAGAAAAATGAAGTGTAGCAGTTGTTTTGTAGCTACCAGCCTTTTCGTAAGTATGTTCCACGGTCTTTGCGTCCTCTGCGCTGACACCATTTTGAGTCTTGCCATCACCAAAGTCGTAGTCGACAGACTGAAGCGCGGCACCATTTTTAGCCGTATAACTAAGATCATACGCATAGTGACGGGCAGAAAGGTCAATCGAGCGAATCGTAAGTGCATCACAGGCATAAGCAGGAGCAGCTATAGTAATCGTCGTTTGGCATTGCGTGCCAGTTGCGGGCTTGTTTGTGCCATTTACTGAAATATTTGCTGTTACTTTAATAGTGTAGGCACCAGCTTTAGCATATTCGTGCGAAGCAACGTTTCCGCCGGTTGCCGTCTTACCATCACCAAAGTCGAAGGTATAGTTAGTCACGGTAGCCCCACCACTTGCGCTCGCACTCGCAGTAAAGTTGTATTTGGTACGCGTAACCGCGGCCGGTGTCAGGCTATCACACTTATAAGCTGGTTTTGGTTTCGGCTTTCCTTCAACCGGATTACCACAGGAGGTAATGATCGCACTTTTAAAGACGCCATTTGCATCAAAGAACACGAATGCGACGATAGAATTACTCCTAAAAGAAGTGCTCGGTGGTGAATTATAGTATGTTTTACCACCAATAGTTTTAGCAGTGCTTCCGGCCAGCTTTTGACGACCGATACTCATTGCATCGGTTGCAACGACTTGGCCATCTACCACAACGGTTCCGTCTTTTCGAACCTCGCCCATTTTCGCGCTTGCAAACATTGAGCTAGTAATACCGTATGCACCATAAATGGTTGATAAGTCACCAGTTTTATTTTCGTTTACTTTTTGCGTCAGCTCATTTACGTCACCCGCCCCGCAGTGAATGATCGCATTACTGTCACAATCTCGTGGCAGTGCCGCATTCGACTGTCCATTAAAAACATTGAGCAATAAAACCGCACCCAGTACAATCGCCAGTCCCGCCAGGCTAAGATAAAATTTGCGCATAGATCCTCCCGTAATCTCTACACCGTTGATTTAATGTTATCGTATCATTGTTTTTTCCACTGGTCAATTTGTTTGTGATGTAATATTTATTGTAGCTTTGCACCTTACGGCACAAACTTGCTATACTATTCCTTATGAAACACTTGAGTCTTGCTAAACCGCATTTGATCGTCACGGTAGGAATTCCAGGGTGCGGTAAGAGTTTTTTTGCCGAAAAGTTTGCTTCGACATTTGGTGCTCCACGAGTAAGCCAAGAAAAGCTAGCCGATTTCGTTCAAGGAGACATAAAGGCCGTTATGGAATTGCAACTTGATGAACTGCTAAAAACCAATCAATCTATTATTTACGATGGTGCAGCGGAAAGCCGCACGGAACGAAGCGAATTGGCCAAAAAAGCCCGCCAAGCAGGATACAGCATTTTATATGTTTGGGTTCAAACCGATGAGGCAACGGCAAAAGCGCGCTTTATGCAAACACATAAGCATTCATCAAGTGAAGAATATACTAAAGCCCTCAAACACTTCACACCTCCGAACACTATTGAAAAACCATTAGTAGTAAGCGGCAAGCATACTTATGCAACTCAGGCCAAGGTAGTACTAAAGCGCCTGTCCGCTCCACGGACCGAAATCTCCGGACACCAAAAGGCACCCATACGCCCTGATCGAGGAGCAGGACGTATCGTTGTTCGCTAGAGGTGCTTAAAAGGAGTATTGACCGTGACGTCGCGTATTATCGACGAAGAATTTGGCACCATTCCCGTTAGGAGAAGCGCCAAAGCTACCAATGTACGCTTAAGGGTAGCGCCAGATGGTGGTCTTCGGGCTTCGCTACCTCTTTACGCACCTCTTTTTCTGGTAAAACGGCTTATCAAAAACTCTCGCCACGAACTTCGGCAACTCCTTGAAGATCACCAAAAAGAAGTAGTTTTTACAGATGGGATGCAAATCGGCAAAAGCCACTCGCTACTCGTGCGTGCAACAACCGGACGGTTTTTGGTAGCGAGGCATGGTCAGCAGATTATCGTGCATCTTCCCGAGGGAAAGCAGCTTAATGAAAGCACAATAACAAAAGAGATACGAAGTGTCGTCCAGCAGGCTATGCGACTCGAGGCAAAAAGTTATCTTCCTAAACGGCTTGCGTTCCTAGCCGATACTCACGGATTTCACTACAAAAAAGTACGGTTTTCTCACGCAAGTGGGCGATGGGGAAGCTGTAGCTCCAATGGTACGATCAGCCTAAACATCGCACTTATGAAGCTCCCGTTTGAACTTATTGACTATGTATTAATCCACGAGTTGAGCCATACGATTGAAATGAATCACTCTGAAAGCTTTTGGCGCCTTGTTGAAGCAGGTGACCCAAACTACAAAAGTCATCGGCGACTCCTCAAATCCGAAACTCCCTCTATATAGCAATCGTGCTTTCAAAGCTATGCGATTATTTGTATAATAACCATAAGCATGTTTAGGGGAAAAGTTAAAATTGATCCACGCACCGCGCGTATCATTCGGTTCACGTCACTTATTATTCCACCCCTATTAACAACATATACATGTATTATCCACTTTTCTAAGATCGATTCTTTCCGTTACCCAACAACCGATTTTGCCGTGCTCGGCATTATGATTCCCTGGGTGATCGCCGGGATCGTTCAATTTATTTTTCCGATCAAATACAAACGAGGCGCGTGGCTTTATTTGGCGGTAAACCACGTGCTCGTGATGCTCACCCTTCTCTTTATATCGAGCTTCAGCACTTCATTGACACCACTATGGACGGTCCTTTTTCTTGTGTCTTATATCTATTTTTCAAAACGAGGACTGTGGTTTAGTATTGCACTTCTTATTCTTACGAGCCTTCTTGATAGCACACTCCACTTTAGTCCAGGAGTGTTTGCCACAAATACAGTTATCGCGGCGGGAGTCGTAGCGCTTGGGCTTACTGCCGTAGCGCTTGGAAGGGTCCAAGAGATTAACTCAAGCCGAAGTCAGGCCAGAGAGGCACTACAGCGCGATCGCATCCTAACGCTTGTCAATAACTTGGCCGATGCGATTTTAAGCATCGACAAAGATGGAGTCGTACGTGTTTATAATGCCGCATGTCTTAATTTGCTTGATACCAACGCCGATCTGAATGGTAAGCACATCAAAGAGATACTAACTCTTCAAGATAAAAGTGGCGCTACAGTTGACATCATGAAGGACCTCAAGGCAAACCGAGGCGTTGCTATTCGCGATGATGTCACACTCGACCTTGAAGGCGATGTACTGCGTATAGAGCTGACGTATTCACCGATTCGAAGTAGTTACTCCATGTCAAAGACGACATCAAGCCAAAATCAGGACGGCTATATTCTTATTCTGCGTGATATTACTAAAACCAAAAGCCTTGAAGAGGAGCGCGATGAATTTATTAGTGTCGTAAGCCACGAGCTTCGCACGCCAATCACCATCATGGAAGGAACGCTCAGTAATCTTCAGATCATGCTTGGACGACCCGATATCGGTGAAACTGTACTAAAAGATAGTCTTGACGCTGCCCACGAACAAGTTGTGTACCTGGCAAAGATGGTGAATGACCTTAGCACTCTTTCGCGAGCAGAAAGAGGTGTCGCCGACACTCCTGAGACGATCACTGTACGAGCTCTCGTTGATGATCTTTATAAAGAATACGCCCCTCAGGCCGAGGCAAAAAAACTGCATTTCAATTTGGATCTTGATTCGCATTTAGGACACGTCAGTGCTAGTTCCTTATATCTTAAGGAGCTTCTCCAAAATTTCATTACGAACGCGCTTAAATATACGAAAGAAGGAAGTATTACATTTCGCGTAGCACGCAAAGATGATCACCTTACCTTTGAGGTTAAAGACACGGGCATCGGCATCAGTAAAAGCGACCAGGGAAAGATCTTTAACAAGTTTTACCGGTCAGAAGATTACCGTACCCGCGAGACAAGCGGCACAGGCTTAGGCTTATATGTCGCTGCGAAATTAGCAAAAAAACTCGGCACAAAAATTGACTTTCATAGCCGCTTGAATCACGGTTCAAACTTCAGCTTCGTACTTCCTGTAGAATCATCCGACAAACGCTAGGCCTTTGTTTCCTCCATACCTGTATAAATGGAGCGGTCTTTCCAGGTAATATTTTTGAAACCATACCCCCAGGCACTTGCAATAAATAGTATAAATTCCTGAAGAGATACATAAGGCCATAGTACTATGCCGAGCCACCACCGCTTTACCCAAACAGCTTTAAGATAAAAAGCATACACAGTCCCATACCCTAAAAGGATAACTGCACCGATTGTATGAATATCATTCCACCCAAACACCCCGGCCACAACAAACAGTATCGGCGCACTTAAAAGCAAGAAGAGTAAAAAACCTCCTATAAATCCTAGGATATTCTTTCCAAATAATGGATAGAGCAGCCTTTGGCTTGTTTTGAGCTGTGATTTCCATCTTTTTTCATATCCCACACCAAGGACTTCATCAGAGATGATACAATTGTACGTTATTCCTGATCTTGCTAGTGCACTTTCGGGTTCAACGCTACGCTTAAATTCGCTTATACGATCCAGCAAACCAAGCAATAGGTTCCGTTTGATCATCCAAAGAGAACCCGATGCCGTTACCCGGCCTATCTGCCCAAAAATGCATTGCCAGAAGTAACGTAGCGTACCAAAAAGCACATTGGCTCGATACGTATCGTAGCGCCTTGGAATAACAGAAATCATGTCTTTTTTCTCGCTCTGGCCATACCCGACTAATTGACTTATCGTACGCGGCGTAATATGCGTATCGACATCCATAAAAACAACGTGTGTCCCGCTAGCTTCTCGCGCAAGCGTATCCAATGCATAGTTACGCCCCAGCCACCCTCTAGGCAACGGTTTACCTGGTATGAAGCGGACCCCCGCATGAGCGAACGATTTTATAATGATAGAAGTATCGTCCTGAGAGTTATCGTCAAGCACAAGAACTTCGAGCTTGGGATAGTCGCTCGCTAGTACGCGTTCAAGACATTCAGACAGAGCGTGCTTTTCATTTCGCGCGGGGATACACAGCGAGATGGTTGGAATATCTGATGAAACCATATCCGAACGTCGGATACGAAGCCGTTGAAGCGATATGCGGAGCAATACAAAAATTAAAACCAGCACAGCACTACTTGCAAATAAAATTCCATAGCATGCTATTTCCATTCATTTTATGGTACCATGCTTGACCTCAGAAGAATAGCAAGGTACAATACTACTTGACAGTCTGCTACGGCAGACTTTTAATTTGGGAGCGAAAACGTGGCAAAAGGCAAAGCAGCAAAAAAGAATGAAGCGACTGTTGTACGCGTGAGCGCGAAAGACGACGGCAAGAAAAAAACCAAAAAAATTGAAGAGGCAGTAGTAGCCGCACCTGCGGTTGCGCCTGTAGAAAAAAAGAGAGAGAAGGGTGTTAATCCGATCATTGCGATCGGGGGCTATTTCAAAGGAGCATGGCAAGAACTTAAGCAGGTTCGCTGGCCTAATCGGCAAGCAACATGGAGCATGACAGCCGCACTTCTTGGATTTACAGCATTTTTTGTTGTGCTAATCCTTCTTCTCGATGCATTATTTAAATACGTATTTCAATTAATTTTAGGATAAAGGAACTATGGCAAATCGATACGACTCAAGTAGGCAATGGTACGCGGTACACACATACAGCGGCTACGAAGAAAAGGTAGCGGAGAGCATCCGCCAGCGCATCAACGCAGTTGATATGGCGGACAAAATCTTCGATGTAATGGTTCCTAAGGAAAAACAGATCGAAATCAAAAACGGTAAACGTAAAGTTGCCGACAAAAAGATCTTCCAGGGTTATGTACTCGTAGAAATGAAATTGACAGACGAGACATGGTACATCGTACGTAATACTCCAGGTGTTACTGGGTTTGTTGGAAGCGGTACCGAACCGACACCAGTTTCAGATAATGAAATTTCTAAGATCAAAAAACGCATGGGCGTTGATGATCCAAAACATCATATCGACTTTTCAATCGGTGAAGTGGTATCAATCACCGATGGGCCGTTCAAAGGATTTGACGGTGCAATCAGCGAAATCGACAACCAAAAAGGTAAGATCAAAGTCATGGTCAGCATGTTTGGCCGCGACACTCCTGTCGAGCTTGATGCGCTCCAAGTAAAGAAAGTATAGTCTTTTGTGCCTTTAAAATAGCCCTTCGCTGTAGGGGCTATTTTTGTCTAATTCTTCGCAGACTCTTCGAATGATTTGATTATCTCTACAAGATCACCCAAGTTGATTTCTGCCTTGATGACGTACCCATCCATATCTTTTTTTACTTCAGCGTCAACTCGACTTGAATCACCTAGGTTTGTAAGAAGCACAATTTTTGTCCTCGTACATCCGTATTGCTCGTCGTGGCGCAGCAATTTCAAAACACGAAATCCATCGAGGTGCGGCATCATAATATCAAGAAATATAAGGTCGGGTTTGAGCTCCTTGGCTTTTTTGAGCGCATCTTCTCCGTCAACCGCAGACGTAATAAAATAACCCCTATGCCGCAAAAACTGTTCGTAGATAGTTCTTAGTTCGACATTGTCCTCAACGAGTAATATTTTTTGTAAGCCAGCCACGTTTTCTCCTTATGTTTACTCCCGGTTCTTCATCGGATTGCGGATGCATTTCATCTAACAGCTGCTGGGTAAATATGGGAAGCGCAAAAGTGAAAGTTGATCCAACGCCTTCTTTCGACTCTACCCGAATAGTCCCATTATGACGCTTTAGTATGGATTTTGCGATATAAAGCCCCAAGCCCGTTCCGCTGCTACTTGTTGCCAGGCCGCCATGAACACGATAAAACTTGCGAAATAGATGCGAAAGAGCCGTCTCCGGAATACCGATACCTGTGTCTTTCACGGCAACTTCATATACATTGTCAGCTTGAGTGAGCGTAACGACAATAGTACCTTTTTCACGCGTATACTTCACGGCATTGGATAATAGATTGGTAGTCACTTCATGAAGAGCAAGCTGGTCCGCCACAACAAAGCATCCCTTCTTTGGGCCATCGTAGCGGAGCGTCAACTGCTTATCAGCAGCCGTAAACTGAAGGGCTTCTACCGCCTGAACAACATCCGCGGCAAGATCAACCTTCTCCATAGTGAGAAGTAATGTTCCTTTTTCAATCCTAGTGACATCAAGCAAATTATTGATCAAGCCTCCTAGTACATCGACATTTTTAAGCGCCTGGCGTACAAACGGGATCACATCTTCGTGTGCATCATGTTCATTTTTATATAATGCAACTTCAAGATAGCCCCTCACGGCAGTCAGCGGTGTGCGAAGCTCATGCGCCGCCATCGAGACAAAATCCGTCTTCATGTTTTCAAGTTCGTGGCTCGATGTTTCATCATGAATAGTAACGATTGCACGCGTGCTGCCTCTTTTTACTTTATCACTCACCGGCGCGACGATAAGCTTTACGTAGCGTTCGATGCCTTTTTTGTCGGTATACTGGAGGTTACGGTATACTTTTACCTCACCTACATCATAGTCTACCAAAAAAGACTGTTGGTTTTGGCGCCACGTAAAGAGATCGTGCATACTTTGGCCCACGAGTATTTCCGGTTTCATCTGAGTGAGTCGCGTGGCGGCCGAGTTAGCAATGATGATCTTCCCTCGATCATCGATTGCAAAGATACCTTCTGTCGTGCTATCGAGAATTACCTGAAGACGTTGACGCTGAGATTCTATACTCCCAACCATTTCATTGAGGTTTTGCTCCATTGTATTGATACTATTTGCCAGGGCTCCGATTTCATCGCGACGCGTCACAGGTACTCGTGTCATAAAATCACCTCGGCCGATTCTTTTTGATGCTTCGCTCAATTGGATGATAGGGCGCGTAAGAAGGCGCGTGAAAAACAGCGTTACGATGATAATCACTACTATTACAGCGGTGAGAATTGCTGCTAAGCCATTACGAAGCGTAATTATAGATGCGTACGCTTCGCTTGTATCGATTTTTGTTGCAACTGCCCAATCGGCCGTTTCAAGCTTGTGTGAAACTACGATAACCGACTCATTTCTATAGTCAAGCAACTCACGGTACGAGGTATTTTGATCATTAAACATATCTAAACTGCTCACATTCGTCTTTACCGCCGCATCTGTATCAAACCTCAGAGGAAAAAGCGAAATCCCATCTTTTGATGCCACGACTGTTTCGCCCGTATTTCCAAGCCCAGTGTAATCTTGGACGACTGCCGTAAAATCATCAGTACGAAATACTGCCATGACCGTGGCAGCGCGCTGGCGATTAATACTCACTCCCGTGGTAATATAGAGTTTTGTAAAACCATCTTGTGGGTCTTTTCGTACCGCAATACCATCATTTGTTTCGGGGGCCTGGATAGCAACTTGGGTTCCCGCAGACGACGCGATTATGTTTCCTGAGGTATCCGTCAGTTGTAGCGACTCGATCGAAGATGCCTCTGTCTTCTTTGATTGAAGGATCGCAGCAAGAGCATCGCGGTTTGCCTTATTTGGCTGTGCCACGTAGCTACGAAGCGTCAACTGCAAATCATACCGGTTTGCAAATTTCACTACCTCTTCCTGCTTGGTCTGAAGGAGGTTTGTAATACGCTGCTCCTGCTTCACAGCAGTGCTGGATAATTGGTCGACCGTTGAATTACGAAGCGCGGCGCTCATCGCACTATAAGCAATTACACCCACAACCACTACCGGCAGCAAACCGATCGCAAGAAAGAGCATAATAAACTTAGGGCGGATATTCATAAGCTACATTTTATCGAGTTTCACAAACGTACCATTTTGCACCTGAAGTACGTCATAATCGTATCCATCGCCTTTCTCTTCACCATTTTCATCAAATTTTATATCCGCCGACATGCCATTAAAGGATATTTGAGGTAGAGTATTCTTAATTTGCTCTCCGGTTGTCGCACCCTGTTGAATCGCCCGATAAATAGCCTCAAACGCATCATAAGCTTGGGGTGCGGCATACAACTGCTCAACTACCTTATACTCACTTTGAAGCATTTGCTTGAATGTCGTTGAGCCGGTAGGGAACGAGGTAATGGTAAGACCGGCAGATGCCGTTGGAGCATTACTTATTACCGTTTGATCATAAAAGATATCGGCACCGAACAGCGGAACTTTTATTCCTACCTGACGAGCTATCTGGATTGCCGCGGTAGCCGAAACTACCGAATTCGGCGCAATAAACATCCCTTCGGGATTCGAATCTTTTAACTTCTGTATCTGCGCCGATAGGGCAATGTCGTCGGGTTCTGCATACGCCGTTGCTACAACTTTACCACCTAGTGACTCGAACTTTTCCTGAAATGCTTTGTTCATATTAGAACCGTACGGCTCGTTTGTATAAAAAACAGCAACTTTTTGGATACCTTTATTATGAATGGCCTCAGCCATAAACGTCGCTTGGTAGCTATCGGGCGGCACTACTCTGAAAAAATAATCGTTCGGAATACTCAGTGTTGTCGACGAAGCAGAAGGACTTACCATAGGTGTTTTTGTATTGTTTGCGGTGGGCAAAACCGCCACCGACGCGCTTGAGCAACCATCACCAATAATTGCCGCAACGCTTTGGTCAATTAATTTTTTTACCGCTTCCCGGGCGACGTTAGGGTCGCACTGCGAATCTGCCTGGATAATATCAACGGTGTTAGCACCCAAATGCTTCTTTGCTAGTTGGATTCCTTTCATTGTCCCATATCCCATACTGCTTGAGCCACCTGTAAACGCCATAAGAACGCCTACTTTTACTGTTGGTTTAGGTTTCGGGGTTCTTGTAATTTGGTACCATGTTACTAGTCCGGCCCCGATCGCCAACATAAGTACAAAGACGACCACGAATACAACAAAGCGCCTACGACGTTTTTTAGGAGGCTGCGAAACAGATTCTTGTCCTGTATCCATTGGTGGCATTTCTTCGTTTTGCATGGCTCACTTGCTCCTCACGCTTATGGTTATTTCTATCATCACGAAATGCGCTCATACTGTCAAGCGAATTCAGGTGGGCCTTTAATTGATTTACCAGATATCGGGTGCGCCTAAATTCAACGAGCGTGCGACATATATTTGTAGCAAAAAGCACCCCATCGCTAAGAGTCCGATAATGATCGTCGCAATGTGAACAGCGGGGATAGTCATATCGGCTGGGTCCGTCATGAGTGCGATGAGGGCAAAACCAAGCAGCGGAAGTGTCGCGGCAATACACTTTATAAAGAACAGTGAACGTTTTGAAACTTTAATGCGTATTATTTTTAAGATATGACGCAAAAAGCGTGAACTCCACTTTGCAATGAAATAGGGGAGCGTTATCAAAATAACGAAAGAAGCGACAGCTGCGATTGCCGTGATAATATACGCCGTGATTTGCGGATTTGACGTAGTTTCACTTACTACAGATTGGCTATCGGGCACAATGACAGTAGAGGGAGTAAGTGAAGAAGATTGCATAAAAAGTACTAGGACCACTGCCACAAAGAGCGTCCAAGCGGTAACGAGCAGAAGATAGCCAGCCGTACCGATAGTATTTGCAAGGATATAGGCTTTTCGAACACGCTTACGCTTCATATTTTTATAGTAACATCCCAAGCCGCCAAAATCTTGCTAATTTTGCCCATTTGAGGTAGAATGAGTTCGTTACGCACTCGGTAATACGAGTAAATTTAGTTAGGAAAAATTAATATGGCAAAGAAGATCATCGGAAATCTCAAGTTCCGCATCCCAGCCGGCCGCGCAAGCGCAGCGCCTCCCGTCGGTTCAATCCTCGGTCAGTGGGGTCTTAATATGATGGATTTCATCAATCCATTCAACGACGCGACAAAAGACATGATGGGAAAAGATGTCATCGTACACCTTCAGGTGTTTGAAGACCGCTCATTTACCTGGAAGACACTCGGCCAGCCTGTTGATGATATGATCCGTGAAAAGATCGGTCTGAAAAAGGGAAGCAGCAAGCCTCATAGCGAAAAAGTAGGTAAAATTACCCGCGCACAACTTCAGGAAATCGCAGAAGCTAAGAAAGATCAGCTCAATGCGATCGATATCGAAGGCGCTATAAAAGTAGTGGCCGGTACGGCTCGCAGCATGGGCGTCGAAGTCGTCGACTAGACATTCAGACCACAGTTTAAAAATACCGCCTACGAGGCGGTATTTTTAAACAAAACAAACAACTACATGTAAATGGGTAGCTGCGCATAATTCTCGATAGCGCAACTACCCCGGGATCAGATATTGATTACTGCGAGACCCTGTGACTTACATTACCGCCTACCACGCACGGCGGTGCCACTCTGCCAGCTCTTTGCCGTGATGCCAGTGACGCTCCAGCAGCTGGATGATCTCGGTGGCCGTAAAGCCGCTGGCCAGGTGCATGCACGAGAGTTCGCGTGTCGCGTCGGCTGCTTCTGCCACGGACATTCCCTCGCGCATAGCGACCTGCATCATCTTGGCCCACTCTTCAGCACCTAGAATGAGATCCACGGCCTTCGCGTCTGGTGCGTTATAGAGACGCATGGACCACTCGGCAGCTTCCCGCAGCATCATGTCTTCTGCGAAAGCCAGTAGCTGGCCTTTGTGCTTGTACGACATCGTAGACCCTTCTCACATAAGAACATCTGTCTCACCGATCATATAATAAAACCTATATTTCATCAACTCTCGTGTGTTTGCTATAGTGATTGCATGCCACACATTCATACCGAGCCAGGGCAGCACGACCACACCGTTAGTATCTATATTATTCGCACAGATTTTGCAAAGCCTAAGCTACTGTTTCATTTTCATAAAAAAGCTCAACTATACACTCAGTTTGGCGGCCACATAGAAATCGACGAAACGCCGTGGGGATCAGTATTGCATGAACTACGCGAAGAAAGCGGCTACGATATGAGCCAGCTAGAGCTTCTTCAGCCTAGAACGCGCCCTACAAAAATCGGAAGCGCCATCGTGCACCCCACACCAGTGGTCCATGCTACCATGAGCTATCATGGCACAGCGGAGCATTTTCATACCGATACAGCCTACGCCTTCACGACCGCCGAAGCGCCAGCGCATTTGCCCGAAGAAGGCGAATCAACCGACATCATCCTTCTATCTCGAGATGAAATAACACCAGAAGAGCGAATGGACGACATTACGCGTGATACAGCTCTTTATGTTGTTGATACGATTCTCCCTTCGTGGCAGCCGGTTTCACCGACAGAGTTTTCCTAGCATTAGCGTTATTGAAACGACTTTGTTACCATAAGAATATGCGTGCACTATGGAGCGGATCAATCAGTTTTGGACTTGTTAATATTCCCGTAAGACTTTATAGCGGAGTAAATCCGCATGAGGGTATCGACCTTGATATGCTTCATAAGGATGATCATTCCCCGATTCGGTACGCTCGAATCTGCCGGAAGGACGGCGAAGAGGTGCCCTGGGAGGATATCGTAAAGGGGTATGAATATCGTGACGGCGATTACGTAGTGCTTACTCAAAAAGATCTTGATAAGCTCGACACAGAAAAAACCGAAACAATCGACATTCAACATTTCGTCGATGAAGATGAAATCGATATCCGTTATTTTGAACATCCGTACTATCTTGAGCCCGTAAAAGGCGGCGAGAAAGCATATGCACTGCTACGAGCAGCCCTTGAGCAATCAGGTAAACTGGCGCTTTCTAAATTTGTACTCCGCCAACGCGAACATCTTGGGGCGATCAAGCCGGTAGGAAAGGCGCTTGTACTCAACCAAATGCGGTTTCCAACCGACCTCCGTGAAGCAACCGAACTATCCTTTCCACCCGAGAGTAGCGTTTCAAGCAGTGAGGTAAAGGTTGCGCTGAAGTTCGTTTCACAAGAAACAGCCCACTTCGTGCCAGAGGACTACCACGACACATATACCGAAGAACTTGAAGATATGATCGAAGCCAAAACCAAAGGTAAAAAACCGAAAAAACACGCCGAAAAGAAAGCCGATACCTCTGCTAAAGACCTTATGGCATCCCTCAAAGCCAGCCTTAAGGAATAGCCGATGAGCCTTCGGAAGTATCTTGCCAAACGCCGCTTTGACGACACTCCCGAGCCAAGAGGGAAACGCAAAAAAACGAAGAGCAAAAAGCTCGCCTTTGTCGTACAGGAGCACCATGCATCACGGCTTCATTACGATTTTCGCCTTGAGCTAGACGGCGTTTTAAAAAGTTGGGCGGTACCCAAAGGCCCTTCAATGAACCCTGAAGATCATCACTTAGCGGTGCACGTCGAGGACCATCCATTTGCGTATCGCAAATTCGAGGGTACTATCCCGGAAGGTAATTATGGCGCCGGGAAGGTTATTATATGGGATGAGGGAACATACGAGCCGTACCACGATGGTCCCGACGATGAGGCCACACTTCGTAAACAACTCGAGAAAGGTCATCTTACCTTTATTCTTCATGGTAAAAAACTGCACGGTGAGTTTGCGCTTATAAAAATGCACGGTGATGACGAAAAAGCCTGGCTGCTGATTAAAAAAGATGACGAGTTTGCATCTCACGAAGATATCACAAAACAAGCTGCTTCAGTAAAGAGCGGCAAGGTAGTTGATGATATCGGGAAACCCGCGTTCGATAAGGATGTCATTAAAAAATACCCCGCTAAAAAGCATCCCTGGCAAGTAAAGCCAATGCTTTGTACATTAGTCGACGAACCCTTTAGCGGAGAAGAATGGCTTTTCGAAATCAAATGGGATGGCTACCGGGCAATCGCCAGTAAAGACGGTGACCATACAGAGCTGTACTCTCGTGCTCATACAGATTTTAAGGCTCATTATCCGCCCATCGCCGAAGCCCTAAAGTCCCTCAAGCACGACGTCATCCTTGATGGGGAAATTATGGTAGTTGATAGCGATGGAGTTCCTCATTTTGAAGCACTCCAAAACTGGCGGCGCGACTTTAAGGGTGATCTTGTATATTACGCGTTTGATATTCTTTGGTGCGACGGGCATGATTTACGAGACATGCCGCTTTATCAGCGCAAGCAAGTCCTAAAGAGTATCATAGATAATAGTTCTGTCATTCACTATAGCGACCATGTCGAAGCAAACGGCAAAAGCCTTTTCAATGAAATGAAGCGAAAAGGGCTAGAAGGAATGGTAGCCAAAAAGACAAACAGCACCTATCGAGAAAATATTCGAGGTAAGGACTGGCTGAAGGTCAAAACACATCTTCGCCAGGAAGTAGTGATTGGTGGTTTTACCGAACCGCGTGGCGGACGGAAGTATCTTGGCTCGCTCATTCTTGGCGTCTATCGTGATGGTGCGTTTGAATATGTCGGCCATTCCGGCGGCGGCATTCCGGATAACCAGCGCAAGCTCCTTCGTGAGCGCCTCGAAAAACTTGAGCGTAAAACTTCGCCTTTCTCCGAACCCCCAAAACCAAACGCACCCGTTCATTGGACAAAACCCGAGGTCGTCACAGAAATGAGTTTTAGCGAATGGACAAGCGACGGCCGTATGCGACATCCTGTATTTGAGGGTCTCAGGGCAGACAAAAAAGCTTCGGCCGTTCATCGTGAAAATCCGCAGAGCACCATCAAAGCGAAGGAGGAAGTAAATATGCATGGCAAAGTCGCACTTTCGCACTTAGATAAAGTGTTTTTTCCTAAACATGGTTACACAAAGGGAGATATTATTTCCTATTACGAAGCCGTAGCTCCTTATATTTTACCGTATCTAAAAGATCGGCCACTATCGCTTCTTCGTCAGCCAAATGGCATAACCGAAGAGGGATTCTTTCAAAAAAATCATGAGCACCTGCCCGACTGGGTACCATCTACAGATATTTTTTCCGACTCAAACAATAAAGATCTCCACTGGATCGTCGGGGGGTCACTTGATACCCTCCGCTACATCGTACAACTAGGAAGTATCGAGGTTAATCCCTGGAATTCTCGCACCCAGCACCTCGACAAGCCTGATTGGCTTGTCATAGACCTCGATCCTGAAGGGGTAACATTTAAAGATGTTATTACCGTTGCCCGCACAGTAAAAGAAGTCTGCGACGAATGGAAGGTAGACGCGTATCCAAAGACATCCGGCAAAACAGGAATTCATATTTTCATCCCGCTGGGGGCAAATTATACCTCAGAGCAAGCTAAAAACTTTGCCCATCTCATCGCGCTCGAAGTCAATGCGCGTCAGCCAAACCTCACGAGTGTTGAGCGTATTCCCGCCAAGCGCCCCCATCGTATTTATCTGGATTTTTTACAAAACAGAGAAGGCCAGACGCTCGCCGCACCCTATTCAGTCCGGCCGACTCCTGACGCGACTGTTTCTACGCCCCTTCGCTGGGACGAAGTAAAGCCAGGCCTGAAGCCGACAGATTTTACTATTAAAAATATGCCGAAACGACTTGAAAAAGTGGGAGATCTCTGGAAACCAGTCACCGGCAAAGGGGTAAATTTGGCGAAAATCCTCGATCTTCTCGAGAAAAAGAGCAAGATATAAAACATATTGACGCCGCACCAAGTAGACGCGCTATAATAGTAATGGTTATGTGAGTACTGGTGGAAGCCTTTTCACTTACAAACCCCCAAAATAACCTACATTAAAAAATTAATGATTTAATCCGGCATACACACCAACTCTATCTAGAGTCAGGCGTCCCTGTAGGATTACATATTCGCTACTTCAGGCATTGAACGCGCGTGCATAAGCGGTGCAGTTGTCGCATAGCCTTGTAGTCCACCTCCTAATTCCGCTGATGTTTATAAATAAAACACGTCGAGGGAGAGAATATGAAAACATACAAATCTATCAATAGTCCAGTTGATGTCACCGCACTAGGATTTGGACGAAACATGCGAACGTACCCGCGCCGTATGGAGTTTGAAGGGGCAACCTACGACTTCATCGATGCCGGACTTCGCACTATTATCCAAAGCGGTGAACGCGTTGCTCAGATTTTTACGATGACCGACGGCGCAAGAGATTATCGCCTTAGAAGTGATAACGGTCGCTGGACGCTACTGGGAATGTCCCGATAGCAATGATCCCCCTAATACCAGGGGGATCATTTGTTTCTAAAAGCAAACACCCCGCCACCTTCAGAGGCAGCGAAAGTGTTCACATAAACCTTCTGACGGGGGCGGGGAGGCTTTTACTGGGTCGGCGGCACATCCACAGAGCCAGAGGTTGGAGTCCCAGTCATGGAGGGGCTCGTCTCCGTGGCACTGCTCGCCGAGCCTGAAGGCTCGATCGTTCGAGATGTGGTCGCGGGCGGGAGCTGCGGAGCTGAGGAGGAAGGCGTTACCGTCTGCGAGGTGACCCGAGCAGACGACGTGGGTGCAGTGGGGCTGGCAACATGCACTTGCTCCACCGGCTTTCGGCCAGTGGTCGGTTGCACGATGACCGTTACCTCCGAGGGAACGACCACCACTTGCGTCATCGTAGCAGGCGGGACAGCCTGCGTAGGCATGTTAACAGGATGTGTTACGATGTACAGCACCACCATCCCGGGGGTGAAGATCACGAGCGTCAGCGAAAAACTCGCCGAAAACCACTTCCAATCTTCTTTCGTCCTGGGAATACACTTGCCAATGGCTCGTCGCAAGGACGAGCCCGACCAACGATTCACTCGTTGCTCCTTAACCGAATAGGTACTCTGTAAAAGTCACTTAAAATTATATCACGAGTTAGTTATTTTGTCAATTTAAATAATCCCTGGCAACTCTTTGACTCGCCCGCCAAAATAAAAAGAAACCCTGATGGGGTAAGACAAAAGCCTCACCCCATCAGAGCACTCCGAAAGGAGATTTACCCGGTAACGCGGTATAGCAGGGGCTCTTTCGAACCATAGTAGAGCCTGAGAGTGACCTTAGGCATCATGTCATGATGCACCCCCAGCCAACCCTTCGCCACACCGTCGTAATTGCCAACCGCCGGGGCATTAGCTGCGGCAAACTCGCCCGAGGGCACAGCATCGCCTAGCATCACGCCAGTATTTGCCACACCACCCCCAGAAACGGTCGCGTTTCCGGTGTTCTTGACCTGTATACCTGAAGATCGCCCCGTGACAGCCACCTTCAGCAGGTTGTCCTTACATGAACAGCTGATACTTACGCCCACACCTCTCAGCCGAGGGATCTCGGCACAAACACGCACGAGTCCGTCGGCCAGGGCATCGTCGAAGTGAATCTCAACTACCGCGGGCACACCGCCAAGCACGATATCCACGCGACGAGCCAAAAAAACTTCGTTCATTTTTCTTGCCATGAAATCACCTTCACAGATCGATATGAGCATTGCCATTACTAGTCGAACAACCTGCCAAAGAAGTCACCGACTCCGTCGAACAGGTCGTCCCAGAAGCCGCCTCGAGAAGACGAACGCGAGGAGGAGCCAGACGAGGCAGAACTCTGCCTCCGGGCCGCGGGCGCAGGGGGCGCGGTGGTCGTGCTCTCGACGTGAACATCCCGCCGACGTAGCCGCTCCTCGAACAACTCCGCCACGTATGCCTTCGTGACAGCCACGTAGTAGATGGTCCCTTGCAATTCCATCACAGTGACCTTCACCCTTTGGTGGCCATCCGGAGACAACTCTCTGGCCCATCTCATGGCGGTGCCACGAGGGAGGTCATCGACGTTCAGCTTGTAGTAGCGCGTTTCTTCGTCCACCAAAAACTCCTGTCATCGAAGAACTTCCGGGTATTGCCTAGCGATCACGCTAAACTTTCAATATTATACAATATCGGGTACTTGATTACAAATATCCTCAGTCTGCTATCCCTGTCTATTCACAAGAGCGTAAATATGATATAATTACGATATAACTATCAATGTTGGGAGGCTAAAAGCCGCTTGTACCACAGAAAGGATTCATACTATGGCTAAAAAAGCCGATTTACTCGAGGAAGCAAAAACACTCGGTCTTGAAGTAACCGAGAAAAACACCATCGCAGAAATTGAAGCTGCGATTGCAAGTGCCGCAAAAGAAGAAGCACCCGTAGAAGAAAAACACACCGCTAAAGCCGGTAAGCGTAGCGAAAAATCACTTCGTGAAGCTGAAGAAAAAGCTGAGAAGGAAGCCCGAAAAGAAGCCGGCGACACGACTCCACAGAGTGATGCTGAAACCACTGTCAAAAAAGGTCCGAAGCCAGTTGCCCGTCCGCTATTAGAGCGCCGCGGTAAGAAGTACCAAAAAGTCGCAGAACTTATCGAGAAGGCCAAGGTTTACAGCCTGGCTGAAGCACTCGAACTAGCAACAAAGACCAATCCGGCTAAATTCGATGCTTCGGTTGAAATTCACGCTCGCCTTGGCGTTGATCCTCGTCAGGCCGACCAGAACATTCGCGCCACCGTATCGCTGCCGAACGGTACCGGTAAAACGATTCGCGTTGCCGTATTTGCCCCTGAGGCAGATCATGCGAGTGCAAAAAAAGCCGGCGCAGATATCATTGGTGACGAGGACTTCTTGAAGCAGCTCGATAAAGAAGAGCTTAATTTCGATATCCTTGTGGCAACACCTCAATACATGCCTAAACTTGGTAAGTACGCACGTTTGCTTGGCCCACGTGGTCTTATGCCAAACCCTAAGTCCGGCACCGTTGCTACCGATGTTGCTAAAGCCGTTACCGAAGCAAAGGCCGGTAAGGTTGAATACCGTGTAGATAAGCAGGCAATCGTTCATATCGCGGTTGGTAAAGTATCATTTGGCGCCGATAAGCTCACCGAGAACGCAAAGGCATTCTTCGACAGTCTTGCCAGCCAAAAGCCAACCAGCTTAAAGGGAAGTTATGTCAAATCTATCAGCATTTCAACTACTCAAGGCCCTGGCATCAAGGTAGAAAACAACCACGCATAATAAACATGAATCACAAAAGGAGCTTTCTTATTAGGAGGCTCCTTTTTATTTTTGGATACGTACTAGGCTATATTAACTATCGCGTTTATGGCTTCAATATGTCATACTATTGTCATAAGCAATACCTACGGAGGTGTAGAATGAGGCAGTATTTAGATCTGCTGCAAGATATAAGAGATAAAGGGACTGTCAAAACAGACCGCACTGGCGTAGGAACCAAGAGTGTATTTGGCAGACAGATGCGGTTCAATCTTGACGAGGGATTTCCCCTGGTAACGACAAAAAAGGTTTTTTTAAGAGGAATTATCCACGAATTGCTTTGGTTTCTTCAAGGCAATAGTAATATAGAATATCTTGTGAAAAATAACGTGCATATATGGGATGAGTGGCCGTTCAAGGCCTATCTTAAAGCGACTGGCCAGTCGCTTCCCGAGCAAGGCTCAACCGAATGGAAGCAAAAATTAGATAAGTTTACGAATAACATAGCGACCGATCACGAATTTGCCAAAAAATACGGCGAGCTTGGCCCGGTCTACGGGTATCAGTGGCGCCACTGGCCCGCACGGGATGGTAGCGAGATTGACCAGATAAGTGAGGTTATCGAAGCGATCAAAACGAATCCGGATTCACGACGCCTCATTGTGAGTGCCTGGAATGTGGCCGACATTCAAGAGATGGCCAAAGCGGGACTTCCTCCGTGTCATAGCCTTTTTCAGTTTTATGTGAATGATGGTAAATTAAGCTGCCAGCTTTACCAGCGAAGCGGTGATAGTTTTCTAGGTGTACCATTTAATATTGCTTCGTATGCACTACTTACAATGATGGTCGCGCATGTTACTGGCTTGCAACCTGGCGAATTTGTTCATACCTTAGGTGATGCTCATATTTACTTAAACCATCTTGAACAGGTTGATCTTCAACTATCGCGGAATCCGAAGCCGCTTCCTACCATGAGACTCAATCCCGAGATTACTTCTATTTTTGATTTTACGATCGATGATTTTACCCTGGAAGGCTACGATCCTCACTCAGCAATAAAAGCACCGATCGCTATTTAATACGTTCAAACGTGACGAAAGAATACTCGTATATATTACCATCGTCAGACTTGAATGCCGCGCGGGATGTTTCTTTCCATTCGTCAGGGGAGAGATCCGGAAAAAATGCGTCGCCTTCAATGTCTCCGTCGATTTCAGTTGCGTATATGACATCTGCATCAGGGAGTGCTTCTTTGTATACCTGACCACCGCCGATGATTACAATGTCATTCGTCGCAAGCCGATAGGCTTGCTTGAGTGTATGAGCCGTTTCTACGCCGGGAACTGAAAATGCACTTCGAGACAAAACAATATTTTGACGCTTAGGGAGTGCTTTGCCTCCCACATCTTCTTGAAATGTTCGGCGCCCCATGATAACAGTTTTTCCGCGAGTTAATTCGCGAAATCGCTTCATGTCGGCCTTTAATTTGCCACCCTCCCAGGGGCGACCGCCAGCTTTACCGATCGCTCGGTGCCTATCGTACGCCACAACCATGCTTTTCATATCCTTATAGTAGCAAATTAAAACATCGTGCTACAATAAAACCAAGTTGTCGCACAAAACAAACAGTGAGGCTGGAGAGGGAGACAGACATGAGCGTGTATAGTAACGTCCAAATCAAGAATGCAATTAAAGAAGGTAAGATTGTTTTTCATCCTTATCAGGAAAATCATATTGCCGGAAGCAGCGTGGATGTTACTCTGGGGAATTACTTCTACAAGCAGGAGTATCAGGAAGAAGCACGCGTGTATAATCCTTTCGACCAAGAAGATGTTGCACGCTACTTTAAAGGCCCGCTTGAAGCCATGCCTCACAAAGCTTGGTGTGAAAAATACGGATATACTTTATTCGCGAACATCCCTGATGACCACCCCATTATCGTCCTTCGTCCTGGTGAAAGAATCCTTGCGCACACGCATGAATTTATCGGTATCAAGGCACCTGGCACCTCTACTATGCAAGCCAGAAGTACCTGGGGCCGTAATGGTGTCGCGGTTTGCCTCGATGCTGGCTGGGGTGATCCCGGCTACATTAATCGCTGGACGATGGAAATCTACAATATGAACCAGCACGAGAGTGTCGTGCTCCCAGTTGGCGAACGTATCGCACAGATTGTATTTTATGAAACCGGTGACGTTGAGCAAGAATATAAGGAACTTAGCGGCAAATACCAAACCAGTAAAAGTGACGATCTTCAGTCGGTCATCGCCAATTGGTCCCCCGAGCAAATGCTGCCACGTGCCTACAAAGACCAACGCAGAACGCCGATAGTGATAGAAGGTTTAAGCAAAGGACTGAAGTAATGCCGCGCGGTAAATTCATCGTCATTGAGGGAAGCGACGGATCAGGCAAAAGTACTCATTTTGCATTGCTGCAAGAATATTTCAAAGCACAAAACAGAGAGATTGCAACGTATAAATTTCCTCAATACGACAACCCTTCTTCGTACTTCGTTACAGCTTACCTCAATGGAAAATATGGCGACGCCAATAGCCTAGGGGCTTACACGCCCTCGCTTTTTTATGCGCTTGATCGATTTGAAGGATCGGCTGCAATTCGCCGGGACCTTGAAGCCGGCAAGATCGTGCTCTGCGACCGATATGTCGGCTCTAACATGGCACATCAGGGCCAAAAAATTACCGATAAAAAAGAGCGTCACGCGTATTACGACTGGATCCATAACCTTGAATTTAATATGCTCAAGATTCCGAAACCGGACTTAAATGTCGTCCTCCTTATGCCCGCCTCCATAGCGCAAGAACTAATGAACAAGCGGGAAGATAGAAGCTACACTGATAAAAAGCACGACATACACGAAGCCGATCTCAACCATTTGGAGCGGGCTGTCGCCACCTATACTGAGTTGTGTCAGCTATTTTCCGAGACATTTGCTTCTGTCGCCTGTACGGAACAGGGAAATCTTCAAAGCATTGACGAGATCCAGCAACAGATTCGCAATATAGTTGAAGTGTAGATTTATTTGTTTTATAATATTAAGGTACTGTCCACCCCCTTACCTAGAGGGAGATTTTCGTGAAGGTGAACAAGAAGGCTGTCATCATCGGTGGCCTGGCTGTTGCCGGCGTTGTCTACGCCAGCCGTACCGAGCGCGGCGCCAAGGCCCGTCAGCGTGTGAGCCGCAAGGTCAACCTGCCCGGCGCCCTGGACAACGCCAAGGAGGCGACTCGCGAAGGCGTGGCCCGTGCGCAGGAGGTTCTCAGCACGGGAACTTCCAAGGTCCGCGCGGCCACCAGCACTACGAAGGACTGACGCTTCTCTCAAGACGAGAGACGCCAGGGCTCGGAGGAATTCTTCTTCGAGCCCTGGCACACTACCTAATAATGAATATTATGCCTCTTTTTTCGGATCGAGGTATTTTGCATAATAAGAAGTTGCTATCGGTTGCACCCATTTAACAGTCGCGGGCTCCGTTAGCTCAGGCAGTTCCATTTCGACAAGTTTTTTTAATTCATCAAAGCGATCTTCATTTTTTATCTTACGGTCGATATACGGAACTTCCTGGCGTGCCGCTGCGTCACCTCGTACTAAAAATGCCTGACGGGATACAATACTAATCTCACCGGCCTGCGTGGCAACGCGTCCCACTTTTCGCTTACGAAGCACTGTCATGGCTGGAATACTGAGCTCTCGGGTTTTGGGCTTAAATTTGGGAGAGACAGTAACTAATTCGCCGCCCTGTGACAAAATCGCCTTTTTTACTTCTTTATCCATCTCTGTTGTGGCTGCACCGTTAAGGGGGTGCGAGAGCTTGGCAAGCTCTACCGAATAAAGCTCCGGATATTCAACAAGTAACTCCATAAGATCTACAGGCTCGGCCGTGCCCTTAGCTGCTTTTATGATACGCGGATCATCCGTAGTTGAATTAAAAATCTCATCAAAATGTCGATTTAAGAAAAGCCGCGTGACATGAGATTGCGTGAGCGAAAGATCCATGAGACCGGAAACTCGTTGTGTCAGACCTTTGCCGCCATTAGCTTCCGTGTCCGACTCAGTATCTTCTATCCAGCCAAGAGACATAGCCCGATCCACAGCAGCCGCAAGTGTTTTCTGAATACGAACTAAAGAATCCCGGTTATATTCAACTCTCTCTTGAGGGTCGCTGATCGGGAGGTCGAGTGGCACGGCCAAATAATCTTGCGCGGGCGATAGCTGTCGTTCGCGCGAATGTGACGTTGTCATAGGAATTGTTATTATATACGGAATATACAAGTTAGTCAAAGATTTTAGTCACAATTGTTGACATTTTCACGTTGGTTTTGATATACTTTCCTTAGACATTGCCAGAGACAGTGGCGGTAAGGAAACTTACTTAATCATGCCACCGAGGATATGCATACAAACATCATATTTCCAGGAAGTCTTTGGTAGTGCGAGAATCAAAGACTTTTTTGTTTTTGAGTCGTTCAGCCTCAAAAGAACGCTGAACCGAATCCAACAACGTGTTGGTGGATTCTCTCATTACCGAACATTGACAATTTGGTTGGATAAAACACATCAAAGAAAGGATTTTTATGGCAATTTCACGCGATAAAAAGAACACTTTGGTTGCTGAATTAGCAGAGTCACTCGCAGGTGCCAAAATGACTGTGTTCGCACAGTACCAAGGCCTCAGCGTTGCGGATGTTCAAGAACTCCGGAAAGCCGCCCGCGAAGCAGGTGTCGTTATTAAGGTAGTAAAGAACCGCTTGGTGCGTGTAGCCCTTCAGGCCAGCGACACCTACAAAAATACCGATACTTCTCCTCTGGTCGGCCAATTGCTTTACGCGATTAGCGCCGAAGACGAAGTAGCCCCTGCTCAGGTGCTCGACACGTTCGCCAAAACTCACCCTGCGCTCCAGCTCGCTGGTGCTTTCTCGGGTGAAGGCGCTCTACTAAGTGCTGATGAAGTGAAAGCACTCGCTGGACTTCCAAGCAAGAACCAGCTTATCGGCGAAGTTATTTCGCAGCTGCTCTCACCAGTACACGACATTACCAACGCACTTTCTGGCAATCTCCATGCATTGCTTGACGGTGTTGAGGCTAAAGCAACCAGTTAATAATTACATTTACGAATTTTAAAGGAGTCTACCATGGCTGATTTGAAAAAACTTGCGGAAGAGCTTACCAAGCTTACCGTACTCGAGGTAAACGACCTCAAAACCATTCTAAAAGACGAATACGGCATTGAACCTGCGGCTGCCGCTGCTGTTGCCGTAGCTGCTCCAGCTGACGCCGGTGCTGCTGCCGAAGACGAAAAGTCTGAGTTTACCGTAACCCTTAAGGACGCAGGTGCTCAAAAAGTTGCCGTTATTAAGGCTGTTAAGGAAATCACCGGCCTTGGCCTTGGTGAAGCAAAAGCTATCGTTGATGGCGCCCCAGCTCCCGTAAAAGAAAAGGTTTCTAAAGACGAAGCAGAAGCTGCCAAAAAAGCGCTCGAAGAAGCTGGCGCTACTGTCGAACTAAGCTAATTCTAACCATCCAACCAAATTGTCTTCATGTATAAAGCAGCCGCTTCCCGAAGCGGTTGTTTTATTTGGTAAACAGACTTATAGTTGAAGAGTAATGAATCGGCAAATTATTAGCATTATTATTGCTTCCGCACCCGCGGCCTCTTTTGCCTGATTCTATAAAAGAAATCATATCAGCAAACTCCCGGTCGCACAGAAGGCCGGGAGTTTTTAATTAAATAAGGAGAACGGCATGGCAGAAACTATAGGTGATAGTGCGCTCGCTACGTACAATAAACATCGATTAGAAGTAGGGGATGAATTTACAGTCGTGGGAATTGAAGATGAGTTTCCCTACCTTGCGCAAGAAATGGCTCGCGAGTTTGGCGCCCGAAGTCTTTACTTAGCACGGGCTGATGCGAATGAATCAGGCACTTTTAAGGTTCGGGGTGCACTTGTGGCTTTAGCACATCTCGCCGCTAGCACGCCCAGTGATAGAAGCCCCGACGCCATCTGGGCATATTCGGCAGGAAATTTTGCCAGTGGACTGGCGGTTGCCGGACGCGTTCTTGGCGTACCGCGCCACATTGCCGTACCAAAAAGCGCTCCTTTTGAAAAGCGAGAAGGCCTTTATCGGTTTGACGACGACCGCGCTTCACTTTACGTTCACCCTATTGAGGGCACGCTTGAAGATGCTCGCGACTGGGTCGAGAGTGACAGTAGCCGTGTTACAGTATCACCGTTTGACGATCCCTACGTTATCGCAGGCCAGGGAACACATGTTGACGACCTTCTTGAGAGACTCCCGGATGTTAATCGAATAGTCGTGCCGGTTGGCGGAGGTGGCCTGGTCGCCGGTATTCGACAACGACTTGATGAGCTAGAAAAAGATGACGTTATCGTACATGGTATAGAAGCCGAGGGAAGCGATAGTATGTCCCGAAGCATTACAGCAGGTGAGCGCACCGACGCCACCGGGCCAAATCGTCACTATGGGGGATCGGCGGTAAGGCTCGTGGGCAAGCATACGCTGGAAATATGCAAGCGCGCGAGTGACCAAAAAACGCTCGAGGTCCTCTCTGTAGCAGATGTTGAGGTTGATAAGCTAATGGCTGATTATGTACTGTCTAATTATCACCGAGAGTATGCGGCTCTTAATATCCCAGAATATGAGCCCACGGCTCTTGTTGCTGTCGCGGGTCTGCGAAAAGTCGCGACGCTCTACCCTAAGGACGTCATTGCGGTAATCGGTACTGGACATAACGCACCGCTGCCACAATATATATAAAAATAACAACGTTTTTGCTTTCACCCCATATTTTCGTGTGGAAAAGGAAAAGGTTAGCATGGCAGGCTGTTGAATCTGCTACAATAAGCATAATTACTATGCGCATACGACAAATAGGTTTTTCCATCCCTGAACTACTGATTGTAATCGTTGCAATCGGTATTATTGCGAGCATTGTACTCGTTACTTATAATGGCATCCAAGGAAGGGCGCAGGATGCTGCGGTTCAATCTGATCTTGGTAATATTTCTGGCGTCCTGGAAGCATATCGCAACCGTGACGATGGATCAAATCCTACGCACGAATACCCAAGGACAAAAACGGTACTTGAAACCCTTGGCATAAAGGCTTCAAAAAACTCCTACAACACCACGGTTTCCTACAACATGATCTACTGCATAGCAAACAGTGGTGCGAACGCTTACAAACAATATAAGCTCATAGCCCTTAGTAAATCAGGTAATATCTTTATGATGACACAAGATGGATTTACCACTCATTCACTCACCGCAGCCAACCTTACATCTACCGTCTGCTCAACAACTCTTGGTATGGGTCTTGTTTCAAACGGGCTTTATGCTCCAAATACATGGCAAGATTGGGTTGGCAGCTCTTAAACCCACTCGTTACTTGACGTAACAGAGGGCTTACTTTACTATACAGTCGAGGAAATCAACGAGAGATTGGAAGTACGGTGGGTACGCAATTCACTGACGACCTGGATACGTTTTCTCGGGGCGGCTGCATCATGTGCTGGCCGTTTTGGGTAGTACACCACGGCAGCGCACGGACATGGCATGTCGTCATCACGTTTGACGGCTCAGAGTACGCTGTGTACGAGGATGGCCATGACGCCCACGTGACTTACAGGGCCTGGAAGCAGCGTGACTTCAAAGTGCTGCGAAATCCGGATGACGAAAACGCTCGCATCTCTGCCGTGCTACGCGTGAGCCGGCTTGGGCAAGCAGTTGGGGTTATCCCCGTTTATCGGGATTACCGGCCGGGTGAGCACGATGCGGCCATGTGGCACAGCGGGATGCGCATCGTACAGCAAAGTCTCGAGAATGTCGTCATCCAGGAGTGGGATCCGGAGCGGGAATCACTCTACGTCTCCGATAGGGACTAGCACCTCAATACAATAGGATATGGCGCGCTTTCTTTGAGGCGCCATATCCTATTGGAGCTGTACATATATTGACACTTTTTAACTTCATTGATATATATAAGGTGATACAACGCAAAAATAGACAAAGGGAAAGCGAGAACCATGTCTGAACTACCCGAAAAACAAGTAAAGCGGCTTAAGTCGCTAATACAAGAGGCGGAAACTAATTTAGCTGCCGCAAAAGAGCTCCTGATTAGTATTGTCGGCGACGACGGTACTGTCGTGACGCCACGAAGCAGTCAAGAAGAGGTTGGCGGTAAGGTTATTGAAGGTGTATTCGACGGTCAAGTCATGATCGGTCCGGATGGTAAGAGCTACCCTGTACCCGCAAACTACGCAAGTAAGTCAAAGCTGGTTGAAGGTGACATCCTTAAGCTGACGATTGCCGACGATGGGGGCTTTATCTATAAGCAAATCGGTCCGGTAGCTCGCAGACAAATTATTGGTACGCTCACTCAGCACGATGGCACGTACTATGTTGAAGCGAACGGCAAGGAATACCGAATACTTCTTGCTAGTGTCACTTATTTCCGTCTCACCGAAGGCAACCAAGTCACCATTATCATTCCCGAGGATAATCCGGATGCGACTTGGGCAGCAGTAGAAGCGTCTCTTTAGGTTCTTTATGCCCGATGAAGGAACATACCTTCTTGGCAACGTCGGCTTTAGCTCGACTAATGATCCTCTTATCTCGCTACAAAAGAAGGGGACTATTCTCGACTTCACTCCGCACGGTCACGAATTGAACCTTGTTTTTGACACCAGTGCCCGACGTTGTATTGGTTGGGGCGATCTTACAACAGGCGAACGGTTCGTATGTCCCGACGCAGCCCTCATTGCCGATAAATACGAGCAGTGCCCTGCGTGCCAAAAACGCACTGGTTTTAACCCTGCTTTCTACCATGCAACAAGTGTCTCCAAACAACAAGAGGCCCGCAACCAAGAGCCGCATCTTTTGTATCTCGCTTATTTTGGACCGGGTGTTATAAAGGTAGGGATTTCCCATGCAAGGAGAGGGAATTCACGACTACTTGAACAAGGGGCAAGGGCAGCCATCATTCTCGAAACGTTTCCCACTGCAATCTTGGCCCGGCACTATGAGGAGCAAATTGCCAAATTAGAGGGTATCGCCGAAACGATCCAGTTACGCAAAAAAGAGCAGTTACTTCTCACAGTAAAACACGACTATGATTCAGCTGAAGAAGAACTTCTCGCTACTAAACAGCGCATCGAGACGGCTTTAAGTACTCAGTTTAAGAATACCGAGGTACAAGGATTTGACCATATTTTTTTTCCGGCGGGCGCTCCAAAACTCGTAGATTCTATCGATTGCACGGCACAGGCCAAGATCTCAGGCAAGGTAATCGGAATGGTGGGATCGATCTTGTTCTGCACGCATAGCGACGTACTCGTACATTTACCGATAAAAAAGCTCATAGGGTATCCAGTTGAGCTACGCTCCACGCCTGTAGAACTTTCGCTGCCAGCTCAACAAGTTTCGCTATTTTAGAATTTAGGCGATCATATACTTGACGTTACCAACTCATAACAACGATAACTATTTCAGAATATAGAAAAATTATGATATAAAATGACAGGTCTATCCCTACGTAAGGAGTTGGAAAGATGACCACAAGTGTACCGCGCGAACCGACGGTGCTTCGTCCTCACCACGAAAATGGGGCTGTCACCTGTGTGACAGCCCAGATCCTGTATGTGTTCCACCGTCAGGTGCCGAGCATGATCGAGATTGATCGCGCCGCGGCGGGTTCAGGTGAACCCAACGCGGGCCTCTCGGACGCGGATGCGCATTTCTACTTACTGCGCCAAGGGTTCAAGAGTGTGGCGATCAGCTCCTACGACATGGAGCGTGGACAACGAGAGGGCAAATCCTACCTCCGCGAATACTACGGAGCGGACTGCTGGGGCGATGAGCACGAGGCATACTTCACGCCAGAAGTGCTGGCTCGTAACGACGAAGCCGATCGAGCCCACCTGGCACGCATGGAGCCATTCCTCATCACCGGCGCAGCTCGTGACGTCAAGAAGGTTGCGACAAAACAAGATGTCACAGAGCTGCTCAGCAGCGGCCACGTCATCGACGCAACACTCGATGAGAACTGGCCGGCCAACAGGAAGAAGCGCGTACAACCCGCCGTCCTGCTGGTACCTGACATGCAGAGCAACGGCTCAATGGCGTGGGTGTTCGTCCCCTCCCGCGATGGGCATGAGTGCATCTGGCACTTCCCACTCGCTGAAGCGCTCGACTACGTCCGTTACGACAGGACGGTGACGGGGATCACGCTGTGAGGCAAGGTGAGGCGGCCGCGGCTCGAGAAAGAACCCGGTCGCCTCGCCGGTAAATTCCAAAGTATACGGGCTATTCAAGGAGGAACTTCGTTCATCGCAGTGATTAGACATGCCGGTGGGATGCCTGGTAAAGACCGAGAAGTACGAGTGAGACACGCGAAAAACTGCTGCAACACGCCCGAAGCGAGGCGTTCGCCGGTAGCTACTTCGTGTCATACATCATGTACGTGGACGAAGACCAGAGGCAAACGGTCATTTGGGAAGAATCGTCAGGATGGCTTCCTGAAGCCGACCGGTTCTTCCTCCGTCCGCCTGAGCCTTACTCTCGGAGATACGAAAAATATCTCCGGGAGTAAGGTTTTTTTAATAATCACAACGCTCGCGTCGCAAAAAATACCGTACAATAGTACATAGAGAAACGTGAGGGGAAAACATAGTGTCTAAAGCGCTTTATCGAAAATATCGCAGTAAAACCTTGGGCGAGATTGTTGGCCAGAACCATGTTACCGATGTGCTCTCTCGGGCGCTAAAACAAGGGAAAATTGCTCATGCGTATCTGTTAACTGGTCCGCGTGGCGTTGGTAAAACGTCGATTGCTCGTATCCTCGCACATGAAATCAACGGACTTAAGTATGGAGACAGCTCTACCTACCTCGATATTATCGAGATCGATGCCGCCAGCAATAACGGTGTGGAAGATGTTCGCGACCTTCGTGAGAAAGTACAAATCGCTCCTGTATCTGCCGCTAAAAAAGTATACATAATCGACGAGGTCCATATGCTTTCAAAAGCAGCATTTAATGCGCTCCTTAAAACCCTCGAAGAGCCACCCGAGCACGCCGTCTTCATCCTCGCAACCACCGATATCGAAAAACTCCCCGCCACGATTATTAGTCGAGCGCAGCGATTTCATTTTCGGGCAATTACTCCGGTAGACGCAATAAAGCATTTGCGTTATATTGCTAACCAAGAAAAAATCATCATTACCGACGAAGCACTTACGCTTATCGCCGAACGTGGAGATGGTAGCTTTCGTGATAGTATCAGCCTGCTTGATCAGCTCAGCAGCCTCTCTGATGATAAAGAAGGAATCACACGTGAGCTCGTTGAACAAGCGCTTGGCATTGCTCCCGCCGCGCACGTTCAAAAAATCCTTGAGGCGTATCAAGCCAAAAATCTTGAGTCAATCGTTGCGCTCCTTAATGATGCTGAAAATAGCGGCATCCAACCAGGTGTGCTTACCAGCCAATTAATCACTGCTATCCGTGCGGATATCGCCAGCAACCCTCAGCTGTTGCCGCTTCTCGATAAACTTTTAGAAGTAAATAGATCTTCACACCCGACAGTAAAGCTTTTGGTCGCACTCGCCGAAGCCGCCCAACCTCCCAAGGTAAAGTCGGCGGCGCTTTCAGCACCCGCGCCTGTCATTAGCGCCCCCGTTGCCGTTATTAAAAAGCTTCCCGCCAAACCAGCCCAAGAAAAACCTGCGGAGTCAACCACTATTACTCCATCAAGAAAAAAGACCGCACCGAAAGGCGAAGTAGATTGGACAAAGGTTTTGGAGTATGCCAAAGAACATTACTTAGCAATGTACAGTGTCCTGTCAAAATGTAGCTACGAACTTGACGGCGATTTGCTTCGCATTTACACCGTGAATGCTTTTTATAAGAAGAAGCTCGATGATCCTAAATATCGAATCAACATTGCTCAATCCCTCATAGAAACAGGGGCAGGGGACTGGGAAATCGAAACTGTGCCGACGCCTCCACCGCCAAAGGATAGTCAAGCGGCCGCTGTTGCTGCTATTATGGGAGGTGGAGAAGAGGTGAACGTGGAAGCATAGCCGCGTCCTTAAACTATATATGCCAGCAAAAGAAGTCCCTACCGGGAAAGTCCCACCCCAGAATATAGATGCCGAAAAGAGTTTGCTTGGTGCCGTATTGATCGATGAAGAGACACTTGCGGATATTTCTGAACATGTTACGCCCAAAGATTTTTACGATAAACGGCACGCCACGATATTTGATGGTATGCGGCGCCTGTACGAAAAACACAAACCTGTTGATCTTTTAACATTAACTGACGAGCTCAAGAAGAAAGACGAATTGGAGATGGTAGGCGGCTCGGCCTATCTTACAGAACTCACCAATTACGTGCCTACCGCCGCCCATGCTGAAGCTTATGCCGAGATGGTATCCCAAAAAGCAGTGCGCCGCCGACTAATCAAAGCAAGCGCGGATATTTCTGAAATGGGCTACAACGAAGAAACTTCAACACAAGAGCTCCTCCAGCAAGCCGAGGCGGAGCTATTTGGTGTCAGCGACCAATCACTCAAAAATGATCTTGTAAGCATTGAAGAAATTCTGACCGACAGTTTCGATCGAATGGAGGAGCTACACCGCAATAAAGGAGCGCTCCGCGGTGTGCGAACCGGCTGGCGAGACCTAGACAACATGACCGCCGGATTGCAACGTTCAGACCTTATTATTCTGGCAGCTCGCCCGGCCATGGGTAAGACCACCCTCGTGACCAACTTAGCGTACAATGTGGCCACTGTCGCTAAGCAATCTGTTCTCTTTTTCAGCCTTGAGATGAGTAAAGAGCAGTTGGTTGACCGTATGTTAGCAGATGCGAGTGGTGTTGACGCCTGGAACATCCGTACCGGTAATCTTTCGGATGACGATTTCTCGAAATTATCCGAAGCCATGGGCGAAATGGCAGAAGCACCGATTTATCTCGATGACACACCTGGACTTTCCGTATTAGAAATGCGTACCAAGGCACGCCGCGCCGCTCACGACGCGCCCCTAGGGCTTATTATTATCGACTATTTGCAACTAATGCAGGGGAGCGGTAAAGATAATGGCAACCGCGTGCAAGAAGTGAGCGAAATTTCGCGTGGCCTCAAACTAATTGCCCGCGAGCTGAACGTTCCCGTTATCGCATTAAGTCAGCTATCTCGTTCTGTTGAAAGTCGCAGCCCGCAGATTCCACAACTTGCCGACCTGCGTGAATCGGGATCCATCGAGCAAGACGCCGATATCGTTATGTTTATTTATCGCGAAGCATATTACAACCCCGAAACCGAGCGTGAAAACATTACCGACCTGATCATAGCTAAGCATCGTAATGGACCCGTCGGCAAAATTGAACTTTACTTTCACCCTGAGCGCCTGCGCTTTATGTCTTTGGATAAACGACACGAATAATTCGTGCTATAATCATAAGGAATTTATGGTCACACGTATTACGGATTACTTCCTTTACCGCTGGCGCTATCTATTGGGGTATGGTGTCATTTTTGTTCTGATCATTGCACTTTTAGCCGTCGCATGGCTTATCGTTCCGGGTGGACTTACCACATCTGAAATGGACTCCACCGTGACAAGCAGTTCACTGACATTCTCGCTTCAGACGTTCAAGCCCGAAGCGATCGTCAACTTGCCATATCATCTCTTACAGCACGCTAGTTTTTCACTCTTCGGTGTCTCAAATCTCACCATTAAGCTGCCCTCGCTTATCCTTGGGCTCTTTTCGGCGCTTGGCATTTTATTATTGCTTCGCATGTGGTTCAAGAGAAACGTTGCTGTTATTACGACCGTGCTCGTCATTACTACCAGCCAGTTTCTCTTTCTTACCCAAGAGGGAACCCCAACTATCGTGTATATCTTTTGGTCCGTGTGGCTTCTTGTCTCGGCGCTTATGGTATCGAGAAAAGCAAAATGGTCCACCGCCTGGAAAATCGCACTATTTGGCTTTGGTGCACTCAGCCTCTACACACCACTTGAAATTTATATTATCATCGCTCTCCTGAGCGCCATGGCGCTTCACCCGCACCTACGCTACATAGTAAGGAGACTCTCGAAGCCACGTCTCGCACTGGGAATTGTATGCGGCCTCATTCTTCTTGCGCCACTCATCTATACAATTGTAAAAGAACCTTCTGTCGGCCTACAACTGCTTGGCATGCCAACGGCAAGCCTCGATATCCTTGCAAACATAAAAATGCTATTCGAACAGTACTTTAGCTTTATTAACCCAGGAGGGCGCACCAGTATTACACCGATTTATGGTCTTGGTACATGTATCCTCATTCTTCTTGGTATTATTCAACTCTTCACTACCAAATACACCGCCAGAGGCTATATCATCATTGCATGGACGCTGTTGCTTCTCCCCGTTATAGTCATAAATCCACAGTATGTCAGTGTTACATTCATCCCTGTAGTACTGCTTATGGCGATGGGCGTCAGTATGCTTATTACTCGCTGGTATCGACTCTTTCCGCGTAATCCATACGCACGAATTGCCGGGCTTATTCCTCTGGCCGTCCTTATAGGCGGTATGGTTTTTTCAGGAGTCGATCGCTATATGTATGGTTACGGCCATATCCCATCCGTGGCCTCACAGTTTTCGCGTGATCTTTCACTTCTTAACAAGCAGCTTGCTAAAAAGGATATCGGCAACACAGTCCTTATCGTTAGTAACGCCGAGATGCCATTCTATGCCGTTGTAGCTAAATATGCAGCTGGTACGTCCGTTGTAGTAGGCGGCACCGGTCTACCTGATGCAACTACGTACATCGCCAGTCGTGCAGGCAAAAATCCAGAAGCAGGCCCGGCCGATGAAATTATTACGAACGACATGTACAGAGAAGCTGATCGCTTCTACATCTATAAAACAAAATAAGAATAGCGTATACTAAATAAAGTAATACGGAGGACGACCAAATATGGCATTTGACCAAGTAAAGATGCTTAATGAATTACGAAAAGCACAAAAAGATCTAAAAAAGCAGATCATTGAAGTAGAAGCTGGCGACGAAGCTGTCGTTATTCAGTTTAACGGCGAGCTCAAGATCGTCAGTATTAAAATTGATCCGGCACGCGTTGATCTTGAAGACATCGAAGAGCTCGAGCACTGGATTCAGATCGCCGTTCGTGATGGTCTTGCTAAGGCACAGGAAGTAGCCGCTGAAAAAATGAAGCCCCTTATGGGCGGGCTCGGCAACTTAGGCCTTTAAGGAGCTACTTTGGCCCAGCTTCTTCCCGCGGCCCTTACCCGCGCAATTGATGAACTAGGGAAACTTCCTGGCGTGGGAGCGCGCACCGCTGAGCGGTACGCCTACTTTTTGCTGCGCGCTCGAACACAAACGACAACAAAGCTAGCACAAACGATTGCCGAATTACATAATGGTGTAAAAACCTGCCCTATAACCTTTGCTTTGATTGACGCAGAAGAAAAAGTTTCACCTCTTTATACCGATCCGACCCGCAATAAAAAACTTGTTGCCGTCGTTGAGGAGCCGCTCGATATTATCGCGCTGGAAAGAACTGGGCAATTTAGCGGTACGTACCATGTGCTAGGCGGGGCAATCTCACCAATCGATGGTATCGGGCCGGACGAACTCCATATACCCGAGCTCCTCAAGCGCCTCAAAGACGACGAAGTAGACGAACTTATCATCGCGACGAATGCCAGCGTTGAAGGGGAATCGACCGCACTCTTCTTGCAACGACACATTCAGGAATCCGGCATCACAATCAAGATGAGTCGTTTGGCGCGCGGAATACCCGTTGGCGTCGATCTTGAATATGCCGATCAAATTACTCTCGCGCATGCCCTTGAAGGCCGCCGTACATTATAAACGCCGATCTACAAAAATTAGAGGGTACAATACTGCTTAACCCTGTATGGACCAGTCAAATTAGCCTAGTGTAGCTCCCAAAACGATCTGTTACAATAGAGGGATGTACGATGCCGCAACACGCCTTATTGCAGATGCAAAAAAAATAATTATTATTCAAGCCGAAAATCCTGATGGAGATTCGTTAGGGAGCAGCTTAGCACTTGAGGAAGTTCTTGGTGATCTGGGCAAGGAGGTTGTTCTTTACTGTCCGATCGAAATGCCGAAATACCTTCGCTATATTAAAGGTTGGGATCGAGTTACGGCCACTTTCGATCAAAGTGCCGACCTAGCTATTCTTGTTGATACGGGAGCAGACGTTCTCATTAGCAAAGTGCTCGAAACTCCCGGTGTACGTACGTACCTAGAGTCGCATCCCGCGCTGGTAATCGATCACCACACTACCGAAGCTAATCTTAGCTTCAAGCACACTATGCTTGTTGAAACCGCCGTTGCAACCGGCGAGATACTCTACCGATTTGCGAACACCAACAGTTGGACAATAAACCAGCAAGCAGCCGAGCACATGATGATCGCCATTATGTCTGATAGCCTTGGGCTCACAACCCCTAATGTCAGCCCTGATACTTTCCTAGTATGTAGCAAACTTGCCGAACTTGGCGCAAGTAATGCCGAAATCGAAGACCGCCGACGCGAGTACATGAAGAAATCTCCTGAAATTCTTGCCTACAAGGGCGAGCTTATTCGAAGAGTAGAATACATGCTCGACGGCAAGCTAGCACTTGTCCATATCCCATGGGAAGAGATTCAGGCATACAGCGATCAATATAACCCAAGCGTTCTTGTGCTCGACGAAATGCGTCTCGTTGAAGGTGTCGAACTTGCTATCGCCATAAAAACCTACCCAGACGGCAAGCTTACCGGCAAATTGCGCAGTAACGCGCCTATTGCCGAGCAAGTGGCCGGCTTCTTTGGCGGTGGCGGTCATAAGTACGCCGCCGGCTTCCGCGTTTATGAAGAATACGATAAAATAGTTTCAGAATTAGTAGAAGCAACTAATAAGGTGCTCGCGAATGATACTCATTAAATCCTGTTGTCACGTAGAAATCTCTTAGACCTAAAATTATTAAGGAGCCTTCTATGTCACTCAAACTTCACAATACTCTTACACGAAAAACCGAGCAATTCACACCCCAAAACGATACCGCTGTCACACTTTACACCTGTGGCCCAACCGTTTACAACAACCTTCATGTCGGCAACTGGTTTGGATATATCATGTGGGACATTCTCGTGCGTACACTTATTGCAAACGGTTATACCGTTGACCGCGTCATGAATATTACAGACGTAGGGCACCTTACTGGTGAAAACGAAGGCGACGCCGATAAAGGCGAAGACAAGCTGGAAAAGGGTGCTCGCCGCGAAGGGAAGAGCGCCTGGGAAGTAGCCGAGCTTTACACTCAAGATTTCTTTGAAGGCATGAAAAAACTGGGCCTCATTATGCCCGAGCACATCGCTAAGGCGACAGATTACATCCCTCAACAGCTTGACCTCGTGCGTACATTGAAGCAAAAAGGCTATACGTATCAAATAAACGACGGCATCTACTTTGATACTAGCAAATTTCCAACCTATGCCGAATTTGCGGGGCTCGACCTTGCCGCCCAAAAAGCTGGTGCCCGTGTAGAGTTCAATCCCGAAAAACGCAGCCACAGCGACTTCGCACTTTGGAAATTCACCGCACCGGATGACACACGGGCTATGGAATGGGAAACACCTGCTGATTTACTCGAGCCCAGCTTTACGAACAAGCACCTACAGCCCGAGAATGAATTAACACCGGGGCCAAACATCATTCTCGGTGCGCAGCCGCTTGAGAGTGAAGCAAGACGAGAAGCAAACGAGGATCAAAAAATCATGGGCTTTCCAGGCTGGCATCTCGAATGTTCCGCTATGGCCATGACCATACTCGGCGACACTATCGACATCCATACCGGTGGTATCGACCACATTCCTGTCCATCACACCAACGAAATCGCCCAATCAGAAGCCGCCAGCGGCAAACTGTTTTCACGATTCTGGCTTCACAACAACCATCTCAAATCTGAAGGAACCAAAATAAGCAAAAGCCTCGGCAATGGCTATACACTTCAAGATTTAAATACCAAAGGATTCAGCCCTATGGACTTTCGTATGTTCACCTTGCAAAGTCAATATACGAATGAGGGCAACTTCACCTGGGAAAACCTAGAATCGGCCAAAAACCGTCTCCATCACTGGCGTAATAGTGCCGCACTTCGCTGGCAAACACATGACACATTACAGAGCGACGGTGCTATCCTTGAAAACAAAAGGACTGTTTCCCTCTACGGTGCAAGCGGCGCTATTCTTGAAGCGTTAAACGATAACCTCAATACTCCTGAAGCTCTGAGGGTGGTCGACGAAGCGTTCTCTCAATTGGACAACAAGCCACTTGCAAACATTGATCAAAATAGCCTTGGCAAATTACTCGAAACAATCGACATGCTATTAGGACTTCAACTCCGAGATACAACCCCCGATATCGATGAAGATGCCAAGCGCCTCGTTTTGGAAAGAAATCGTGCCCGCGAAGCAAAAAACTGGAGCGAGTCGGACCGCCTGCGGGCCGAGCTGGAAAGCCAAGGCATCGCGCTTCGCGATACCGCCTCCGGAACAATTTGGGAATACCTAAAATAGTCTTCTTAGGGGCTGTGGCCGCTAAGCTGCCGGCTCATCTTCACCCTGTAATTTTTTTACAAGCTTTGTGAGCGGACGCTCACTCTTAGCACGATTCTTACGTGCACGTGCAAGATAATTCTCTAAGAGAACCTTCAAGCAGCCAGCGATAGGGATCGAAATAATTGCACCAGCAAGCCCAAACACATAAATACCGATTGTTACCGCTGTAAGGACACTCAAAGCGGAGAGTTCAAGTTTACGCGCTTGAATCGTTGGCGAAATGAGATTGTTTTCAAATTGCTGGTAAACGATGAAGTAAATGGCAAATATAATACCAGCCGTAAGATCGTTAAAGCCAAGCAAAATGGCAATAAGCGCTCCACCAACCGTCGCTCCAAACATCGGAATCAGAGACAAAGTAAAGGCGATAGCAATTGCCGGTAAAGTGAGGTTAGCAGGTACGTTGGGGAAGATAAGACTCAAAATAAACACGACAAAACCAGCCGCTAAGGCGTCGATTGCCGATACCGTTAATTGTCCGGTAACGTAACCCGTAACAACGTGGTACATTTTGTGAACCATGTTGCGGTGATATTCCATTCGTTCTTGGTCATTATAGATACCCCAAAGGCGACTAAGCCACATTGGGCCCTCTACCAACATAAGGAAGGTGAGTACCAGCACAAAAAGGCAGGAGACCATGAGTGAAAATATCGAGCCGAGCCCATTCAGGACATTTGAGCCTAAATTAGCCGCCCATCCGGTAGTATTGTTACGGATTGTCTCCATTGCATTTTCCACTTGAGGTTGTAGGTGGTATTTATCAATGAGCGCACTCAGTCCCTGCCACTGCGTCGTAGCCGTTTCTACGAGCCCAGGCACTGTCTCGGCAAAGCGCACTGTTTGCTGAATGATGGGCGGAACGACCAAAAATACGAAACCGCCCAATATAACCACCACGAGCAAAAAAGCGATTGCCGTCGGCCACACACGACTTTTACCTGGCAAATGCTTTGCAAGAAATGATACGGGCTTATTAAGAGCAAGTGCTAAAAACAGAGCAGCCCCGAGCATAATAAGCGCGGTACGTGCACTGTAAATTGCTAAAATTGCAAACGCAAACCCTATAACGACCAGCCAAAACCGCACGAATGTTTTGGTGTCGATCTCGATACGTACCTTCATAATGTTACTATTATAGCATCACGAAGCATATTCTCATCAGAGTCGGATTTTAAGAGATTTGGCATGAATTTTATAGTGCAGAGGAGATCTAGCCCACACTACTTCTCCGTCCCGTGATATCCGCAGATTTCGGTGGCTTGTTCGAACCATTAGCTGGGAGGCGTAGAATTCATCAAACTCCTCAAGAAGATGACTTTTTCCAACTAAAGAGAGTAGGGCAATTTTAAAAAGAATCATGCGTGACGTTGTTCGTGCCACAAAAACAGAAAGCACACCATCATCAAGCTTTGAACGCTCGCTCACTCCCATGCCATCCAATTTATAGCGGTTATTGCCAATAAATACGAACGGCGTCTGATAAGTTTTACCGTTTATTTTTACACGATAAAGTCTAAAACGCACTAATACCTTAATAGCAGCAACTACCGCAGCGAGCCATTTACCTAAGTATTTTTCTGTTTTTGAACGCTCATGCACAGAAGAAGGGTACAGCCCGAGGCTCGAATTATTAATAAAAACGGTATCGTTTACCGTCGCCATATCAACATTCAGTACTTTCGAATACGCGAGATTCTGTATAGCATCGGCTATATCTTGCGGAATGCCAAGGTCTTTCGTGAAGTGATTAAGCGTTCCGCCCGGAAGCGGGGCAAGCACAGCATCTGTATCAGCTACTAAACCCGCAATCGCACTAATAGTACCGTCACCGCCAACAACCGCAATAGTTTCGCCCGCTCTGATAAACGGATTCAGATGAAACCTCAGTCGATCATCCATTTTGATTGCTCTTATAACTGCGATACGGCTCGAATTGAAAAACATCTTTAAATCGTCTAACGTATACGCACCACCGGATTTTTCGTTATAGACAAGGACTACTTTCATACGACTGGCTTGATGATAAAAATAATAACCGCAAGACCAAGCAGACCTACGACCCATCCGGCAATGACATCACTCGGAAAGTGGGCTCCTAGATAAATACGAGACATGCCAATCACCATAATAAACAGTCCTAACAAAATAGCGACAACAACACCCCAGGGGTGAGGGAGCAGATGCCATGCAAGATATGCCAGGAGTCCGTACGCAACAGTAGATCCAACAGTATGACCGCTTGGAAAGCTAAACGACGTATACATCATATTGTTGACATATTCCGTAAGAGGTCGGTCGCGGCGGAGGCTTACTTTTAACAGAGTTCCTAAGCCTAGAGTCGCAAACACCGCAAAGCCCGCGTATACCAAACGAAGATTAGCCCTTAGTCCCCCAATCAGGACAACAAATAGCCCGATACCCATTGTCACTATGGGATGACCGAGTATCGTAATAATTGTCATAATCCCCTCGAGGCCGCGCCATTGTTGAACAAACAATGTGAGCTTTATATCAAAGTTATGAATATATGCGCGCATATATCTATTATAATAAATATATGGCTACTTTTTCTTTTGATATTGTCTCAGACTACGACAAGGCAGAAATGAACAACGTATTTAGCGGGGTCGAACGTGAAATCGGTACTCGATACGACTTTAAAAGCACACCGGCTAGTATCGAATGGTTGAACGATAAAACCGGCTTTAAAATCATCGGCGCAAACCAATGGCAATGTGATGCGATTCTTGATATTGTGCGCAAAAAGCTCGCCAGCCGCAACCAAACCTCAAAGGTACTTGATACCAGTAAGACTCCTAGTGAAAGCAACTTGAAAATGACCTGGGAAATTCCTTTCAAGCAGGGGTTATCGCAAGACAACGCAAAGAGTATTTCAAAACTAATTCGCGAAAAGGCCCCCAAAGCAAAATCACAAATTCAAGGTGATGCAGTACGCGTGACGAGCGGAAGCAAAGATGAATTGCAAGCAGTCATCCGGCTTCTTCAAGAAGAAGATTTCGACTTCCCGTTGCAGTTTATTAATTACCGCTAAATTGTTACAATAAGCGACATGGCTAAGAATTCATCACTTGTGAAGGTAGATCACTTCCGGATGTCATTCGGAAAATCAACTGTCATTGACGATCTCTCGTTTACTGTTGAACGTGGTGAAACGTTCGGCTTCCTCGGAAGCAACGGCTCGGGAAAGACTACCACGATTCGAGCGCTTCTCGGTATTTATCAGCCGACGAGTGGAGCACTTACTATCAACGGCAAGCCTTACCGCGTCGACGGAAGTATACGACTGGGGTATTTACCTGAAGAGCGTGGACTGTATAAAAAAGAAAAAGTACTCGATACCATGGTGTATTTCGGCATGCTAAAGGGTCTGGATGCACACGATGCACACGATTGGTCACTCGATTTTCTCGAACGAGTAGGGCTTAAAGATAAAGCTCGCGAACGACTCGATAAGCTTTCCGGTGGTCAGCAGCAAAAAGTACAACTTGGGATCACTATCATGAATGACCCCGACCTTCTCATCCTCGATGAGCCGACCAAGGGGTTTGACCCCGTCAATCGCCGCTTACTGATGGACATCATCGAAGAGCACCAGCAAAAGGGTGCGACGGTGATTTTTGTTACCCATCAAATGGAAGAGGTTGAGCGACTATGTGACCGAGTCGTTCTTTTGAAAAACGGCAAAGCACGACTTTATGGCACGATCGATGAAGTAAAAGAGCAGTTTGGCGGTACAGAACTCGAGATCGTTTCCGAGCACGATATTCCGGAAAATACGAAACTCTACACAATCAAGCGGCGAGAGGGAAGTCTTGCTATTCTAGAGCCGAAAGCAGATACATTTACCATTCAGCGATCGCTCGTTTCAAGCGGAGTTGCCTACAGCCGATTCGAGCTAAAGCGCCCATCACTCGACGATATCTTCGTCCAGATATACGGCGACCAGAATGATGAGGAGGTAAGACATGCATAATCTTAGCACTGTTGTTAAGTTTGAGGTTATCCGTACGCTCAAAAAGAAGAGCTTCTGGCTGGCGGCTTTAGCCCTGCCCGTCATTGCGGGTGTTATTGGCGTTATCATCTACTTTTCCAATAAAACCACGAACGACGTAGGACAGCAACTAAGTAGTGAGCGTTATTCTCTTGGGGTGACGGACGATTCAAAACTCCTCTCCGCAGATATTCTCCGGTCGGTAAACGCGCAAATTATCACATCGCCGTCAGAGGGACAACAAGCCGTAAAAGAGGGGAGGCTCGACGCTTATTTCCACTATCCAGCAGATATGAAAAACCAGCCCGTCGAAGTATACGGCAAAGAGGTCGGATTATTTAAGAATAATCGCTATGAAGGCCTCGCGCAGCAACTCCTTAACCAATCGGTCATGCTTACCACATCCCCAAATATCCAAGCGGTGATCCAAAATAGCGTCAACTACACGTCGGTTACCTACAAAGATGGACAAGTAGACAAAGGATTTTTGAAATTAATCGCTCCCGGCATCTTCCTCGTGCTCTTTTATTTCATGCTTGTCACCTTTGGTGGTCAAATGCTTACGAGTATTATTGAGGAGAAAGAAAACCGAGTTATTGAAATGATTCTTACTACTATACGACCAACTACGCTCTTAGTAGGCAAGCTATTTTCGCTCGTTATTCTTGCATTCATTCAGCTTATCGTTATTTTGGTTCCAATTATTACGGGCTACTTCGCGCTCAAGAATCAGTTGTCTCTTCCTAATTTTGACTTGGCGAGCATTCCACTGGATCCACTTTCCATTACGCTGGGAGCAACTATATTTATCATGAGTTTCCTGATGTATACCGGTATTCTCATGACAATAGGAGCTGCGATGCCCACCGCCAAAGAAGCTAATAGTTTCTTTGGGGCTGCGATGGCATTTACGTTTGGCCCGCTTTATGCAGTCGCGCTATTCATATCCTCGCCCGAGTCACCACTCGTCCAAGTACTTAGCTACTTTCCACTAACATCACCTATTCCACTTCTTTTAAGGAACGCTATAGGCAACCTTACGCTTCAAGAGGCGCTCGTCGGAATCACCTTACTTGCGCTCACTACAGCATTTGCGATTCGTATAGGCGTGCGCATATTTAAATATGGCGCACTAGAGTACAGCCGCCGTCTCAGTGCAAAAGAGATATTCGGAAAGCGTTAAACGCGACGTTTAGTACATTACAATAACAGTAATCAACACGAGGCTGACCACCGCCACACAGGCAACAGCTAAGGCTACCTTATTTGGCTCAAAATCAACTTTTGTACTCTGTTTCTTGTTGGTTTTCTTAGGGGGAGTTTGGTTTTTCATACTATCATTAGTTTACGCCTCAGCCCAACCAAGTGCAATACTTACCATAAACAGTATCACATCATGACTTTACGAATATTGCTACACAATGTATAGTAAAATCATGCAGACAGCAGTGGATATCGGATGCGTAAGAGCCGCAACGGCAATCTTAGGCGACAAATGGACGCCGCTTTTGTTACGGTATTTTGTCAATGAAGAAGAAGTCCGTTTTTGCCAACTTCAAGATCTTGTAGGAGGTATTAATCCTCGTACTCTATCGGCGCGACTTGCCTACCTTGAAGAGGAGGATATCATTACAAAAATAACCAAAGATGACGCCGGCTTTTGCACCTATCGCCTCACCAAAAAAGGTACGGATCTCCTGCCAATCTTGCAGGATATGCATGCCTGGAGTCAAAAGTACGGCCTTACGGTTTAAGATTACTTTAAGGACTCTTGAGTATAGTTATATATATGCGGATTCTTATTATTGAAGATGAACACAAGATTGCACGCGCTCTCAAAAAGGCTCTGGAACAAGAGAGCTATGCGGTTGATGTCGCCTATAACGGTGACGACGGCTACGCAATGGCCACGACAGAACCATACGACGGAATGATTATCGATCGAATGCTGCCCGGAGAATACGACGGCATTGGAATCTTAAAGGCAATGCGTGCGCTTCGTATTCATACACCTGTACTCTTTTTGACCGCATTAGACAGCATCAGTCAGCGGGCAGAAGGGCTTGATAGCGGGGCAGACGATTATTTGGTAAAACCGTTCGCACTTGAAGAATTACTGGCACGTATCCGCGCGTTGCTTCGCCGCCCAGCCGAACAAACTCCGACTATTCTCACTGCGGGTGATCTTTCTCTTAATACTGTCACCTACGAAGTTACTCGTGCCGGTAAGCCGATTCTGCTCACTAGCAAAGAATTCGCATTGCTCGAGTATTTTCTTCGTAACCAAAATCGTCCGCTTTCAAAAGAAATGATCATTTCCCATGTTTGGAATTATGATGCCGATATTTTACCAAATACCGTTGAAGTCTACGTCAAGTATCTTCGCGCCAAGGTTGATGACGCGTTTGACACCCGGCTTATTCATACCATGCGCGGTTTCGGTTATAAGCTTCAGGCGGCCTAATGTTCCGATCCGCTACTTTTAAACTAACAAGTTGGTATTTGGCCATACTTATTGCAGTCTGCCTGTTGTTTAGCGCTATTATTTACACCAGTGCTTCAAGGGAAGTTGTGGCTCGTATCGATGACTGGCAGGCAACGCCGCTTTATAGGATTAACGAACCCCGGTTTCTTGCGCTGCGTGAGCAGCAACAGCATCAGGCTGAAGCAAACCTCATTGCTTCACTCGCTATAGCCAATATTGCCATCTGGACAATAGGTGGCATTGGTAGCTATTATTTGGCCAGACGAACACTACACCCTATTGAAGAAGCGCACGAAGCCCAGTCCCGCTTTACTAGTGACGCCAGCCACGAACTTCGCACACCGCTTGCCAGCATGAAAACAGAGATAGAGGTTGCCCTGCGCGATCCGAGTATTAGCAAACAAGAAATGCGGGAGCTTCTCTCAAGTAATCTTGAAGAAGTCGATAAGTTATCGCGGCTTTCACATATGCTTCTTCAGCTCTCAAGGCTTGATCACGGGAATATCATCCTTGAAAAGGTAGCCTTGCTCGACGTCGCGAAAGGAGTGATCGGTCAGCTTGATAAAGAAGGGAGACGAATCGAATTGACAGGTCATCCTTCACACAAAGTACTTGCTAACCGCTCCAGTGTCGAAGAACTCATGACAATCCTTCTTGATAATGCGCTCAAATATAGCCCGGAAAATTCTAAAGTACGCATGAATTTGTTAACCAAAAAACAGCTGACGGGTTTTGAGATCATCAACCAAGGCGAAGGAATTCCAGCCGAGGCACTTCCTCATATTTTTGATAGGTTTTACCGCATTGACAGTTCACGCTCTAATGGCAGCAAAAAAGGCTATGGGCTAGGGCTTTCGCTTGCAAAAAAGATTGTCGAATTGAGCGGAGGTGAGCTAACCGTCAGTAGCGCACCACAGCACGATACGACATTTACTGTTTTTATGCAAAATCTCAGCAAAAGTAAAGCAAAAGATCAGTCTTAGCCTGTATATTCCTGGTGTAAACCATGAATAAGGAGACACCATGAATGTCATAACCCGAGGAATTAGAGGCGCCTTTAGGAGCCCTCTCCGGTCAGGAGCTATCCTATTGATGCTCGCCATTAGTATCGGGCTCGTCCTCGCCATGCTCGTAGCGCGCTCAAGCGTTGAAGCAAAAATAACAGAAGTCAAAGCTTCTACCGCAACACAAATTACCATCAACCCGGCAGGTATCAGCGGCGGTACCGGAGGAGGTGATGCGCTCACATCAGAACAAGTAAAAATCGTTGCCGAGACACCGCATATAGTCAAGACGTCCTCCACGCTGACTGACCAGCTTGGCGACGACGACACAAATCTTACCCCGTCGCTTGAACTTGGCAACTTAGGTAAACGGCAGATGCGCTTCGAGGGTCGTGCGGGCGGAGAAGGGAGTACAATGCTCCAGAGCTCCGACGGTAAGATGCCGACGCCAAAAACAAATGTGACAGGAACGACCGATCCTACAAAAGCTATCGAAAACAGTACGCTCGCAAACGGCTCTATGATCGACGGTTCCAGCAGTGATCTCGTTGCACTTATTGGTAAAAGCCTGGCTGAAAAAAATAATCTTGCGGTCGGCGGCACCTTTACTGCCTATGGCAAAACTATCACCGTAAAAGGCATCTATTCGACTAACAATAAGTTCATTGATAGTGGAATTGTAATGCCACTTACGACCTTGCAAACACTCACGAACCAACCCGGAGCAGTAAGCACTATCAATGCGACTGTCGATAGTAGCGACAATGTGAGCGGTGTTGTAGCAGCACTCAAAAATGCACTTCAAGACAAAGCAGATATCGTAAGTCAGGAAGAGCAGGCCGCAAATAGTTTGAAACCTCTCGAAAGTATTTCGGGCTTGGCACTTGCCGGCGCCATCGGCGCAAGTATTGCCGGAGCTGCGATAATCTTGCTTTCTATGATAATGGTCGTTCGCGAACGTCGTCGTGAGATCGGTGTCATCAAAGCTATAGGTGGCAAAAACAGTAAAGTCATGTTGCAGTTCATTACAGAGGCGCTGACACTTACCATTATCGGCGGCGTCATCGGTATTGCTCTTGGGATCACCGTAAGCGGACCAATGACGCAATCTCTCGTTGAAAATTCACAATCACAACAACATGCTGGACCTAGCGGCGGCGGGCGCACCTTCATAAAAGACGATCTCGGCATGGCAGCAGCGCTACTAGGAAACAATGCAAAAGCAATCACCGCAAACTTAACTCCTCAAACCATCGCAACAAGCATAGGACTGACACTTCTTATTGCTATCGTGGGCAGCGCCGTTCCAGCTTGGGCAATCTCGCGCGTGCGCCCGGCTGAAGTATTGAGGACAGAATAGGAGAGTACAATGTTAGCAGTAAAAAATCTTACAAAGACATTTCAAGCCGGCCATGGCGAAGTCCGTGCGCTCCAGGACGTTACCTTCAAGGTTGAGACAGGCGAGTTCGCTTCTATCATCGGCAAGAGTGGAAGTGGTAAATCGACGCTCTTAAGCCTCTTGGGTGCGCTCGATACACCGACGGACGGTGAGATTCATGTTGATGATACCGACATCGCGAAATTATCACAAAAGAAACAGACGGATTATCGCGCACGAAAGATCGGCTTCGTTTTTCAGCACTACAATCTCATTCCAAATCTTTCGGCGCTAGAAAACGTTATGCTCGCGCTAGAGTTTGGCGGCGTAACGCCCATGCATGTGCGCCGAGAGCGTGCCTCGGAATTGCTGAACGAGGTTGGCATTACCGACGATCAGCAACTGCGTAAGCCTGCCAAGTTGAGTGGTGGTCAGCAGCAGCGAGTTTCGATCGCACGGGCACTCGCCAACAAACCGGCGATCATTCTTGCTGACGAGCCAACGGGTAATCTAGATACTGAAACAGGCAAGAAGATCTTTGATTTGCTTCATACTTTGTCTCGAAGCGAAAATACGACCATCATCGCCGTGACACACGATCTAGAAATTGCCGGCAAAACAGACCACACATTCACATTAAAAGATGGTAAGTTGAGTATAAAAGCAAAGTAACGTAGTAGCTTATACAATACCGCGCACTTTTTCAGAATTAATTCAGTTTTCTATTTCATAATCTGTAAACGTAGGAGGGGAACATATAAAATTCCGACTACAAAAAGAAAAGGAGGACTAAAATGAGCTCTCAAACAACTGTTTATTTAAGCAAAAGAGGCATGAAGGAACTGAAAAAGGAGGTCTCCCGGCTTGAACGCGACCGCCAAGAGGCAATCGTAACACTTCGCGAACTCGAACGCATCGATAATCACGAGGAGCGTTTAAAACGAAGTGAACGTCTTGCCCAGCTTGAAATTTTGGAAAGCGAATTATCAGACAAAAAACGGACACTGGAGAGTGCTAAGCAGCTTCCGCGCAAGCGAGATGCCCTGAAAGTCGCCATCGGGAGCGTCGTCGACCTTCTCGACACGAACGGCCGGATTATCCGCTATACGATCGTTGAAAGTATCGAGGCCAACCCAAGCGATGGACGCATCTCTACCAAAAGCCCGCTCGGAAGAAGCCTACTTGGTAAACAGATGCAGGAGTTCGTTGAATGGTCGGTCGGTCCACGCACCAACCGTCTTCAGCTCATCGCCATAACGTAAAAAGACCCACCTCACACACGTAATACCAGAGCAGCCAAAGCTCTGGTATTTACGTTTAGCGTACTTTTGCATCTGTTATAATTAATGCTAATGCTTTACTACACAAAAACTGTAAAACAAATCCTCAAAGAATTTGATACCTCTGAAGTGGGTCTCGCGAATAGTGACGCTGCTGAACGGCTCTCTAAATATGGTCGTAACGCAATCAGGGTCCGCGGCGAACCGCTTTGGCGCAAACTCATCGAACCGTTTGCCAATGTGTTTATGGCGGTCCTCTTCATCGCTGTGATCATCAGTATTTACCACCACGCTATTTTGGATGCGCTGATTATTAGCATTATCATGCTCGCCAGCGCGACAATTTACTATATTCAACGATTCTCAACTGAACGCATTCTTCGCTCTCTTCAAAAGCACAATACTCAAATGGTTGATATTTTTCGCGACGGGAAAGTGGTACGGCTCGACTCTGAACAGCTTGTCCCAGGCGATATTTTCACCCTTAACGAAGGAGAGAAGGTACCTGCTGATGCACGAGTTCTAGTCAGTCAATCGCTTCGGGTGGATGAATCTCAACTTACAGGAGAATCGGTGCCTATCAGCAAACAAACCGATGCATTATCGGGAGAAAAAGAGGTTTATGAGCGAAGTAATATGCTCTTTCAGGGCTCTTTTGTTGTGGCTGGGGAAGTGCGTGCCATCGTGGTGGCAACGGGCAATGACACTGAATTTGGCCAGCTTGCTGCGCTTACTACCAATGTCTCTACACAAAGCCCTGTTCAGAAAAAAATTGACAAACTCATTTCGCAGATAATTGCTGTCGTAGGGGCAATCGCCCTTGTTGCCTTCGGGCTTGCCGTGAGCAGAGGGATGGATATCACAGAGAGCTTTCGCTTTGTCCTTGCGCTATCGGTAAGTGCAGTCCCGGAAAGCCTTCCTGTTGCTATATCGGTCGTTCTCGTATTAGGCATGCGCCGCATGGCAGCTAAAAAAGCTCTCATTACCGCAATGCGCTCTATTGAAACGATCGGTGTCGTTACCACGATTGCAACTGACAAAACTGGTACACTCACAAAGAATCAGCTCACCGTTCAGGACACGTGGCGCCCCAAGGGTATTTCCACGCAACTTTTAGCTCATTATACTTCTTATGCCGTTAACTATGCGGCTGAAAAAATGCACGATCCGCTCGATACAGCCATGGATATATTCGTAGAAGGAAAGGTGAAGCGTCCGTCGGCAAAACCTTTAAAGAGCCTTCCGTTCAACCAGGCATTCGCTATGAGCGGTAATCTGTGGCACAACGGCAGTACCTATACGCTTGCTATAAAAGGGGCACCCGAGCATGTACTTTCCCGCAGCGATCTTACTGAAGGCGAGCGCGAGAAGGCCAGCCTTGCACTTCATGAACTAACTGCCAGCGGTTATCGTGTGATCGCTATAGGTCATATGGAGCTTGTCAAACCGCTTAATGGCTTCGAAGATCTTCCCGCTAAAGCGGCGCTGGAGTTCGATGGCTTTTTAGCGGTTGCCGACGTGCTCCGCCCTGAAGCTAAAAAAGCCATCCATACTGCGCTTCGGGCCGGCGTTACTGTTCGGATGATAACGGGTGACCACTTTGAAACCGCATACCAGATAGCCAGGCAACTCGGTATGGTTCAGAGCAGAAACGAAGTCTTTGATAGTCGCCATATGAGTGTTATGAGTGATGAGGAGCTCCGAAGCAAGATTGATTCGATCCGCGTTTTCTCGCGCGTGACACCCGAACATAAATACCGTATTTTGACACTTCTCAAAGAAAAGAACATCACCGCCATGACAGGTGATGGCGTGAATGACGTACCCGCACTAACGAACGCGCACGTTGGAGTAGCCATGGGTAGCGGCGCACAAATTGCAAAAGATGCCGGCGACATCATCCTTATAGACGACAACTTCAAGAGTATCGTTGATGCCATGCATGAAGGTCGCACCATTTACGCCAATATCCGCCGCATGCTCTTCTACTTGCTTTCGACTAACGCCGGGGAAGTAATAACGGCGATACTTTCACTTATCATAGGTCTTCCTATTCCTCTTGTGCCTGTACAAATCTTATGGGTAAACTTGGTCACGGACACATCGATGGTAATTCCTTTAGGGTTAGAGCCTGGTGAGCGCACGGCAATGACAAAAAAGCCGAATGCACCAAATGCTCCTATTTTAGGTAAATTCCTCATTTCGCGCATGATACTCGTCGCACTTACCATGGCACTTCTTACCGTCGGGCTTTACGCGTACTATTCATTCAATTTCGATAACGAATATGGGCGCACAATCGCATTTTGTTCGCTCGTGGTCATGCAGTGGGCAAATGCCTTTAATACACGAAGTGATGATGAGTCACTCTTAAAAAGGCTGCGTGTCTTTAATGGCAAGTTTTATATCGGCCTCGCGATTGGAGTTAGCCTTCAGGCGCTCGCCGTGTTTGGGCCGCTTGCAAGCATTCTCCATGTCAGTTCGGTTGCGATAGGCGACTTGGCAATTACAGGCGCCATTGCATTCGTTATTCCTATATTTGTGGTTGAGGTTCATAAGCTTATTGGACGGCGCTTTCTTAAGCGACATTAGTACCTGTACTATACCTAGATGATCTTTTTACATTCTATTGCTTTTATATAGCCTTTGGGCGGGCATCAGTCCTCAGACCTACGAAGCCTACGATACTTCCTACGATGAGTTCTGGGCGAGACCGATATGTACGCTCTGCCTCCCGAAAGAAAGAGATAACACTTAAAAAAGCAACGCCCCACCTGAAGTATTAGGCGGGGTTCTTTCCTTGTAATTAGGTGTTATGTATTAAACTTTATGTCAAAAATATGATATAGTAGCGAGGCGCATTAGTCATGCTACCTTAACAAGCAAACCTCGAAGGGATCCCCTAGAGAGATGAAGCAAGCCATAGCCCTGATCATCCTTCTCGGACTGATCGCAGGCGGAATCTACGTCGGATACGAGTACTCGCAAGTCGACATCACTTCGCCTCCCAATACCGGCAAAGACTCGGTGGTGTATGCAAAGGACAACAAGGTCCTGGGCCACATCCGAGCCAGCGGGGGAACCCAGCTCAAAGACGAGGAAGTGTCGAGCCTCGTAAAACAGGCACACATGGCGGCCGAGGACCGCGGGTTTTATACTCACGGTGCTGTTTCTTGGCCGCGCATGGCGTTCTCGGTTGTCACGAGCCTGGGATCCGCGGGTGGATCGACGATCGCCCAGCAATACATCAAGAACGCTTTTTTGACGCGAGAGAAGAGCCTTGGTCGCAAGAGCAAGGAGATCATCTACGCGTACAAGCTGATGGACCAGTACACCCCCGATCAAGTCCTCGTGAAGTATGTGAATACGATTCCATACGGACGAGGAACGTTCGGTGTCGAAGATGCTGCCAAGACCTGGTTTGGCATCTCCGCTACCGAGCTCAAGGATATCAATGACCCGTTGCAGGTGGCACGCGCCGCATTTCTTGCTGCGCTTGTTCAGCGGCAAGAGTTTTTTGCCGCCTCAAAGGATAAGCCGTCAAACCTCGTCAATATCGACGCCCTGAATGACAGGATACGATACGTCCTGGATGGACTCCGCAAGGTTGAAGGCGTCGATCAGAAGGACATGGTTCCCCAGGCAGTAATTGACAAGGCGAAGCAACTTTTGCCCTTGAAGGTTACCGATACCGTGAACGCCAGTGGTAGCTCGGCAGATACCGACCCGTATCTTCTGGACTACGTAAAGGACTGGCTGACCGCCTGGCAGATTCAGGTTCTGAAAAACGACGGTATGAGTGACAGTGAGGCTACTGCTCAGGGTGAGAGTGCCAGCAAGGCGCTACTTGCTCGTGGTGGCCTCGCCATCCACACCTCGATCGACAGCAATCTCCAAAACTTGGTTGCCGAGGCTGTTCAAGCCAAGCTTCCAAAAACAGGCCTTTCCGCGGGTGTGGTGATTCTGGACCCACGAACAGGTGCTGTTGCCGCGATGTACGGCGGCAAAAACCACGTGAAGGACGGCTTCAACTACGCCCTCTATGCCAATCGGCAGGTGGGCTCAACAATGAAGACAGTGGTGCTGGCGGATGCCGTCAGTCACGGCATTTCGGTGCAGTCGGTGCTTCCGGCGCCGGCCTACATCAAGATCAATGGCGCAGAAATCTACAACGACGACAGGAAAGCTGCACCCGGTTGCAAGTTGAGCCTGGCCGACGCGATGGCAGTTTCGAACAACCCGGTGCACATCGAGTTGATCAGCGGAAAGATGGCGAGTTGCGACAACCCAGCCGCACTCTCGGATATCCCCGATTACCCGATAAGCCCGGCAAGTGTCGCCGCATTGGCCCACAAGTTGGGCGCCGACGACAGCCTTGTGCCCGGCAAAACGAGTCCGGCAAAACTGGATGAAGTACCGTCGCTTGCTCTTGGTGTTAGTTCGCTGACTCCGTTGAAGTTGGCCTCTATTGGTGGCACCTATGCCAACGGAGGGGTGCACAACAAACCGCACATCATCGACAAAATCGATGACAGCAACGAGGAGAACGTCTACGAAAACGAGACTCAGTCCAACCGTGTCCTGCAAGCCAAGCAAGCAGGTATTCTGAATCAGGTACTCACCGGTGTGTTCACCAAGGGTACCGCACGCGGCGCTCAAGTGCAAGGCCATCCCCTGGCAGGGAAGACTGGTACTACCGACACCGACGCCTGGATGCTGGCCTACTCCGCAGTGGATCCGAAGAACGACGACACTCCCGCATACGTGTGTTCTGCCTGGGCAGGCTATGCCGACAACCGCACAACAAGTGCGCGTGGCGGCGATGTTTGGGGTGCTGATGTCGCGAAAATATGTCAGTACTTTTTTGCGGGGGCGCTCAAGGGAACTCCCACGGTCAATTTTCCCGCGGCCGACATGAACGCGGGCAAGGTGATCGGGCTTCAGCAAGAAAAACCGGTGGAGGCACCCAAGCCACAACCGACGACGGCCGAGCCGGCTAAGGCAAAGCCAACACCCACGACAACCGAGGAGGCGCCAACAACGACGAAACGCAAACCGCCGGCAACGACGACCGAACAGTCGACCGTCACGCCTTCATCGCAGGGGGTCGTAACAGGTACGGTCGATCCGGGTCAATCAGTCGGCTAAGTAAAGGGTAGCGGATCTAATGCGCAAAACCCCTCGTGAGCACCCAGGTGTCACGAGGGGCTATCCCTTGTTATTATCTATTTACGTTACGCAGTGCATCAAGCGAAACAGCACCGTTCCGAGCGTATACTTTAGGCGAAACCTCGTCTTGACGTCGAATATGCTCGGTAATTTTTACGACTTTACGTGCCGTGTCCCAATCCTGAAAACTACCCTCAGGAGTATCTCCATTAAGTCCACTCTTTACAACTTCTCCATAGCCGTTATCGGTAAATTGTGTCTGCTCAAATAAATGCTCAACAGCCTCTGGTATGGTAAGCGAATTACGTTGCAAGTCAACCACAACGGTATTTCGTTCACTCGTGTCAGGATCAACAAAGTCAAGCCGCACGCACTTCTTATCATCAAGGCCTTTTCCGCCTTGCCACCGAAAAGGAAGTTCATAATGCATCCTCTCTGGAATAGTAGCCTGCTCATCAATAATTGTTGTCGTTCCGTGCACGATAAAACCGGTTTCAATTTCGGAAGGGAGCACCGAGTCGGCATATTTATATCTCTCGAGACTTAGCGTAGCATTACCTACATTTTTATATCGCTTACTTGCATAGAATGCCTGCTCAACATCAAGCCCAATACTAATAACATGTGGCCCAAGATCCTCAAGTGCGCCTCCTTCAAAAGCCGCAACTCGACCTTCGCCTTCTACGGTTCGGGCCTCTTCAATAGTAACCACTGCCGATTCCAGTCTCCCAAGCACATCCATTACTTCACCGAGTTTTTCGCGCATTGCCTTCCAAGCACCCTTTACGACATAATGCTCGTGCACATAAAGAGGGTCTGTATCGGCATCAATACCGTTAGCCTTTCGCTCGGCTTCAGCCTCAGCAATTGCATCATCAACTTCTCGCATTTCTGAAATAGTGCGTACGGCTGGTTTGGGAACAACTACAAACCCAAGCAATCCTTTTCCCACTCTTCGCAGGTGCTGTTTAATCGCGTCGACATGCATTTGTGGTATGAGGCTAAGATATGCCGAAATCGCCTCTGTACCGAGCGCTCTATCCGCTCGCTCACGACCCTCATATTCGTCCAAGCGGTATAAGACATCATGGGGCACACGAGCGGGGTCAATATCGCGTACTTCAAAAAGCTCTACCGGGCGGATCTCTTGCAAACCTTTTAGCGCACTACCGAAATGCTCTGTATTTGCACCACCCCCAAATACCTGAACCGATCGGTTCTCACGAGTATTGTTCATACGAGGACTCATTGCTTCTACAGACATACTTTTCCTTTTTGCCTATAAAGAACAGGCACCGTCTCACTTGAAAACGGATTCAGCCCTCTTTTGGCTCATTATTTTAGCATTAAAAAACGCCCTTCATGAGAGTGCAGAGCGCTGGCGCGGAGTGCGTTTCGTTCATATAGTAGATCAAACGCGTATGATATACAATAACTTTTTACGGGTTTTGTATATTTGAAGCAGGAGATTGCCCCATAGTTAGCTTTGGCCTTGGCCTTACGAACGCTAAAATAATCAATAGCATCACGCCCAGTACTACATAGCTTACACCAAATCCCAGCCACCAATCACGAAGCTGTGTTGCAAGGATTTCGAGTGCAATGAGCAATTTATCTTGTACCGCCGGAGTAGCCGAGGCTGGCGCAAAAATAGATACACCGGCATGCAAGAGCCACACTTCAACGATTGAAAAGACGATGTTCGTAAGCCCGATAACGACAAGGAGCCATGCCATCCGTTTTACGCCTGCGCGTTTTGTTACGCTCCAAAAAATAATAGCAATAGTTCCAAGAAGCAGAAGCACAGGTACAACATATAGCGAGATAACGAAGTAGCGGTGGGCCACTGGAACAAATGAAAGTTGGTCGCTAAGAGGCTGGCCATTTACATCCTTAAGGCTGGCCGTATCAATCGTGTCGGTGTCTGAAAAAAGCTTAGTGGCAAGAATTTCTTGGCGCACCATCTGGCCTATTTGGTCGAGTGAAATACCTCGGGGGCGGCACGTAAGATTAAGGACTTCTTCGGCCGACGTAGGTGGTGCTGTCACCATTGCACACAGTGGAAGCGCAGCAAGCTTTTGCTCTATATCCTGTGCAGTATTACTAGCGAAGTTCTGTTTAACTGGTGTTAAATCAATTGAAAAATCGGGTTTTGGTGTTTGCCCGCGTGCCCATGCGTAGATGCTATCAATAGCACGTTCCGAAGAAATTTTAGCAAAATCCGGAGGAAACGCCGCCACAAATGCCTGCTGAATTCCCGGATCAGAGACGAGCAGAGTGGTGTCGCTCGCCTCCGGGAGACTACTCTGAATCGATGTTTCATACACACCGCTCGTGCGAAGTGCTTGCTTAAGTGGCTGGGGAGAGTCAAAAACCATATATAATGCCACGAAAAGCGCTAAAAGCGACAAGCAAAACGAGACGATAAGAACCGCCATACCCCCACCAAAACGACGCAGCATATCCATAACGGCATTATAGCAGTGTTCATCAATTATACGCCAATGTGTCGGCACATAAAACTACAACCTCACGCTCTCATTATAAATACAATTGAAAGCCCGCCTCCTACGGGCTTTTTTTAGCTCTTGTATGAAGGCGGGAAGGGTATTACGGCAACAACGGACGATGGCGAAGACGACCGGTATATGGTCGCAATTCCCGTGCCGCTTCGAGATTTTGCACCAGAACAGTCGCGCTAGGCATATAGCTCAGAGTATCGTCATCGCTTCGCCACCTCAGAATTTCAAAGATGTGCGGTAATCCCCTTTGCCGATACTGATTTGCCTTACGCATTGCCACGATACAGGTCTGTGTAACCGTGTCGGGAAGATGCATAAGACGCTGCTCGGGCACCTCACCTCGAACGGGATGGAGCATAGTTTGATACTGCCCAGGCCGAGGTAAGGCACCACACGTTCCCGTGCCTTTATCCGTCACTACAACCTGAATTACTTGTCCAAATCGATCCTCGTAATGAGTATCTCGGGGCGTCATGTCGTAGGTGCCCGGCTCTAAAACGACAAGCTCCGAAGCATATCGAGCCAGTAGTTGATCCGTTAATTCAAAAGGAGATTGACCTTTCTCGATTGCAAAAGGGACATCAAGGTGAAGATGCTCAATTGCCATGTCGTAAATTGTACAATAAAAAGCATCGCCTGCCTAGCAACTTTAGTCTTCCACCACCTGTCGTTGCGTAAGATAGTACCCCACACGAAATCGCACCAATACAAACAAAGCGATATAAAGGGCAAATATATACAACGCAAATGCCGAATTCTCAAGCGTCCACGATTTGATTGTAAGTAGAGTTATCAGAGCGCTCACAACGAATAGAAGGAAAAGGGTAGGGCTCTCAGAATCAGGATCACGAAATGACTTGATAATTGTTGGTGTTGCAGCCAAGCCGTCGGCCATAATACTAAGGATAATCGCCCAGGCACTATCTTGAGTCAGCTGCCAGGCCAAGATCGCCAACAACGAGACTCCGCCACACACATAGTCAAGTTTTGTGAGATGAACAAATCCTTTCTTTAATGCAACAAAAAAGATAACTGCCGGACAAAAACCCACGGCAAATGTCAGCCACGCAGACGCTCCAATACCATGTTGCAATTGAGCCGTAAATGCAATCAATGGCGCAAGTCCCCATAAAAACCACGTAACGATATTTGGTCGAACTTTGCCTGCGATAATATCTTTAATATACAAACCACCACCAATAAAAAGCAGACCTACGCCCACCCACACAAAATGCTCGTCAATCATGCCCACCTCCACGACTCATCATCATGGAGTATAACAAAAGGCGTTACGTATTTAAACCGAGCTGCCTGACCACACTATTTGGTCCGACAAAAAACGCACTGTCCGACATAATAGCTTCACGCCACGCCTTCAATACCGTCGTCCTATCAAATTGTATTGCCTCAAACCAAGCCGGAGGCATCTTGGGGTTTTCGCTTGTCATTGTACCCCAAAGAGCCATTTCATAGATGATAGGAATTGTCCCCAGCCCGGCTTCAGTCAGCGTATATGCGACTTTCCGCCCGTCTTCTTTATCGATCGACTTTAAGATAATACCCGCCTTTTCCAGGTGAACCAGCCTATCGGCAAGCACACTAGTACCTATCCGTTCCTCTGACTTTAGGAAATCGCTATAGGTTTTTGCGCCGTACGTCAGGATACCTCTGAGTATTAAGAATGACCACGTATCACCAAATATCTCAGTTGTGAAATTAATAGGGCATCTTGATCGGTTACTCGCTCGCTTCATAATATCCTTAAGTATAGCAAATATAACTTTCATTATCAAAGTTAAAATGATATTATGGCAGTACATCATAAAATTAAAGGGGAATGTATGAAAAAAATTAACTATTGGGCCGTACTGGTGGCGATACTCGTAACATTTATCGCCAGTGCTATTTGGTACGCTGCATTTGCACATCAATACTTTGAGCTACGGGGGATCGACCCTAACGATCAAGCCGCAACAGCGATGCCAGGATGGCAGATACTTGTTATCCTCGGGCGACATCTTGTTGTGACACTCGTCATAGCCTACGCGTTTATTCGCATGGGAATCACTACGCTAAAAGAAGGCCTAGGGATGAGTTTTCTTTTCTGGCTTGGCTTTCCAGCGGTTTTGCTCGTTGGTTCAATCGTTAGTGATAAAGTACCTTTCGAGCTCGCCGCGATTCATGGGGGAGACTGGCTTGTTAAACTTCTTATTATTGGGGCGATCCTTGCCCTTTGGCAAAAGAAAGTAAAGAAGGGAGTATAGATGGAAGATATTAATTTTTGGGCTATCGTTGCTGCGGTAATCGCTTCATTTGTGACAAGTTCGATCTATTACGTTGTTTTCAGTAAGCAATGGGCATCGGTAAGTAAAGTTGGCGCGGCGGCCGCCGAGGCAAACGCCAAACATCCAGGCCCTTTCCAGGGTATCGTACAAATTGCCCGCACTCTCGTACTTACGTTTGTCGTTGCCTTTCTCGTAAGCAATTTGCACATTCACGATGCCGCGAGTGCCATCGGCCTTAGTTTTATCCTTTGGGTCGGCTTTCCAGTCGTACTGCTTACCGGTTCGGTCATGTGGGAAAAATCCCCAGTAAAGCTCGCCATGCTTCACGCTGGCGACAGCCTCCTAGCACTTCTTATTATGACCCTGGTCCTATCCCTCTGGCGCTAGGCAAGAATTAAAAAGCCCCGTAATATGCGGGGCTTTTTAATTAAAACACCAATTTACTTATGTGATTTCGAGGCCTTTTTCTGCATTTTTTGCTTGCGTTTTTCCAACTTCTGGTCGCTTTCATCCTCGGCATCAATCAGATCTTTACTTGTAATACCCAGCTTTTTCATGATTGCATCTTGTTTGATATTCATCGCTAGGTTATCCCGATTTTGCGTATTTTGAATAATGAAAACCATCAAGAAAGTAATAATCGTCGTACTCGTGTTGATAATGAGTTGCCAGGTGTCCGAAAAACCCAAAATCGGTCCCGTTACCGCCCAAAGTGTAAGTACGCTAAGAGCTAAAACAAATACCCAAGGCCGTCCTAGCCACGCAGAAACAGTACTTGTAAAGCGTGTAAATAATTCTTCTTTATTTTTAGCCACATTACCTCCTTATGTCACTCGGCTTTCTCAGCCTCACCACTTGCCGTGGTGAGTTCGTGCTTGGTTGGCTTGCCGTGCGTAAGATAATTGAGAAGCACGGCCAAAGAGGCACCAATAATAGGCCCTACAAGATATATCCAAAACATTTCTAGCTTACCTGTTACCAACAGTGCCCCAAATGATAAGGCAGGGTTCATCGACCCTCCGCTTGTGGTTGCCCCCAGAGCCGAACATAATGCAACCGTGCCCCCTACGGCAATGCCCGCATTTGGCCCTACTATCTTACTCCCTGTAGCCGTACCAATAATGACAGTCACTAGCAAAAGCGTTAAAATCGCCTCCATCCCCAGCGCAAGGGGTAGTGAAATATCGGGAAGAGGCGCTTCTATAGGACTCGTATTACTCAAAAACATCTTAAGCAGGAGAACCGCGAGAACAGCACCTATTAGCTGGACAATTATATATCCCGGCACTCGTCGCCATTCAAATGCTCTTCGAATGGCAAAAGCAAAAGTAACAGCAGGATTAATATGAGCTCCCGAGACCCTTCCTAATGAATAAATAACCGCCATCACCATGAGGGCGGGGGTGATTACTTGAGCAATAAAATCTACCCGAGATCCCGGAGCATGGGCAAGTGATGCAATTCCAACTCCGGCAAAAGTAAGAGCAAATGCTCCGAAGAGCTCCGCGACCAACGCGCGAAATTCTTTCTCAACCGAAGTCTTCTCATGCGCAATCATAAGCTTATTATACAGGATGCTGTATTTAAGGCTAATCCGGTACACGTTACAGTTGTAGTATTGCCAAGAGCAAGTTGCTTACTCCAAAAGAATCGAAAGAGTATACCTAGTAGCAATGAGCATCGCCGAAAAACGGATCATAAAAGCTAAAAGGCCCTATCGGCTATACTTTATACTAGGGCTTTTGGTGCCGCTACCATTCATCGCGGCCAGTCTTTTATTCGACTTCTTTTCGCAAAATATCCACGCAAGTAACGCCTTTCTTTACCTGACTATCATAATCCTCACCATTTTGTTTTTCACCATACTTGTCGTCAAGTTCTACCGCCGGCTTTCAGATACAATAAACGATCTGGATATTCATTCGGCAACATTGCTTGGGTTTCACGTATCTTGCCTCATCCTTTTATCACCGCTACTTTACGCCGCAGTTGCTTCGCTCCAACCTCCGCTGCGCCAGCTATTTCAGGCTCTTCTGCTTGTGTGCGTAAGCGGCGTATTGATGGTGCTATTTTTAGGCATTGCCTTGAGCAAACTAGCCGACACGAAAAATCCTGAGCTTTCTTCTCATTATGGCGATTTGCCTCATCGCGTCACTTTTTTATTTACTTAAGAGATAAAAATCAGAGAATATCGGCGCCACCACCTTGCTGACTAGCCTAGAAAAATCAAAATATGGTATACTAACAGAGCTATTGGGGTGTCGCCAAGTGGTAAGGCACATGGTTTTGGTCCATGCATTCGGGGGTTCGAATCCCTCCACCCCAGCCATGAAATTATTGTTCAAAAACCACCTCTGTAAAAGGGGTGGTTTTTGTGGTTTGGAATCTCATAGGAGAGGTAGAACGTCCAAACTTCTGATTTACGGGTGCTGTGTGAGTCTTGGGGGACCGAACCGTCTTCTCATTCTAAAATAAAATCTAAGTGATGCGTAGTCCTGCCCTCCGTCTTCGTGACGGAGGGCAGGACCGTGACGGCTATACCCTCGAAAGGGCGGATACCATCACTTCTTGCCGGAGTCTAGCTGCCGTCGCACTCGTTGCTGCAGGACTTGCAGGTCTCCTGGTCGCACGGCACCCGGTGGCCGATCCACAGCATCTCGTCGACGACGAAGCCGTGGCCCTTCAGAGCCTCCACGGTGCGGGCGATGTTGCCCGTCCTGTAGTCGACACCGGGCACGTCGCTCGGGTTGTGGTGGATGAACCGGCCGGCCACCTTCTGGCAGAAGTCCGCGTAGGCCTTCGTGTAGAGGATGAACGTGTGCCAGCCGACGTCCACGAACTCCGACGGGCTGTAGCGACCCTGGGGCTCACGCGCGCAGAGCGCCAGGAAGGCCAAGGCCTGGTCCATGATGCGCTCCGCGAGGGAGAGCTCCATGGACTCGTCCTTGACGATCCGGGCGACGAGGCGCGACCAGAGCTGCTCGTCGATGAGGTGCTTGTTGGCCAACTAGCGGCCGGCCGGCGCCTCACCGACGTGGGTGTTCACGGACATGCCGTGTTCCTTCCACTGGACAAGACCGGACATTTGTCCGGATATATAATATAGTAAATGATTATGTGAAAAATGGAGCAATCGAGCTTGGAGTTGTGAATCTCGAATTCCTTTCTACGTAGGAAATAATTGCAAGACAGGGTGGAGCGGTCGGTGTCGAACGCATATGCTGCGTTCGTATAGCGCCACCGACCAAGCACTCTTGATCCCACCCAGGCCGTCATACTGCGACAGTTGTTGACGCAGCTAATGCCGTTGTTGCGGCATCGGGCCTAGTGTTTGTCGCATCCGAAGCAGCTCGAGCCGTCGCAGACGCCCCTGCAGTCGGATGCCGAGGCCTGCTGCCAACCGGGCACGTCGTTGGGCAGGTGGTGGATGCGGCGCCCCGCCAGCACCTCGCATGCGGCCTCGTACTCGAAGGAGTACAGCTGGAAGTTGTGCCAGCCGAGGTCTTCTTCCTCGTCGGGCGACGTGGAGCTTCCGGCCTCCGGGAACCGGGCCAGGAAGGCCAGACCGCGGCCCTGCGCCCGCTCGGCGTCTGCCTGGGACAGGCCGTGTTCCTTGACGATCCGCGCGACCAGCCGGTCCCACAGGTTGTCGATCATGGCCTCGACCTTGCCGGCCGGCAGGTGCGGGTAGTGCTCGATCAAGTACCCGACCATCCGGTCGCGGTTGTCGACGCACCACTGCCGCGCCTGGGGCACGACGGATGTTCCTTCCATGACTGCGGTCATGTCCAACCTCTCACTCGAAACGTGTCTTACGGCTGCAAGACACGTTCTCCAGTATAGCGCAGAACCCGCCAGTCTTTCCAGGAATTTTGGGAATAGGAACTTCAACAGTTTTATTGCTTTAAAATATCTCGCTAAAAAAAGACCGGGTGAGGTAAATACCCCATTTTTTTCTATGTAGTTTCGTTTTCTAGGTTTTCTATACTGAACCTGACATTTAAAGATGATCGGATTTTAATGTAGGTTAAGAATTTCTTATGTTAGCAATAGCTCTCTCCTCGTCAGTGGCATTTAATAAGTTGCGAACCTCCTTAATTTCTTCTCGAACCTCTATCTCTGTCTTTTGATCAAAAGTTTGGAATAGGTTCTTTCTCTCCAGCCATGAAATTATTCGTCGGAATGATGTCCATATTGGACATCATTTGATTTATTGCTACAGTTACAGATATGGTTACCGAAGTATTATTTATTCAAGGCGTAGGTGAAGGTGCCTACGAAGAAGACTCGCTGTTAGCAAAAAGCCTACAAAAAGAGCTTGGTTCACACTTTAAAGTCACTTATCCAAAGATGCCCGATGAGGTAAATGCGCCATATGACACATGGAAAACACAAATCCAGAAAGAACTCGACGCGGCCTCGGAACCAGTTATTCTGGTAGGTCACTCGTTAGGTGCATCTTACATTGCCAAGTTACTTACTCAAGTCAAGGTCCACAAACCGCTTAGAGGAATCTTTTTACTAGAAGCACCCTTTTGGGGCGGTCAGGGCTGGTTATACGAAGGTTACGAAGAATTGGAGTTGCCTCAAAATGTAGTGACAAAATTCCCAGATGGAGTGAAGTTATTTTTATATCATACGCGCGACGACGAAATCGTTCCATTTGATCATCTCGCGCTATACTCAACACTGCTGCCACAGGCGACTGTTCGGGAAATTGAGAAGGGGGGTCACCAACTAAACAATGACCTATCGGTGGTAGCTAGAGATATAAAAGAGCTGAAGTAGCACGGCGGCTCGCACCTCTCTACTTCAGCCATGAAATTATTACAGATAAAGCGTTCAAACTTTACTTTACTTTACTACTTTGTAGTGGAGATGCGAGACAATGCTCGTACCACCAACAGACTCTACTTCAAATTTGAGACCTGGTACACCTTCGAAGAGACGGGCGCCGCTTCCAACAGTTACGGGTACGACGTGGAGCCATAATTCGTCAATGAGGCCAGCTGCCAAGTATTGATTTACCGTGTTTGCACCTCCGGCGATGGCGACGTTACGGTCACCTGCGGCTTCTTTGGCTTGCTTAAGAGCGGCTTCAATGCCGTCGGTCACAAAGTAAAACGTGGTACCACCCTCCATTTCAATAGGGTCACGCGCTTTTTCACTCAGTACGAATACAGGACCATGATATGGGGGGTTATCACCCCACCAACCTTTCCATTCTGGGTCGTCACGTTTCTCTTTGGGGCCAAACATGTTGCTGCCCATAATAAACGCGCCGGCATCTAAAAGATGATCAAGCTCTTCTTTGTGTTTATCGCCTTCGTCGAACATCCAGGTATGCAAAAGATTTTCCGGAATCTCACCAAAAGGGTGTTCAAAATTCTGGTTTGGGCCAGCCACAAACCCGTCAATTGACATTGCCATGCCACAGGTAACTCTATTCATATTTCCTCCATTGTAGTTAGTCATTATTTACTATTATATCAATACTATTATATCAATCGATTTTTTATTATCTGGTGCTTGACCATTATTCAAAAGTTTTGGCATCCATCTGCCACCTCCAGTTATGAGATTATAAAAGAGACTACAGATTGATCTACAGTCTCTTTTGCGGTAAAAAAATCGAACGCCGCTGGTCTCTATGTCTATTTCTTTGCTTCCCGGTTATTATTCTAGGTGAATGAGTAATTGTATCAGGGATTACCAGGAAGGGAAGATCGTCACGGTGCTTGTATGCAACCGCCGACCACCTTCCTGGGTAGTCCTCACGCTTGGTAGCCCCTATGTGGCCGCCATATCACGCTTACCGCTCGTGCCGTAAACGAGCAAGGTGGTCCCTCTCGATTTCGGCCACGATGTCGCCCCAGTGAACACCTCTCCCCAGGCGCGGCATCGGTCTGGGGAGGCTGTCATTGTGCACGCGCGGTGCGTCCTCCAGGCGAGTGAACTCGGAAGCCGGCGTGGCTGAAGAAGCGTACGGTTCGGTCATTCAAATCTCCTCGATTCTTGGATGGGCACGGACAATAACAATCAATTGAGATTGATTGTATGGATATTATATTTCATTTTACGATTTAATCAAGCTATAGAAGTATGTTCATCAATAATAGCAAGGTTTGCTCCGTACAGCTGGTATAATGTCTTAACAAGACGCGTTATCGTGGACGGCAGGCAAAGTCACTCGCCTTTATGATGCTTCGGCATTCTTAAAGTGAGGAGTGTGGGTTCGAATCCCACCGATAGCAACAAGACAAGAGGATTGCGAATGATCATCACAAAAAGCCCAGCTCTAAAAGCCTTTAAAAAGGAGGTCGGACAAGCCAACCATATGCTTATCACTCTACTCGTTGGACTGGATGGGATCATAAAAGGCAATGTTACGATCAGCAAAGAATTCCACGCAACGTGGAGTCCTAAGGATAAAAAAATATCCGCCTACAGAAGTAGGGACTTTGCTAAGAAATCCTGTCTTGTATGGGTGGTCGATTGCCTTGATATGTATACGCGACTAATCAATAAGAGCCCGTCTCTCATTGAAGATACTGATTTAAAGAAAAACATCGACAATGAAGAGAACAACCGAAAGATCTATACAAAGTTAGCGATTATATGTGAACAATACGATATTAAGGACACACGTCTCGCACTTGTACATGTGTTGATCTGCTGGCGAAACAGGCTCACACACTACGATGCCGAAAATGATATATCAGTAAAGGATACAGAGCTTTTACTAGAGGATAAGGAAGCTATCAAGGCAAAATATCGTGGGCTAGACATCCAATTGGCGCTCGAATCATTTTACAAAAAACAGCCGCCTACCTTTAAAGAAGTGGCCTCTCTTGTTAGCGCATCCATCGACCTTGTTTACGCAATTGATGAAGCATTGATTAGTGAGCTCGATAAAGTAGTGTATGCCGATCGAGTCATTATTAAGTATTTAAAATCAGATATATCTAGAAGATTAAATGGTCTATTCTCGAATGAAAAAGAGAAAATAAATAAGTCGCTACAGCAAATATTAATGCAGAACGGTTTCTCCAAATCAGATGAAGCTGATAACGAAATAGACCAACTCTGCCTTGACATCTCCAGCCTCAGCTTTGATGAAATTAAGACATGCTTGAGTAACGGGTCCTTTATAAGGTAGCGTCTTCCTGTCGGATGGGAATCTTTACCATATGATTTCAATTATCCACAAAGCATGCTATAACTAAAAAGCTCAAAACCTATCCGAAGGAGAGATGTTGAAAATTGCCGCACAGGACGATGTGAACATCGTTCTCGACTTGGACGAAGTGTTGTGCGAACAGGTGAGACGTGTTCATGAGGCAGCCGTCACACGGAACCTCGGAGACGCCTGGAAAATCACACCCAAGAGCTACCTGACTCTCAAGTATCATGAGTGGTGGAACGTAACCCCTCTGGTGGCTCACGAGTTCGTGCTCGACTACCTGGGCAATAGGAGTCGCGAGCTACAGCCAGTTCGGGGAGCAAAAGAAAGCCTGAATCGCATCAAGGAATTCGGCCGGCAGCGGGGGAAGCGCGTTAAATACCACGTGCTGACCTCGAGGAGTATTTTGCTCCAGCAGGCCACGGTAGATCAGCTCGACTATCGCTTTCCGGGTATGTTCGAAACCGTCATCCTCACAGGGCATGCCGAGCCAAAGCCGCCAGAGCGCTCCAAGCTGTATTGGTATCGAGAGCTTGGCGGCGACGTGATCGTCGATGATGGCCTCGAAAACGTACAGCAGTGTGTCCAAGGATTTGGCGGTTTGGGTATCGTGTTCGGCGACTATGCCTGGAACCGGCCAGTGGCAGGCGAAGTACTGGTACCCGGCGTTCACCGGCGCACAAGCTGGGCGGCAACGGAGCAGCTGATTTTGGACACGCTCTTCTAGGCCGTATCCGAAATGTCGGTGCAATACACTAGTTCTGACGGGAGACTTGAGTTTTGAAGCGGGCTCGCGGGCTCGTTTCGGGGCCGACTACACTAGTCGGCCCCTTCTTCATATGCAAGGAGAACTACATACCATGCATCGAATTATGGGTTGTCTTGAAACCCCACATATCCTGCCACTGCTTCATTTCGGCTATCTCTTTTTCCTGCGCAGTAATAATCGTGTTTGAGAGATCTTTGATTTCTTTATGACTTGCCCGGTCGACGCTCATTTTTGCCATATCAATAGCACCCTGATGATGATTGATCATTTCATTAATGAAAGCGGCATCATACTCATCGCCGGTTTTGTTTTTTAGTGAGCTTACCATGGCTTCCATAGTCATATCTTGCGGCTGAGGTTTATTAAACGTTGTTGCTGCGACCGATACGAGCAACCCGCCTAAAATAAAGCCCACAATTCCGCATACTAATGCTTTTGTTTCCATTACACTGTCCTCCTTTTATTTTATAAGCCTATCAATGGCAGTTATTACTTCATTAATTTTTTCATCTCTGCTTCGGGGACCTATAGATTCGTCCAAAAGGCAATGCTTTGTATGTTCGCGAAGAAGTTCAAGGGCAATTTTATCAGTAGCGGCCTGGATGGCACTGATTTGAGTTAAAATATCGATGCAATACGTGTCCGCCTCTACCATTTTTGCTACGCCGCGCACCTGACCTTCTACTCGGCGAAGACGTTTTAAAACTGCTTCTTTGTTATTTGAATATCCGTACGTTGTCATACAACCTCCTACTAATGGTGTTCATTATGAACAAGTGCATGTCCTTTGCCTTTACGGATAAGATAGCGATTAACAGGAAACGCGGCCCAAAATGCCAAGAAGAGCGAGGCAGCGAGTGATAGCCAAAATACAGGGTTTACGAGCCCTGCGCTCATTGCACCGGGAATAGCAATAACCGTAGCGTTATCAACAACTTCCATCGTAAAAATTGAAAGTGTATCAGCAGCAAGAACAAGTGGCATAGCCGCAGTTAAAGCCATGCCCGACTTTACAAGAGGAATGAGCGATAGTGTATATCCAAAGGCAAATGCCATCGCAATGGCAACAGCGATCGTCACAAGATTAGGCCAGCCAAAAATAGTACCCAAAACTAGCCCGGTAATTTCACCAATAGCGCATCCTGCGAGACAGTGCAGGGTAGCGTTCAAAGCGATTTTGTTACTTTCTTGATGCATACACCATCCTCCTCTTTTACTATACCCCCTAAGGGTATATTTAGAAGCTCACATTGTCAACAAAATTAACTAATTATTACACATATCAAGCCTACTTCGAGCTCTGCTTAATACCATAATATAATAACTCTTGTGATTACTCACCCAGATGTAGAGAATGCAATTCTGCTACTTGGCCACATGCCCGATCACCAGGGCCGAATTCAGGAAGGAACAAAGATTCGCGTAAAGTGCGCCGCAAGGCTGTACTGCGAGGGAGTCGCACCTGTTGTTATTCCTTCAGGATGGTATATGCCTAAAGATGACACGCTGCGAAAGTTCCGAGAAGCTTACATTATGGAGCGGTATCTCCACGAAGCATTCGGCAATGATATTAAGACGATTTGCGAGCCATACTCCACGAGCGTGCCGGAAAACTTGCTGTTCACCCAAGCGCTGTTTCCGAACTTGCGCAAACTTGCCGTCGTGACAGGTGAGTTGTTTGAAGAACGAACGAGACTCCTGGCAGACATGGTCTTCGACGGAGAAGTTGAAGTTGCCATTTATACATGCTCGGACGGACTGAGTACTGTCGCTAACGAGCAGCGCCTAAAGCGAAACCTCGAATGCATGTTAGGCAATATAGCCCCTGGCAACCTCAAAATACTCATGGCTGACCCCGATAGCGAAGGCAACCTACGCTCTGGGTGGACAGCAATGAACGAAAAGCACAAGCACACCTGCACGCTACATCCCGTGTAATCGAATGGCCCAAGACGGACACTGTCTGCCTTGGGCCTTTTCACTTATTTAGATGAAGCCTACCATTCGGCAGGCAAGGTTGCTGCGCAAAAATGACTCTGCGTATGGTACACTAGTTTTACGAAAAAGGGAGGACGAATGGCTGAGCGCATGACAAAATTTGTCGGATATGATTTTGGGGATGCCCACGAATTACCGGAGCATTTGGAAACAAAAGAAATATTTAAAACGGAGTCATGGCGCATGGCCATGGAAGTGCTCCGCGGCAGTTTTGTCATATCAAGCGGTAGACAGTACGCACAGCTCTGTGACATGGCTGTAGCAGCAGCGCTGATAGACGAGCAGGATATTCCTTTCGATCAAACTATCTTTACCGCGCCGGAGGCTACGGAAGCTATCCGCGCCTGGAAATTAGCCCCCTCGCACACCGGCAAGCCCAATCATACGCCCGGCCTGGTTTCCGGTGGGCATGAATTTTGGTGGAGGATGTTTGGCGATGCATTTGCTTGGCGCACCGAGGGGGCGGAGTTGTTGCCGAACGAACGAGCAATTGTGAAAAGGTTTCGTGAGTGCGGTGTAGGGCGAGGCACTTCTAGTACTACAACCGAAGAGCTCGCCGCGCTTGACAAAGCAGTAGATGACCTGCGCGGAGCTCAGCACGAAACGAGCGAACAGTTGGCCATGCGCTCATTACAATGGCACCTCAAAGCCAGCCTCCACTGGCTCACACACATTCGTCCGCGGACGGATCGAGAAGATAAAAGCAAGGATGAATGGCATAGTGCCAAACATGAAGATAGATGGCGCACCGGTATGATAACCGCTCTAGAGACACCAGAAGCAGGCCGCACTCTTTATGATAAGGTTCTTGTAAAAGAAGCTGAAGCGCTAGATATACTTTTAGAAATGTCTCCCGAAATGCTCGCTCAATACGATTTAGAGGAAACACGCGAACTATACGATGAAGTACTCGAACTTTACAATCAAGTCCACGGCGAACAACTTACCGCTCTTCATAGCAACGAACGGAGGCAAACGTCGTCCCGTACAACCTCCGCTTTGGGGGTATTAGGTTTGAGTATTACAGAACAGCACAACGGACTATATCAAGCTGCCTCAGACAGCGTTTGACGAGATTAAAGCATTAGCGTAAATTCTAGGATAGCTACACTAAAGCCGCTAGGGGGATTACGATTCAGAAACAACTATTGAAAAAATTCGTATCGCCTCGGCGAAAGTATGTATATGGGTGGCTTGGCGGGGCATTCATTCTGTTCGGAGGAGGAATATATTTGTTATGGCTAATTCTTGCCCAAGTATACATGCCACTTCCCAAAGAGTGGAATGAACCCGTGTCTCACGACATTGCAAAACTCACCGAAAATAGGCTTTATATTCCTAAGCTTAAACTAAATGTACCTTATGGCATCACTGAAGAAGCGCTTAATAGTGGCGCTTGGCACCGTTACCCGGAACGCGGCGACTCCGAAAAAGGTGGCAATTTTATTCTTGCTGGGCATCGTTTTGAAATGGGCTGGACATACCAAGAAATAAATAAAAAATCTCCTTTTTATCATATCGATCAGCTTCATGTAGGTGATGATATATTCATTGATTTCAATGGAAAACGCTACCAGTACAAAATAGAGGATCGGCTCAAAGTAAAGCCGACACAAATTGAGATTGAGGCCTCAAGCAACGACGCTAAACTAACCCTATACACTTGTACGCTAGGGGGTGAAATGGACGGCCGGGAAGTCATCGTCGCTAGGCTGAAAACTACCGACGTAGATCCTTCGCTACAGTTCTAATGGGATTTGTTGACAAATCATAAGCACTTTGCAACGATAATTACATGTTTGATATGTTTGATTTTTCATCTTTCGCACAAACGGCGGGTAAGCTTCTCGACGCAGCGGGAGTCGTCGTTATCCTGGCAGGAGCTATTTTAGCTTCATGCGCGCTTATTGTCGCCATAGCTAAACGAAAAAGTGTTCATGAGCTCTACAGATCCTACCGCCATAACCTAGCTAGGAGTATTCTCGTTGGTCTTGAATTCCTTGTTGCAGGCGATATTATTCGCTCGGTGGCCGGTAATTTAAATATGGACAGCGTTATTATTCTAGCGGTTATCGTAGTGATTCGATCGCTACTCGGTGTTGAATTTGAAATGGAAATTGAAGGCCGCTGGCCGTGGCAACGCGCTAAAAAATAAAAGGCATACATGTCATAAAAGACATGTATTAATTTCGATTTAATTTTATATTGCTATACTCTGAACCAGTGTAATTGTTAGGCGCATTGGTGGGGGTAAGAATGCAAGAAACAAACAAATTTAGAAAAAACCGTTCAAACGGAACTTTTCGTAAATGGTTCGGAAGCCAGGGTGATACGATTACTATTAAAAAGAGTGTCTGTATATGGCTGTCGATTATAACAGTCATCATAATTATTCTTCTGGCTATTTTCTTTGCAAATTCCGGCACTAAATCAACTCGCAGCGAGTCGTACAAAGAAGTTACGGGGGCCGCCGGGTTGCAAGCAACTATTTCTTATGACTGTGGTAGGCAGCCATGCAATAATTTTGATTTTAATGTCTATATTTTTAATGAACGCGGGCAACAAGTAAATGTTGTCCGACCAGACAAAGATGGCAAGGTGAGCGCCGCGTTAGCAGAAGGCAAGTATGTTTTGTTAGTCGGAAAGCCATTCGGCAAAGACAAGCTATTTCCTGAAGAGCCTTTAGTATTAAAAAACGGCCAGGAGTTAGAGCTGAAGCTTCATTATAAGGAGGAGGCATTATGAAGTTATTAAAAAGAGTTTTAAAGCAAAGGAATTTTCTATCTTTTGCTCTCGCTACTATCGTAGGAATTATTGCATTGACGCTTCAAAAACCGATGGAAGCATACGCAAGCACAAACCCTGGTCTTGATAGTGGTAACGCACAAGTGACCACTGTTGGTGGCGACACGGTACTTCTGTATAAAACAGCTGGCACTAGTACCTTTAAGGCACCGGCAGGTGTCACAAATGTACGAGTATTGGTAATTGCCGGTGGTGGTGCTGGTGGAACCGACAATGCCGGTGGTGGTGGAGCCGGTGGATTTATCGAAAACTCAAGTGTTGCAGTAACGCCGGGTGTTGCAACTACAGTAACGGTTGGTGCTGGTGGAACTGCCGTCCCAGCTCCGGGCAGCGGAAAAGGTGGCAATGGTGGTAATTCGATCTTTAGTTCATTAACAGCAATTGGTGGCGGTGGTGGTGGCTACCACGGCGGTAACAACGGAAGCAACGGTGGTTCTGGTGGTGGAGCCGGAGGCAATAATATTGCTTCTGGTGGAGCCGGTACTGCCGGACAAGGTAATAATGGTGGTGGAAGAACTCTCTCGGTCACCGAAGGGCGGAATGGCGGTGGTGGAGGAGCCGGTACTATTGGCGCTAACGCTACCGCAAGCGCGCCTGGTGGTGGAGGAGCGGGTAAAACCTCGACTATCACCGGTTCGACAGTAACCTACGCTGGTGGTGGCGGTGGAGCCGGCCGTAATGATACTGGCAACACAGTACCAGGAGCCGCAGGAGGTGGCGGTGGCGGTGGCCAAGGCGCTGGAAGTAATGGTGTTGCAAGTGCGGGCACCGCTAACACCGGTAGTGGTGGCGGTGGTGGTGCTAACAATCCTAGCAACTCTTCGGACCCCGTAAGGAGCGGTGCGAGTGGTGGCTCGGGTATCGTTATAGTTCGCTTTACGACGCAGAATTTTCCAGATCCTATGGGCATGACTGGTGTGCGAATGTGGTATAAGGCGGATGGCACAGGTAACACAAACGCGCTTTGGAAGGATTCAAGCGGGCTTGGCTACGATATAACACAGAGTACTGGCTCAAAACAACCCGTGCTGACACAGGGCGCGATTAACTTTAACCCAGCGTATGTATTCGATGGAACCGATGATGCATTTAGTATGCCGACGCACGGTATTATCGGAAGTGACCCTATGACTGCTTTTTATGGAGCAACTGCTTCACGCACAGACGGCGGATACCGCTACTTTGAAGAATTTGGAGATGATACCCCGAGCATCACTATGAATAACGGCAAACCCGACTTATGGGTACGCGGAACAAGTCCCCAGGATCTCGCTTATTCCAGTGTTCAAGCGCTAGTTCCTCACGTATATAGTTTTATTTCACCCAATGCTAATAACCAATCTAGAGTTGTAGGCGTCGATGACAACGAACAATCGCAAAATGTAACCTCGGGCCTCTATGCAACAAGTAGTGGTAGCCAAAGTGGAAATACATTCGGTAGTACTAATGGAAGCTCGGGCACAAGCTGGGCAGGCCCGATAGGAGAAGCGATTTACTTCAATAGGGTCCTTACACCTGCTGAGCGCCTTAAAGTTGCCTCTTATTTAGCAATAAAATATGGTGTCACACGCTATCAGGGAACAACGGGGGCAGGATATTCAGATAGCGCCGGTAACACCATCTGGTCAGCCGATGCAACTTTCAAAAATAATATTGCCGGTATCGGCCGAGATGATACGACTACCCTAAATCAGAAGCAATCAAAGAGTACATCGGACGGCGATATCGTGACAATGGGCCAAGGCGCCATCTCCTCCACAAATCAAGGTAATGCCAATAATTTCACGACCGATAAGTCGTTCTTGCTTTGGGGCCACAATGGCGCTGCCACTAACACCACTACAACGGTGACGGGTGGATACAATCGCATGAATCGTATCTGGAAAGCAGTCAGGACTAATACGGTCGGACAAGTCAAAGTTCAGGTTCCGGTAAGTGCTGTACCTGGTGGTAATGGTGTAATGTATACCAGCAATAGCACAACTTTTGACGGCTCTGCCACACGAACGAATATGAGTGTGAATGGCTCTAACTACGAAGCTACCGTTACCTTGCCGGCTGGCACAAGCTACTTCACGTTCGGTTCACTTGCAGGCTCGGACATTCAATTCGTCAGCAAAACAGCGGCCGATAGCGGCGGCAGCCCGATAACCAGCTACATACCTGGCGAGTCTATGCAGTATATCTTAACCGTAAAAAATAATGGTCCGGACAACGCCGGCACCGTAACGGTAACCGACACACTCCCTGCGGGTATTGTACCTATCGCCGGAAGTGCGAGTGGCGGCGGTTGGACATGTAATATTAGTGGTCAAACGGTTACTTGTACCCGTACGGCACTTAATACCGGCGTAACTGCTCCGGCTATCACAATCGAGGCAAACATTGCTTCATCAGTGACGGGTGCTAAAGTTAATACCGCTACCGCTAGTGTCGCCAACGATCCCGATTTAAGTAATAACAGCGCGAGTCTTACCCTTCCAGCCGCGCCGAAAGCAGATTTGGGAATCTCAAAGGCGCACAGCGGTACACCTACAGCGGGTGGGACGCTTACCTATAATTTCACCGTTACTAATAATGGTCCGTCAGATGTGTCATCATTTACCATTTCGGATACGTTGGACGCCAACTTTACCTATGCCAGCTCAAGTCCGAACATCTGTTCGGCAGCCGGGCAAGTTGTTACTTGTACGGGAAGTGCCATACCTGGTAATGGAACACCGGCAAGTCGAACGACGACATTTAGTATTACAGTCAATGTATCACCTAGCTATCCTGGTGGAGCACTCTCGAACACGGCCACGGTGGCAGTGCCCGCAGGCACCACCGATCCGAACTCAGCAAACAATAGCTCTACGGATGCCACAAACGTTTTTGTGAGCACTGACGTAGGCATCACAAAAACACACACAGGCAACTTTACAGCCGGGGTCAACAACGCCTTCAAGATTACCGTCGACAGCCAAGGCCCATCTAACTCTCCTATAGGCACCGTTACCGTTACCGATACACTTGATGATGACTTTACGTATGTATCAGCAGCAGGGACCGGTTGGAGCTGTTCGCACACCACTGGCACGGTAACGTGCACTAATACGGCCGTTATCAATGCCGGAGGCCCAGCACCGGATATTACCTTGACAGTGCTTGTAGATGCTATTGCAAAGGGTAGTGCAACTAATACCGCTGAGGTAAGCACGACCACTCCCGACCCAGACCTTAGCGACAACGCATCTACCGATACCCCAACCATCGACTCCAGTGCCGACCTAGGCATAACAAAAGCGCATGTCGGTACCGGCTTTACTGCCGGAAGCCAAGGCCAATACACTCTTACAGTAGTGAACAATGGTCCGTCTGTCGACTCGCCAAGCTACACTATAACCGATACGTTACCTGCTAGCTTGTCGTATGTCAGCACCGTTGCCGGAAGCGATGCAACGTGTAGCGCAGCGGGGCAGGTTATTACCTGTAGCGGCGGTGCAATCGGAGTAGGCCAAACACAAACCACTACTATTAATGTCGCAGTGAGTGGCAGTGCATCGGGCACAATTGCCAATACGGCATCGGTTGCTCCTGCGGCCGGTGTTACCGATCCGGTTTCGGGCAATAATAATTCAACTGATAATGCTCCCGTCAAACCAAATGCTGACCTCTCACTTACAAAAGCTCCAGCTACAGACATGACCGCAGGCACGAACGCAACCTACAACTTTACTGTACATAATGGTGGACCGTCGAACGTATCCGGCTTTACGGTAACCGATACACTCGACTCAAACCTTACCTATGTCAGCTCAAGTCCGAATATTTGTTCGGTCACAAATACTGCCACAAACGGCGCCCAAACTATTACTTGTACTGATACTACCGGAATTACGAATGGTAACGACTCTACATTTAATGTGACGGTCGCTGTAGAACCCACCGCCGCGCCAGGAGGCACAATTGCCAATACCGCCTCTGTCGTACCGCCGGCCGACACCAACGACCCTGACTTAAGCAACAATAGCAGTTCAGTGACACGAAATATCGTCGCAAGTGCTGATCTCGCCATTACCAAAACACATACGGGCAACTTTACAGCCGGCGCGAATAATACCTATATCATAACGGTCACAAACAACGGCCCATCGGATGCTGCGGCCTTTACCGTAACGGATACACTGCCTACCGGACTGACATTCGTAAGCGGCGGCAGTACAGGTGGCATAAACGCAAGCTGTACAAACGCCGGCCAGATAATTACTTGTACGGGTGGTCCTGCTATTGGCTCAGGCCAAACCTCTACCATCACTCTCACCGTTACGGCTGACCCATCGCTTGCGGGCAACTCAACGCTTAATAATACCGCTTCAGTTTCCTCAACAACGCCTGATCCGGATACAAGTAATAACACGAGCCCAATCGATACAGCTACCGTCGACTCAAAGGCCGATCTGGAAATCATTAAAACTCATACTAACGATTTCACGGCAGGTAGTGCCGAAGACTACCAGATACAAGTGATCAATCACGGTCCTTCCGACGCAAGTGGCTTTACAATTAGTGATACGCTTCCGGCCGGACTTACCTATGTCAGCTCAAGTCCGAACATCTGTTCGGCAGCCGGGCAAGTTGTTACTTGTAATGGCAGTGCGCTTACTGGCAATGGTGCATCGACCACTGTAACTGTCACCGTCAATACCAACGCTGGACTGTCTGCGGGAGCAACTATTAATAACACGGCAACCGTAGCAACCATCGCACCGACGACGGATCCTAATAGTGCAAATAACAGTAGCACCGACACCGCAACAATCGTAAATGTAACAGATCTTTCGGTAACCAAACAGCACACAGGCGCGTTCATCGCCGGAAGTAATGCAACGTACACCATGACTGCTTCTAATGCTGGTCCGTCGAACACTCCGGCTGGTGATGTGAGTATCGTCGACACGCTGCCAGCGGGACTGACTTATGTTTCTGGTAGTGGTACTGGCTGGAGCTGTAGCGAATCTAGCGGTACAGTAACGTGTGACTACGCTCCTGCGCTTGCTGTAAGTGCTACGACACCAGCCCTTACGCTTACCGTACATATTGCTCCGAATGTGGAAGGAGATGTAAGCAACACCGCCATGGTAGAGTCAATACTTGACGATTCTAACCCACCTAACGATACCTCTACAGATACAACAACAGTTCAGTCGCAAGCAGACCTCACGGCTACTAAAGTACCTACAACGTCACCAATCGTCGCCGGGCAATCCATTACCTATCGCTTCAGCGTAACGAATAATGGGGGGCCAAGTGACGCACGCGATGTAAAGATAACTGACAACAACCCAGACCTTACTTACGAAAGTGTCAGCGGCACAGACTGGACGTGTAGTGCAAGCGGAACCATAACAACATGTGACTATGGAGCAACGCTAGCCGTCGGAGCAACGACGGACGTTGATGTTACCTTCAAGCTTGCCGAAGATGCTCCGAATCCATTTATTAACACCGCAGCAGTAACGTTCAATGGCACTGACCCGTCTCCAGCAAATCCAAGCGACTCAAGCCCAATATCGTACTCTGCTGATCTCGAAGTTGATATCTCGCACGACAAATCAAGTTATAGGGGTGGCGATACGGTTAACTACACGTACACTATAAAGAATCATGGACCTTCAGCAGCTCAGGATGCGGTCCTAAAGAGTGCTATTGCTAGCGGCATTACAGTCAAGAATGTGAGTGCCATCAGCCCAACCGGTGATTCTCTTCTCGCAAAGCTCGATTCATTCCTTTTCCCGACAGCTTCCGCCGCAAGTAATCCATTTACATGCAGCCTTAGCGGCCAGAACCTTACCTGTAACGCAAGCACCTTGTATGTAGGGACCTACCAGCTGTATGTAAGTGGAGTTATTAACAATAACTTCAGCGGTCAGCTAGTAACAACAGCAAACATCAGCTCGGCCACGCCCGACCCCAATACTGCCGACACAAACGCAACTGACGTGATTCAAAACGTACTTCCAGGATTAGGCCTTCCAGGTACAGGAAATAACCTATTCATATGGCTCGGCGGCGCCTTACTTATACTAGCCGCAGCCTTCCTGTTCTTCATACGAGCAAGAAAGAACTACCTAGCTAAATAATCTCCCTAAGGGAGTGATGGTATCAGTGAAGACCATCACTCCCTCAAGATTTAGGGCGGACTAGGCGTGGAAGTTCATCGGCGGACACGCCAATATGCCGTGCTGTAACGCACAAGAGACACTCAAAACAAGAAAGTGCGTTCGCACCAGTTTTCGCGGTCTCTATTGGTATACTAGAAGTGCGCATCTCTCTGGTGAATGCGAGCCCAGCAGGTCAACATAAGTTGCGCTATTACCGTTTATTGGGTTTACTCGCTCAAAATGCATGCTCGATACCGATAGAGAAGCCAGAACATAATATGGGGAATTTATACATATGAATAGTACACCTGACGATATCGTCACTATCGCACCCAAACAACACGCGGTTATCTTTGAAAATGATAAAATACGCATGCTCAAGGTAACCGTTGAGCCAGGAGACAAGGTCGGAATGCATACCAATCCGGAAAACGTTTAATTATATTTTAAGTTCCGGCACGCTTCGCCTCACAGGCTCCGATAGATCAAGCCAGGATTTTGAGCTCACAGATGGCCAAGTACTACCCGCACCCGTCAGCACTCACGCCGTAGAAAATATCGGTAATACAGAGGTGCGGACCATTTGTATCGAGTTTAAGTAGCCCGTAATTGCCTGGGGCTCACTATTCCGACTGCTCATTTACTATTTTCTCCAATTTTAGTATCCTCATAGGCGTGACTATACTTGATGACCAACAATGTTCGCACTGTGGCCGCTGGAAGAATCGTGGCGTAACCGTCGACGCGCTCCTCATCTGGAGGGGGCAGATCCTACTGATGGAGCGAGCTGAAGAACCCTATCAGGGGTACCTGGCATTGCCGGGTGGATGGCTCGAGACCGATCACCCAAGCACGGCCTTTACAGCCGCACTGGAGCTATTGCAGGAAACGGGGGTGAAGGGTATCAACCCGACGCTTGTAGGCGTCTTCGACAATCCCGAACGTCATCCCGAGCAGGCGATCTCGATCGCAATATCAAGCCCTTGAAACACTGGCGTCTACACCCGCTCGCAAAAACAGGCCTGCCATTCTTGCGGTGTGGAGCTTATGCACGGCGCGTGAATTTTCGATATTGCGTGATGCATCCGGGGCGTTTTCGGCATAATTAACGGCCGTTGGAGAAACAACTACTCCCGCAAGTTTTATTTTATCTGTATTAAACCCATTCAACGCGCCCCAAGCACAAGCTTGGTTATCAGCGTTTGGACCATCAACGAATACCATTACGTGCTCGGACACTTTGCTCTTCCTTCAATTTAATCGTTTATTAGTATGACATATCTGTATGCACATTCTTGAATAATTAAAAGTTAAGAGGTCATTAAAAATATCTGTGAGATATGTCACATTTGTAAAGAAGCAGGATGATACACTCAACACATGAACAGTGCGGGGAAGGAAAAAGCAGAACTCTTTTTCAAGAAATATAAAACAAAAAGCTTCAAAAAAGATCAAGTGATTCTTCTTGCACATGACAAGCCAAAATATGCCTACTTTATTACCGAAGGATGGGTAAAGCAGTACGATATCACACAAAAGGGAAATGAGGTTGTCGTAAATGTATTTAAGCCAGGCAGTGCTTTCATGGTTTTAACAGCGCTCACGGGTCTGCCAAGCGCCTACTATTTCTCAGCCGGCAGCGATATTACTGTACATTACGTACCGATTAACGATGCCAGTACCTTCGTCACCCGGAATCCCGACGTCCTAAAAGACATGCTTATTAATGCATATATAGGATACGAGGACTTATTGCGGCGCGTCACCTATCTTATGAAGGGCGGGGCAAGCGGCCGGGTTATCTTTGAGATATTATTTGACATTCGAGGCCAAAACGGAAAAATACTAGGGAACATCCGATCACTTTCTATTACCGAATCCGATCTCGCCCTTCGTGCCGGGCTTTCACGAGAGACGGTCAGCCGCGAGATCTCAATCCTTAAGAAAAAGAAGTTACTTTCAGATACACAAAAAATCAAAGTTCTGAATGTCAAAAAGCTCGAAGCCGAACTTGAAACATTATTTTAAGCTATGACAGAACCCCGGAACGAGGCCCTGCCACAGCTGGGTCACTCCGGGGTTAACGGTAACCGCCTAGAAGTCGAAGTCCGCCTCACCGTAGGGCGCAGGAGGAATGTACTTATTGCCAACACTTCCCTCCGTAACACCTTCGCCAGGACCTTGGGTTGACGAAGCTGAACCGGTCTTGGCGTTGAAACTCGCCATTTGATGCTTGTGCTTCGCCCAGCCCTGAAGGAATGTGTCGATCGTGATGATCGCCGAATACCTGCCGGCCACACTCATGGCATGCTCGATACCGGCATCGGTGATCGCGTGGCTGTAGCCGCCCGGTCCGAACAGCTTGTCCGGCCCCAAACTTTCAGCAGCCGGGACTACAAGCACGACATTGTGCTTTTCGGATTGAGCGATGAGCTTCCTCAACTCTCTTGTTCCGAGGTGCTCTTCGTCGTTATGAACGACGCTGTGCTCACACACGCGCTCCATCAGGTCCCAGCTCTGGAGCACCAAGGTCCTTGCCGACTTGAACACGGGGGTCGCCCGTGCCAACGACGAAAAAACACTCGATCCTCGGCGAGCCAAGACATCTGGCTTTGCCTCACGGAGCCACATAAGCCCCATCAGAAAAAAATGGTACAGACCCTCTACTGGGTCATCGACATCCACGAGAACCTCCCTCATTGATAGGACAGTTTCCTCACTTTTTTTATCATCTTATGGCATTATTTGCAAATAGACCAAATGAAACACCGCTCTGCCATTCCTTAAAAGGTAGGCAGAGCGGTTATGGACAGTCCTCGAAGCGCCTTCAGTCTCTACACTGATAGAGTCTGGCGAGGAATTCCAACGCGTCCGGCTGGAGTGCCGCAAGATCGTTCACGAGGAGATCCTCGGCAAACTTTTGCAGGCTCAGCATCATGGCGTCCAGTACTTCCATCGACCGATGTATCGTGGCGCTTGAAGTAATGGAATGAGAAAGCGTTTCCATCACTTCGAAACCCGACTTGCAATTGCCGCTCAAGCTGGTGCACACGTAGGGATAGACAAACTTCACGTAGTGCGTATCGTTGTTTACCTGTGACAGCCGAGAAAACAGCTCGTCAGCACTCGGCAGTGTAACAGTTGCTACCATCTTTAACTCCTTTGCGGACGTCGCTATTCCGTGCTTAGTGATTATATCATACTTTTTAAATATTATTGACTTTTTTACTATATTGTGATAACATGTAAATCAATCCATACTACGGCCTGAGAGACCGCCCCGGAGAATTCATAATTAACGGAGGAAACTCATGAAAGTAAGTAACGTTTTACTTAGTGCCGCGATTGTCGGCGTCCTTACAGTAGCCGGTTTATCGACGACCGCATTTGCCTGGCACCCTAAAGGTGTTATAACCAAAAAAGTCCAGAATATTACCACAGGTGGCGTTCTTAGTGAAGCCGATGCTGCCGGAACAGCCGTAGCTGCCAAACCCGGCGATACCCTTAAATATGTTATCGAGGTACGCAATGATGGTGCCGCCGATAGCAAAGGCTATAATGACATGGCCAAAACAGTTATGACCGATACATTGCCAGCAGGTGTTGAACTTGTCAATAACCCATCGCAGCGTCAGATCACTGAAAACCTTGGTCTTATTAAGCCAGGCCAAAAGGTAACTAAAGAATATCTTGTGAAGGTAACCGCCACAAAAGCAACGACAATCCAAAATACAGCGTGTTTTACCGGAAACAGCACAGCTAACGATAATCCACAACAGGGCTGTAACCCTGCCGTAGTTACCGTAACCGTTCCTAAAACACCTGAAGTACCTATTACCCCAACAACACCTACACCGACTCCTACACCGGAAATGCCCGCTGAGCTTCCGCACACCGGCCTCGGTGAAAACGTCGCTTTGAGCGCTCTCGTTCTTGGCGCAGGCGTTTACGCCGCTTACCGTTATATGTTGTCACGACGTGCTCTAAAAAACATCGCCTAGACAAAAATTCATATATCTCAAAAAGCCTTTTCTATTCGCGAAGAGGCTTTTTGATTACTGCTGTGAATTGACGAGAACCATAAGCGACATGTAAAGTAAGGGTAATGAGAAAAAATAACAACGGTTTTACCATTGTTGAAATCGTGGTCACGGTGATGGTTATTAGCATCCTCGTAACAGTGGCCTTCTTTGGATACACCCGTGTACAGATAGACTCTCGAAACTCAGTCCGTTCTTCCCGGGCCAAAATCATTGTTGAGGCTCTTGAGAAGTATTATGCAAAAAATGGCGAATACCCTAGTTGTGCCGCCATGACACAAAGCGGAAACCAGGTGAGCACCAACGTTTTACCGGGCATTGAAATAAGCGCGCTCACAACCCCAACGAGTCCCAGTGGCACCACCAACTCGATCACGTGCACGGCTCTCTCCAGCGGAAGCAATGATCTGTACGCATACGTGGGTGACGGCAGCACAACTTGTGCGACCGGCAACGCCTGTTTGCAATATACACTTCAGTATAAGGATGAAAGCTCTGGAAACATCGTTTCTATGGATAGCCGCCACCGTACGCAAATCGCCGCAACAACAGGAACTACCATCACCGCTACGACTATCGGTAATACTCAGATAAATCTATCGTGGGCCGCGGCAAATAACGCGACGAGCTATCAACTTCAGCAGGCACTTGATGCAAACTTTACAAATAGTGTCGTCACATCCAGTCCAAGCGGACTTACCGCATCGGCGACCGGGTTGGTACCGGGCGAAACGTACTACTTCCGGGTTGCGCCAATTGGATCAACAGGCCAGGGAACATGGTCGAATACCGCCAGCGCGGTCACCTCAATCAGCGCACCTAGCGGCACACCAGTAATGAGCGCTTCAATCGTCGGAAGTAACGCCCAAGGAGACATAACCGGGACCGTTACCTGTGCATCAGGAACCGTCCAGTATCAAATTCGTTACCGAAGCACCGCAACAGCGACCATGGGTTCGTGGTCAAGCTGGACCCCGTGGGGGTCAGGGTTATCTCTTAGCACCGCTGCTTCCCAAGGATTCCAATACGGATTCCAGGCGCAAGCTCAATGCCAGGGGCCAGATGTCGCGAGTAGCGCCTCTGCGCAAAGTAACATACCAACAGCCGTCCGCGCCATAAGCACGCCTGCCGCACCAACATATCTCAGCCCAGGTTCATTCAAGTCTACCGTTCATGCAATCGTAAACTACGCCGGCTCCTGTCCAGCAGGCACGAACACAATTAGCACGACTTTCCGTAGTCGAGCCTGGACGGGAAGCAACTGGGGACCGAACCCCTGGGGATTTGACGATTGGTGGACTAACAATACTGGTTCAAACAGAAACGTTGAATATTGGGGTAAATATCAATGCCAAACCACATACTCAACCTCCGCAATGTCCCCCGAATCATACAATTCTATCGTGGTAACCCCATAAGAAAGGAAGCTATGCAAAACGACGCTCATACACCACCGCCCCGCACCGTTGCACATATTGCAATCTTTATTGCGTATATTATTGCCGTTTTTGCCGTTGGCTTTGGGGTGATTGTTCTTCTCAAGAGTGCGGCTCCACAGCCTAGCATCGTTAAGCCAAGCTCGTTATCTGCTGCGGAAATTACCAAAGAATACGCCAAACCCGATGCCGTAAAAGCGCTCTCCTCAAATGACTATACAGCCCAAGCAGACCAAACAACAGATGGAACTGTGATATACCGTTCCAGCACAGCTTCGTATATTATCAACGCACCAGCAAAAAATCATGTCTTATTCGCCGGCAAAAAACCAATGACAAAAGATGATACACCTACAGTACAAGAACAAACAACCGCCTTTATGAAAGATAAGGGGTTCGAAAAAGCAGGCAATGTAGGTACAGCCCGCAGCCAAAACCCAAGTCATGCAACTTACCAAAACGACAAAGCCGTCTGCGTCCTTACAAGCACAAAAACAGTGGAGGGTAGCAATCTTCCGCCTTACCACGAATTAGCCTGCGCTGACAAAACCTCCATTCAAGATGAATACGCCGCAACCGATAAGCTACTCGCTCTCTACAAAAACGCCGGGGGAAACGCGCCTTTCACTGAGGTTGCGCGACAAACGAAGACCGAAGGTAACAAAGCACTTTCTATCGTTAGCCTCATCAATAACGAACAGAGTACGGCTCTATTATTTGCTAGCGTTGACAATCAATGGGCATACATTGGTAATCTTAATGATAACTCTGGCGTCTCCAATGGCAAATACGCGGTAAGCGATCAAGTGCGTCAAGCTGTAGCCGACCCTAAATATGGCGATTTCCTAACCAAGAACATCCAGCTATGACGCTAAACGAAAAGCATTAGCATTTTAAATAGATTGTCGTATGATGGATATATGAAAAAACAAAACTTTATCTCGTGGGTAAGAATAGGGTTCGGCGCCCTCGGCATCGCTGCTATCGTTACACAGCTATACACTAGCATCCTTAATGGCAAAAACATCGCTAACTTTTTCAGCTTTTTTACTATCGAAAGTAACATTCTTGCTTCGATACTTTTTCTTGTACTAGGTATCCTTGGGCTAAAGGGAATTCGCCAAAAAAGCGATCTTATAAGGGGCGCTATCACACTTTACATGACGATGACTGGTATAATTTACGTTTTGCTACTTTCGGGCAGCCCCAATCTCGAGCTTACTCTACCATGGGTAAATATGACCCTTCATTATATACTACCTGTCGCTATTCTGGTTGATTGGCTCGTTACTCCTCCCGCTAGGGCAATCACTTACAAAAAAGCGCTCAGCTGGATCAGTTTTCCTATCGCATATGTTGCCTACAGCTTCATTCGTGGCGCGATCATAAGCTGGTACCCATATCCATTTCTTGATCCGGGACAGAGCGGGTGGGGATACGTCATTATAATGAGTCTTATTATTACTGGCGGCGTATTGATACTCATTAAGCTTCTAACACTTCGTTTTCAAAAGAAATAAATAGTTTGCCTTTTCTTTCACGAATCACCTATAATGGGCGAGATGAAACAACCGGTCTTTAAAACGCTTACACTTGATGCGATTGTTGGCGGAGGTCAAACGATAGGGACGCTTGCCGATGGCAAAAAAGCGTTTGTTTGGGGCGGCCTTCCCCGTGAGACAGTGACAATCCAACTAACAAAAAGCAGATCTCGGCTTGTCGAGGGCACCGTTACAAATATTGAAACACCAGCCCGGGATCGTATTTCGCCAAAAGACCCCGATAGCTATCTGTCTACCAGCCCATGGCAAATTATGACTTTCGAGGCGGAACAGCATTACAAGGCTTCACTTATTGAAGAAGCGTTCGAGCTTCACAACATCGTACTCCCCGAGCCTATCGATATTTATTCCGACGGAAAACAATACGAATACCGAAATAAGATCGAATACAGTTTTTGGTTTGACACCGAAACAAACAGCCTCAGCCTAGCTTTTTTCCGCCGTGGCACGCACGGTAAAATTCCCATTGACCACACAAGCTTGGCAAATCCCGCAATCACGAGCCTTTCAAAGGTAATCCTTGAAACGCTAAATACTATGAATATCGAGGGAAGGGCTCTCAAAACACTACTTATCCGCTGCAATGTAAAAGGGGAGACAGCTTGGCAACTTTACGTTAAAGATGAGGATTTTCCAACAGACGAATTGCTCGAAAAAGTAAGCTCAGCCTTCGTGCGCGGTGAAGTTATTTTTTCTAACCCCAAGTCACCCGCCAGTATCATTACAAAACGTCTTGGTGTAAAAGGAAGTGCCTCGCTTTCTGATACGATTCTTGGGGTGCCGTTTTCGTACGCGACAGAAGGTTTTTTTCAAATCAACCTGCCCGTATACGAGCAGGCGCTGGTTGACATGAAGCGGTGGGTTGAAAAAGATGCGCCGCTTACTGATCTTTATAGTGGCGTTGGAACAATCGGTCTCACTATTGCCGAAGGGCTGGTGACGCTTGTTGAGGTCAACGAACACGCCGTAAACGAAATGAACAACAACATCGCAGCACTTGGCAAAACACAACATGCCAAGGCAATATTGGCTGCTAGCGAAAATGCGCTTGATTACATTACAAACGACGGTACGATTATCGTTGACCCGCCACGGGCGGGCTTGCATGAGGCCGTCATTGAAACACTGCTCAAAGCTAAACCGAAACGAATTATATACCTTAGCTGCAACCCAGTAACCCAGGCACGTGACGTAGCTCTACTGGCCGCAGAGTATGGTATTCGCGCCCATAAGGGATATAACTTCTTTCCACGCACGCCACACATCGAACATTTGGTCGTTCTTGACCTACTTCCGGATGTAGCTGTCTAACTTGTTTTTATACGACGATAAGCAAACTTAGCAGCAACTCTCCAGCCGCCTCGGGTATCACTATCGTGACAATAAATTTCGCCGTTCTTGACTTCGTTGATCAATATCAGCGCTGGATTGTAGGGCGCAAGTGTCCGATAAAAGAGGATATCTTCGGCAGTTACCGTGCCGCGTCCCGGAAATACTTGTTTAAACTTCTCACGGCCGATCTCATCAAAATAGTCAGGTCTGTTTTTCGGCGGAAGATACATTTCTGCCTTCAAGCCCATTCGTGTCACGATTTTTTTAATGTCGCCAAGTAGCAATCGAGACTGACCATGAACATAGACAAGTAGTTGCTTCTTTTTTGTAAGAAAAACGGTTGCTGTTGTTGTACGGCTCACCTCGGCATCCCGAAGTATCACTTGGGCTACATCAACATCAAGCCCAAACCGCTCTTTACAAGCCCGCTCAAGCGCCATATCACTATATATTTCATCGGTCATACTGCCACCATTGTAGCACCAATTTGCAATACCTTCACTATAGTGTATAATTTTGAAAACAATGAGCGGTCCATACATAGAAAAACTACCCTTCTATCCGTTGAACGACATCGACGATGCCAATGCTCAAGCGGTCCGTCGCACGTTAGAGTATAGCGATTTGTATGCACTCCACGAAACTGAGACCTCGCTCCTTCACGGTATTGGACATGCCAGTATTTCACTAACAGTCCGAGGGTATCTCGAGCAACTAAATACGATGGATGCCGAAAGTTGCAGCAACATGTTCTCCGAGGGATTTGGTGCATACGAGGTCATTGCGTCATTAGTTAAGAGCCCCCACGCCTCAACACGGGCAAGCGTCGTAAGAGAAAGCCGCGCCGTGCTCCATCGTCTTAACGCAGGGGATGTGCTCGACATCCTCTCTGAAGTCGTACACCAAACCGAAAACACTCATGCGCGCACATTAAAGCTTCTCGCAGAAACAGCACGGCTTTACAAACTTCCCGACGAAGGGTATTTTATTGCTGGCGGCAGCGTTGCCCTTCAGGTTGATACCGCTGCTCGTTTCCCCGAGTTTTAAGCTACAATAAAAAGTGATGGATTTTTCAACACGTTACGCCGCGCTTAATAGTGCGCAAAAACAAGCGGTCGATACGATCGACGGTCCCGTGATGGTTATTGCCGGACCAGGAACAGGGAAAACCGAACTTTTAAGTATGCGCACGGCCAATATTCTTCAAAAGACCGACACGCTTCCTCAAAATATCCTTTGCCTCACTTTTACGGAAAGTGGCGCCACGGCCATGCGCGAACGCTTGCGCCGCATTATTGGCCCGAGCGCATACAACGTAGGCATCTACACGTTTCATGGTTTCGGCACGGAAGTAATTAATCAGAATGGCGCCTTCTTTTATCACGGTTCCGACTTTAAACCTGCTGATGATTTAACAAGTTATGAGATTCTCCAGGGCATATTTGATACGCTCGCCTACGACAATCCCATAGCCAGCAAACTTGATGGTGAGTACACGCATTTGAACGATACGCTAAAAACCATCTCCGAGTTAAAACAAAGCGGACTCACAAGCGATGAACTACTTGCCATCCTTGATACCAACGACCGGGTTATCGATGAAGTAGAAAAACCTTTGCAAGATGCGTTCGCCGCGCGGCTTTCCAAGTCAACGATAAGCACGCTTTTGCCGTTGGTTGAAATTATCCGAAGCGTCGATGGAACAACTAATATTCCGAGCATCCCAGCGCTCTCGACTGTTCTTGCCGACAGTCTAGAAGCAGCGCTGTCTGATGCAACCGAGCAAAACTCGACCAAACCCATCAGTGCATGGCGAACACTGTGGATGCGCAAAGACGACAATAATCAATTCGCACTAAAGGCAAAACTAAACGCAACAAAACTTCGCGCCGTCAGCTATGTGTACTACCAATACCTCCTCAAAATGCAAGAAGCGAAACTCTATGATTTTGATGATATGATCCTTCGTGTCGTACACGCCATGGAGGTGTTTCCGGAACTTCGTTTCAACCTTCAAGAACGGTATCAATACATCATGGTAGATGAATTTCAGGATACCAATCTTGCGCAAATGCGTATCCTTTATAACCTTACTAATAATGAAGTGAACGCGGATAACCCAAACATCCTCGTGGTAGGAGATGATGATCAGGCAATTTACAGTTTTCAAGGCGCAGATGTAGGTAACATTAACGGTTTTTTGAAGCTATTTCCTCAAACGACCCGCATTACCCTAACCGACAATTATCGTTCATCCGCCACGATTCTGGAAAAGGCCAGGGAGGTGATTGTTCAGGGCGAAACCCGACTCGAGACACTATTGCCAGATCTTAATAAAACGCTGACACCTCATATGATCCCCAAGGAAACAAAAGTGGCCCTTGTGGAACTTCCCACGGCAACGGACGAAAGAGCCTGGATAGCACAGGATATCGCTACAAAAATCAAGAGCGGTATACCCGCCGAAACGATTGCAATTCTCGCGCGGCGCCACCGCGAAATCGAAGCGCTCCTTCCATACCTTTTAGAGCAGAAAATTCCCGTAGCTTACGAAAAACAACATAATGTTCTCGACCTAGAACCGATTCAGCTCATCGAATTAGTAGGAAATATCCTCGTCTCACTCTATGAAGGTCGATTGGAAGATGCCGACAGCCTCATGCCTCAACTCCTCGCACATCCTGCGTTCAGAGTCGCACCCCTAAGTGTTTGGCAGTTAAGTTTGCGCGCGCAGGAAAGTCACAAAGGTTGGCTTGAAGTGATGAGCGTGTCGCCCGATTTTATCCCGCTTCATACATGGCTTATTACACGTTCGCAGGAGCTTCCGCACACTCCGCTGGAGCGGATGATCGATCGCATTATAGGGCGTATCGACACCGAAGAACCGTATCTTTCTCCTATCGCAAACTACTTCTTTTCGGTAGAAGCCCTGAAAGCATCACCTGAGCAATATGTTACATACCTGGAAGGGCTCAGGAGCATCCGCACAAAACTCCTTGAGCACCATCCAAACGAAGTGCCAACACTCCAGGCATTCCTCGAATTCGTACAACTTCACCGTGACCTACGAACAACCCTTATGAACATCAAGCCAGCCGCAAGTGATAACACAGCTGTAAAACTTATGTCCGCCCACAAGTCAAAAGGGCTCGAATTCGACCACGTTTACATAATGGGCACCATCGATTCTGCTTGGGGGGAACGAGTAAGAACGCGGTCTCGCCTTATTGGTTATCCGGCTAATCTCCCGCTCGCTACAGCAGGCGATACATACGACGAGCGTCTAAGATTATTCTTCGTTGCGATGACCCGCGCTAAGACGCACTTGACGCTCAGCTACTCTCTTGCAAACGACTTAGGTAAAGATACTTTAGCCGCAAAGTTTCTCACGGGAATTGCCCTAGAGCCCACCACAGCCACGCTTCTGTCGTCGATGCGCGACACCACCACGCAAGCCGAAATCGCGTGGTACCAACCGGTCATATCGCCAGTTACTTCCACACTTAAAGAAGCGCTCATGCCTCTCCTCGAGCGCTACAAACTCAGTGCCACCCACGTCAATGCGTTTCTCGATATTACTCACGGCGGTCCCGGAGGGTTTTTGGTAAATAACTTGCTTCGGTTTCCGCAGGGAAAATCACCAAGCGCAAGCTATGGGTCCGCCATACACACCGCACTCCAGCGCGCCCACTCCCATCTCGCAGCCACCGGCAAGCAGCGGCCACACGAAGATATTCTTCACGATTATGAGGAATCGCTTCGTAGCGCCCATCTGACCGAACATGACTTCCAAGCATACCTCCAAAAAGGAAGCATGGCACTATCAACATACCTTAATGCAAAATATGATACGTTCATCCCAAGTCAAAAGGCCGAATTAAACTTCGCGGGACAATCTGTTTTTATCGGCGACGCTCACTTAACAGGCAGCCTCGATCTGGTTGATTTTTCCGATAACTCAATTACGATTACCGACTACAAAACCGGAAGACCAGCCAAAAGTTGGCAGGGAAGAGACGAATACGAGAAAGTAAAACTACACAAATACAAGCAGCAGCTCATGTTTTACTATTTACTTGTCACCCACTCGCGCGACTTTGCAAAATACGATATTGAAAAAGCAGTTCTCCAATTTATTGAAGCCACACCCCAGCAAGAAATAGTAAGTTTAGAAGCCCGCTTCTCCCGGGAAGACCTTGAAGAATTCGCCCAGCTCGTTCAAATAATCTGGCGACACATTCAAGCCCTCGACCTTCCTGATGTGAGCGGTTATGATACTTCTTACCAGGGTATCATTGCTTTCGAAAAGGATCTGCTTGAGGGCAAAATCTAAGTATTGTCCTTAGCCAAACTTCATGAAATAATGAATATGCACACATAAGATGTACCTTAATTTTATCTGTTGCAATTAGTGACAGGGATAAGCTCCGCCCGGTGTAGCCGGGTGAGAGAGGGCAAGTGGGCGCGTGGGCTTCTTCTTCCCCCTTAGAGAAGTCCCGCCCGCTTGCTTTCAAACTAAGATGGTCTCCCGCCATCTTAATGCGGCTATCCCTGTCCGTACCCTTGTGATATAATTTATTTTGTTCGATGTTCGATCCCCGTTCACAGGAGGAACAGCATGACCACGCCGAAGCGTCCCGCTCGCGGGACCACCAGCACCAATCGCGCCACTCGTCCGGCGAGTCCCTCGGACTCCGGTGTCAGCGACGTCGTGAACACGGCGGTGGAGATCGCTTCGTCGGCGGCCACGCCGGCCCCGGCACCCGCCTGCGACACGTCGACCACCAGCGTGGACACCGGCGGCTGCATGTAGTCGCGTCGGCCGGTAAGGCCTGTCTGGATTTCCGTTTTTTTGGAAATCCAGACAGGCCTCGTTTTATTATTCGGACTATATTGTAGACAAATCAATAATATGGTATAAATGGAGAGCTCAGGACATCCCCTGAGCATGACAGGAACAGTTTAGTGGGAGGTGAAAACCCGTGAGGGTTTTCCGTTTGGCACTCATGCTGGCAGTCGTCATGGTGGCGATGGCCGCCAACGACAGGCCTGGTTCGGGAACCTACAAGACAGCTTCTTGCAAGGGATGCTGTGACGTGAACCACAGCGGTTTTTCGTTGTGTAGCAAATGCGGCGTTCACGCGCCCAGGCCCAGCGCACCCACTGGTCACCTGCTCGGGTGCATGGCCCGCAACTAGCCCCAACCCCAGACGGCGTTACAGTGACGTAACGAAAAAATCAGGATTTGCTGTTCCTGTCCGTCTCCCTTCATACATGTCACAAGAGAGGTGTACGAAGGGAGATGTTTTTAACATAAGCAACTTTATGGTATAATGAAAGCTCCACTATAATGTAACTAGATAGGAGCTTTAAGCATGACTGCACAGCGCGAAGCGTCGTTTTTCGACACCCAAACATTTATTAGTTCGGATGAATATGACCCAAAACTTTCCGCTACAGAATTTGGTCAATATCTTATAGAGCGAGATCTTGTCCGCGAAAATCAAAAGGTCGAACTCGCAAGACAGGCACTCATGCAAGGCCGTCTCTCTCAGACAGAATACGCCTCAACGGTTGCTAAATTAGGCGCCGTCGAGCAAATGGCCATCCAGAATGGCGCCGATCCGGACCGTTTCGACGCACCGTCTATCGAACGCGGTCACCACTTCTAGAAAATCCCTCTGAAATAGCCCACACCCGTTAGAGATGCGGGCTATTTTTTAGCATTCATTTTTGATACAATATAATACGATGAATTTTTGGCAAGAGTTACCAAAACCCTTTTTTATACTGGCTCCTATGGAGGCAATTACCGACGTTGTCTTTCGCCATGTCGTAGCTCATGCTGCCAAACCCGATCTTTTCTTTACCGAATTTACTAATGCGAGCAGTTTTTGTAGCCCTGCGGGAGTACACAGTACGCGCGGACGCCTGGCGTTCACTAACGACGAGCATCCGATGGTGGCTCAAATTTGGGGAAGCAAGCCGGATGAGTTTCGCAGAATGGCAATCGGCCTAAAAGAAATGGGATTCAAAGGAATCGACATTAACATGGGATGCCCCGATAAATCGGTCATCAAAGCAGGGGCGGGGAGCGGCCTCATTCGCACTCCTGAACTTGCCGTCGAACTTATTGCCGCCGCCAAAGAAGCCGGACTACCCGTCAGCGTTAAAACACGCCTAGGATATAGCAACACCGACGAATGGAAGCCATGGCTTACCCACATTCTAAAGCAGGACATCGTCAACCTCACTATCCATCTTCGCACCCGAAAAGAAATGAGCAAGGTTGACGCTCACTACGAACTCATTCCCGAAATCAAACAGCTCCGCGACGAGATCGCGCCCCAGACCTTACTGACAATCAATGGAGACATTCGTGATCGCGCCCACGGCATGGAATTGGTAAAAGAATATGGCATTGACGGCATTATGATTGGCCGAGGAATTTTTGCAAACCCCTACGCATTCGAGACAACAGCAGTATCTGTGCAAACGCCTGTGACCCAAAGTGACCGTGATGTCACACGGGGTCGGCCGAACGCCATGGGCCGGCCACAGGCCGCCCATAGAGTGCAAGTGAGCACAGATACTGCTGTTGTCGAACAACGAACGCACAGTAAAGAAGACCTTCTTAATCTTCTCCTCCTTCACCTAGACCTCTTCGACAAATATTCCAAGGAACTCGAGCCTCGCCGTTTCGAACCGCTAAAGCGTTTTTTCAAGATTTATGTTCGCGATTTTCCGGGCGCCAGTGAGTTGCGCGAAAAACTTATGCACACAAAAAGCACGGACGAAGTCCGCGCTCTGCTTTTGGATTCAATCATTTAAGCCTCAAGAAGAAAGATCGGCGTTTTGTCACTTGGCAAACGCTTGCTCACGGCCATGTGCTTGGCTACTTCGGCAATAAGAGCCTGCTTGTAGCCTTCAATTCCTCGTTGACCAGCTAGCGCTTCAGCAACCATCTTCGATGCCTTAAGGTTCCATGCAAAATCGTCTGGCCAATCGATCGTCTTATCGCCAATAATAACCACCAGCGAAGCTTCTTTATGACCATGAAACGTAGTATCATCATGATCCACCTTCAAGTCTTCAACGCCCCGTGGGTTTTCCTTTTTAACGGTATCGACGTATTTCTGACCATCCCAGCCACTCTCCCGAAAGAAAGCTGCTGTTTTACCCGCATTTTCTCGCACTCGCTCAGCCAGCGTTTCATCGTAGAGTTCCGTCTTACCCAGTTCTCGCAATTCTTCCTCGTGTCCTTCTGAAAAGTATTTTTTTACTTCAGGAATCTCCAAGAAAGTCCGCGTTGCCTCTAAAATCACCGGATTCTTTTGGATTAACTCGTGTTCATCCGCAGTCAGGGTATCACCATGAATAAGCTTGTCATCATCCACTTCGCCGTTTGCTCCACCGCAACCGCCAAGATGCGCAGATTTTTCAAACCCTGTCTGCTGCGCAACGTGCCGGTCAATGACATCTATTTGCTTGCCGAGATCATCTTCGGAAGAAAGCGTATCAACAATTGAAGCTTCGGCATTTAATGCAACCCCGGCATTTGACGCTGACCCGCCTACACGACGTAGTCGGACTTCTGGCGCACTTTCATCAGCGTTATGCAGCGTTTCTCGGCCATCAATACAAGCAAGTGCGCTAAGGTCAGTTGGCTCAACAAGTTGGTCAACCATCTTTTCAGCTTCTTCCTGGAGGGCTTCATCAGAGTAAGCTGCGTAACGAGAAGGAATTCCGTTGAGATTGCCTAGGCCCAAATCACCTAATCTACCTATATATCGCCCCACGCGCTCTCTCGTTTTTTCCATATCAATATTTCTTCCTTGCAAATGTTCGTTTCTCATCATCATTCCAATAGTTATTCTTATAGTCCTTAGTAGATTTTACTCTTGAGGCGAAATTTGTAAATACGCTATATATGATGTGACTCAAATCACTTTTACGCTACGTGCAATAATGGTATAGTAAAGATATTATGACTTCACCCGAACATGAGCCGTTGCTCCCTCGAGTCGAAGAAGACGACCTGCTTTCACTTGTGATCGAAGATATTACCGATCCCACCCACGAAAGGCACTGGAAAGAATTCGCAGCCCAAAATCCGCACCTCGCAGCCGAGCTATTAAAGCGAACCTTTGCAAGAACCCGTGACATAACAGATTCAAATCGATCGGAAGTTCAAAAGTTTGCCCTGGATACGGTTACGTTTGCTATGCGCGCTATGGAGCAGGCTGCTAAGCGATACTATACGTCTAGTGGCGATGTCGGCGACGCAGTTCCGCAACCTTCAACCTGACCGCATGACGGTCAACGAGTTGGTGAGCCTTTTCAAGTTCAACTTGACTTCCAGCATTATCTCGCATAGCAATCGCACGATCCAATGCTGCTTTGCTTTCAGCTTCAATAATGTCATCGCCATGATCAGCCTCATCAACTAAAATTCGCACTCCTGTCTGAGAGACTTCCACTACGCCACCACTAATAGCGAAGTAATCCAGCATGTCGTTCGGATCATTTTTTTGGTATCGAACTGCGAGTGCTCCTGGAAGTGCCACTGTCACGAGGGGCTCGTGACCAGGAAAAACAGCGATCTCGCCATCTGCCGTTGGAATAATAACTTCATAAATATCCTGATTGAGTTTCGTGCCAAGCAAAGTAATGAGTTCTAATTTCATATCTGTTCTATCATAACAAAAAAACCCGCGCTGGGCGAGAGGTGATATAAGATAGGGAGCAATTTCAGAAGGAGGATGACCGCATAAAGCACGCGGTCATCCTCCAATACAGAGAGGACTAGTTGTCATCACGGCGGTTGGGAAACCAGGCGATCCAAAAGATCGCCACCACGAAGCACACCGCGAACACGCCCAGGCCAACCAAGATCGTCATGCCGAGATCGAACCACGATGTCGATGTGGCAACCACGATCCAGATGAGAATGCCGATCACGCCGGCCAATGTACCCCATCCGATGGCGTACGGCGCTTTGGCCGGTATCTCCGCCCACAGCTCGTCGGCGTCCTCCGGGTGTGTTTCGAAGTTTCCTTTATCGTCGAACACAGCCACGATACCTTCCTTTGCTCCCTATCGAAAAACGAGCCTTCCAGCTCGCTTTTCTTATTATAACACCGGATTCTTAGTTGTGCAACTAGTCTTTCTTTTCGTGAAGAGGACCACCGGCCATGTAGAACCAGCTTTCAGGCTTAGCATCGTACTTACCGGCTAAAATATCTTTCGCGTCACGAATGGTATCTTCAAGCTTGATGTATACTCCGGGATTACCCGTGAATTGCTCGGCAACATGGAATGGCTGCGCAAAGAATCGTTGCAAACGACGCGCGCGGTTAACAATCTGTTTTTGATCATCAGAGAGCTCTTCCATTCCCAGGATGGCGATGATGTCCTGAAGTTCCTTGTACTGCTGGAGTACTCGCTGAACTTCTCGTGCAACCCTGTAGTGTTCTTCGCCCACGACTTCGGGATCGAGGCTCGTCGAGGTACTATCAAGAACATCCACAGCTGGGTAGATACCGATTTCCGTCAATGCGCGGTTCATGGTAATCGTCGCGTCAAGGTGAGCGAATGTTGTCGCGGGCGCAGGGTCGGTCATGTCATCTGCCGGTACATATACGGCTTGCACAGAGGTGATCGAGCCTTTCTTTGTACTCGTAATACGCTCCTGAAGGCCACCCATTTCCTGTTGAAGATTCGGCTGGTATCCTACGGCGCTTGGGAGACGACCAAGAAGTGCGGACACTTCGGCGCCGGCTTGAGTAAATCGGAAAATGTTGTCAACGAAGAGAAGAACATCCTTTCCTTCGTCACGGAAGCTCTCTGCCATCGTCAGACCCGACAGCGCCACACGAAGACGAGCTCCCGGCGGTTCGTTCATCTGACCAAAGACAAGGCTTGTCTTATCAAATACGCCCGCTTCTACCATTTCTTCATAAAGATCGTAGCCTTCGCGTGTACGTTCACCAACACCCGCAAATACCGAGTTACCACTGTGGAATTTTGCAATATTATTAATTAGCTCTTGGATAAGCACTGTCTTTCCCACGCCAGCACCCGCAAAGAGGCCGGCTTTACCACCTTTTGTCAGTGGAGCAATAAGATCGATAACCTTAATACCGGTTTCCAGGATTTCCGTTTTGTTTGACTGCTCGCTGAGCGCAGGCGGCTCACGGTGAATAGGGGACCGTTTTGCCTTAGGCGCCGGCTTGTTGTCGATAGGCTCGCCTACTACATTAAACATACGTCCCTGAGTCGCGTCACCAACAGGTACGGTGATAGGACTTCCGGTTGCAACTACTTCATCGCCGCGCTTTAAACCATCGGTGCTTGAAAGTGCAATAGTACGAACGGTTCGCTCATCAAGGTGTTGCGCAACTTCTAGCGTAATCACCTTGTCGCCCTGCTTGATTTCAAGCGCATCGTACATCGCCGGCAGGTTTTTATTTTCAAATTCAACGTCAATCACCACACCCACAACTTGGGTAATGCGACCGACTGTCTGTTCTTTACTCATCATATTTCTCCTTATTCCTTTAGGGCCTCGACTCCACCGGATATTTCAGCCAATTCTTGGGTAATTGCGCCCTGGCGGACTTTGTTCATCGCAACCGTGAGGTCATCAACGAGCTCGCTGGCATTATCGGTGGCGTTCTTCATAGCAATCATCTGCATGCTGTATTCGCTTGCTTTTGCATCAAGCAAGGCTTGAAAGATCTGCGCCTCGACAAGGCGGTAGGCGACGCCGTCAAGCACCGCTTGTGGGCTTGGCTCGTACAGCGCATCGCGGACACTTCCCGATACTTCCGTCTCAGTATAGCCGGCAGGAAGTACTCGCTTGACTATCGCTTTCTGGTTGATGCTCGAGATGAACTCGGTATAAATCACGTCAACAGCATCAATCTCGCCGCGCTCAAACAGCCCGATCGCTGTATCGAGAATTGCATGAAGCTCAGCACCATTCGGCCTGTCAGGAAGCCCTTCGTAAACCCCACTGAGTTCAACGTCTTTCAGACGAGTAGCAAATTGAGATACACGGCGGCCCACGGTAATACTTGTATTTTCGATAGCTGCTTTTTTATCGGTTTCAAGCTCACGGATATATGCCTTGAACACATTGCTATTATAGGCACCTACTAGTCCGCGGTCGGCAGCAATAACAATAAGAAGCCTCCTCTTTACCTCGCGCACCTGAAACAACGGGTGTTCATCAGTAATACCTTGCTGCGCAAAGTAGGTGAGCAACTCATTTGCTGCTCGAGTATACGGTGCCGAAGCCTTATCTGCTTCCTGCGCACGACGCATTTTACTTGCCGCAACCAACTCCATCGCCTTTGTAATCTGCTTGGTGTTCTTTACCGAGCGAATGCGAGATTTAAGCTGACGGATAGAAGCCATTGTTAGCCCTCAAATCCTTTCGCGGCTGCCTTACCGGTTTTTTCGATCAAGCTAAGCACCTTCTCGTCGGGCTTATCACCCTTGTTAAGCGTTCGCATATCTTCTTTATGATCCGTCCAGAGCTTCGTAAGAAGCGCGCCCTGTGCATCTTTAATTTTTGCGACAGGCACACTGTCAAAACACCCCTGGTTTACGGCGTAGACACTCGCAACCTGTTCCCAGACACCCATCGGCTGATATTGAGGCTGCTTCAAAAGTTCAGTCAGACGCTGACCACGGTCAATCTGTGATTTCGTCGCTTCATCAAGGTCACTACCAAACTGCGCAAAGCTTGCAAGTTCGCGGAACTGGCTAAGGCTAAGTTTAAGGTGTCCGCTTACGCTCTTTACGGCCTTGGTCTGAGCATTACCACCCACACGTGAAACAGAGAGACCGGCTGAAATTGCGGGGCGGATACCCTGGTAAAAGAGGTCCGTTTCCATGAAAATCTGACCGTCTGTGATCGAAATCACATTGGTTGGAATATAGGCAGAGATGTCTCCAGCCTGGGTCTCAATAATAGGCAACGCCGTAAGGCTTCCCGCACCAAGCGCATCAGAAAGCTTAGCCGAACGTTCAAGAAGGCGAGAGTGAAGATAAAAAACGTCTCCAGGAAAGGCTTCGCGTCCCGGTGGACGGCGAAGGAGCAACGACATTTGACGATAAGCAACGGCATGTTTTGTGAGGTCATCGTAGATCATCAGCGCATGCTGCTTGTTGTCACGGAAGTACTCTCCCATGGCGGTGCCGGCATATGGCGCAAGGTAAAGAAGAGAAGCGGGATCACTCGGGCCGGTTGCCACAATAATCGTCTGGTCCATTACACCCTCTTGCTTCAGCCGCTCAACCAGCCGCGCAACCTTAGAGCGCTTTTGACCAATCGCAACATACACATTTACAATGCCAGATTTTTGACGTGCTTGATTGATCATCGTGTCGATGGCAATGGCCGTCTTACCGGTTTGGCGGTCACCGATAATAAGCTCACGCTGACCACGGCCGATAGGGAACATCGAATCGATTGCCATAATACCGGTCATCATCGGCTCGTGCACAGGTTTACGACCCATCACACCAATGGCTTCGCGTTCTACCAAACCGGTTTGCTTGGTTTTGATAGCAGGACCACCATCAAGTGGGTTACCGAGTGGATCAACCACACGGCCGAGTAGCTCGGGACCAACAGGTACTTCAAGCACAGTACCCTTAAGCTTTACTGTGTCACCGGCAACCACATCGGCGTCGCTCCCCAGAAGAACCGCACCGATTTCGTCTTCCATAAGGTTGAGGGCAAACGCCTCAACGATGCCATTCTTTGTTTCAATCTGGAGTACTTCTGAGTAGCCAGCCTTTCGAAGGCCATGCACCCAAGCCACACCGTCACCTACGCGAGTGACGATGCCTGTTGCCTCCAGATTTCCCTTTGTTTCTAGCTTCGCGATGGCGTCGCGGAGCTCCCGGGATAATTCGCTTACTGCAATATCTGCCATTATTTCCTTCTTTCTTACCGTTTTAAGCTTTCAGTGCTTGGATTTTCCGTTTTAGAGTTGCGTCGAGCCGTTCGCCCGGAGTTGTAAGGCGAATGCCCCCTAAAACAGCAGGGTCAACCGTTTCACGCAAGATGAGTTGCTTGCCGCCCACCAGCTCCTTGATGTTGTTTTTGAGCGTTTCAGATAGGGGATAGGCACTTGTCACATCCGCAATCACGACACCGTGGGTCGAAAGCGCATATTCAATGTCGCGAACAAGCAATTCTAATTCACGAGTGCGTCGGTTCTCTACCAAAAATGCTGCTACCTCAAGAAGAACTTTCGTATCATTCTTGATCAGACGCTCAGCGGCGTACTCGGCAATTTTCTTTCGTGACAAACGCGTAGCCATAGCTACTTCGCTTCCTTTACGGCTTCTGCGACCACATTTTGGTCTACCTTAGCCGTTACCACCTTGCCAACTACTTTTTCAGTTGCCTGAGCCACTAAGTCAAGCGTTTCGCTTCGCAGGGCTTTCCGGGCAGCCAGAACATCTTTTTCAATCTGCTCTTGAGCTTCTGCCACGATGTGCTCGGCACGTGTTTTTGCCTTGGCACCAGCACTTTCTATAGTAGCCGCAGCTTCTTCTTTTGCGGTAGAGACGATATCGCTCGCTTCCATCCGGGCTTGTTTGAGTAACTTTTCAACCTGATCACTCGCTTCTTCAGCCTTCTTCTCAGCCGCTTGGGCTGCTTTTACACCTGCTTCAATATCAGCCTCGCGCTTATCAAGCATCTTAGTGAGTGGGGGATACACGAACTTACCCAGAAACCACAGAAGCACCAAAAAGGCGATCGTCTGTAGTACAAGCAGTTTCCAGTCGATACCAAGCGCCTCAAAGAAGCCTTTTCCTTCGGCCGCCGCTATAGTGGTTAGTATGCTCTCCATAAAAAGCTACCTTAAATAAACTTCGCGATAATTGCCACGATAATACCGATGATGGCAAGGGCGTCAACGAATGAAATACCAAGAATCATCATCGTACGGATGTCGTTGATCTTCTCTGGGTTACGGCCAACCGCATTTACAGCAGCGTTAGCGACGATACCCGCACCAAGTGCTGCAAACCCTGCTGGAATTGCGTAAGTCAAGCCAAAAGCTAATTGTTCCATTTTATTATCTCCTTTTATTTATTACCTAAATTATATCATTCCCTCGTTGGGACAGCCTTGGCAGTCTTAGGGGTAGGTGAATGATCGGATACATGTTCGTCGTGCGTGTCGTGGCTGACGAGGCCCAGGGAAATAAACACAGTGGTAAGCATAAAGAAAATGTACGCCTGAATACCTCCGATGAAGAGTTCGAAGATATAAAACGGTGGCAAAGCGGCCACAGAAAAGTACGATGTAAGGAAACCTACCATTACAAGAAGTACCTCGCCGGCAAAAACATTACCGAATAAACGAAGACTCAAGGCTACGGTACGCGAAAAGTCGGCGATGATCTCAAGAATTCCCTCAAATGCCCCGGCCGGATCCTTGATAGGATTCTTGATAAAACGCTTTACGTTTCCGAAGAACCCATGGGCGCGGATAGCATAAATTTGCATTGTAACGAGCGTAATGATGGCAAGCCCGAACGTTGTGTTGAGATCGGCCGCAAAGCCACGGAATAAAGGTGTCTCATGTAACGTCACTGGCCCAACGAACGGTAAGATACCCAAGTAGTACTGTGTAATAATGAAGAAGAAGAGAGTGATTGGCAGCGGCGCCAACCGTTTTGCAACCGTCTTGTCACCGATGATATTTTCTACTGTTTTATAGAGGCCCTCGTATCCCCAAACAATCAATTTTGTAAGAAATCCGCGCTTTTTATTTTTCTTGACAACATATACCGCACGAAGCAAAACCGCAAGAAGGACTACATACCCTAAAACACCAAGCAAGATCGCATTTGTAACCGGAACACCTGCTACATTAAAAATTTCTTCAGCAGCAAGTGAAACATGAGGTCCTGAATGTTCAGCGGCAAATTGAGTGAGCTGTATCATAATTGTTTTACCTTCTTTATTTGTGCACGTACTAATAGATAGGCAATCACTCCACCAAGTATGATCGATGCGACCATAACCCACGGCTTTGTTCCGAGCGTTTTATCAAGTAACAACCCTGCGATTGTCATTCCTACAAGGGGAACAAAAAGTCGCCATGTCGTGTCAGTGATCGTCAGCATTAAAAGAACCGTCGAAGCTTTCGGCGGCAGCTGGTGATCATCGCCCTGCTTTGGTGATGTAGCCATGTACTCATATACTATAGCAGCAGACAGATCATTTGTATAGTAGTGAAAACTTCTCTATACGACATAAAAAAACACCCGGGAAGGGGGGTGTAAAGGTGGTGTGCATGCGACTCCCGGGGACATCTCTGTCCTCCAGGAGCCGCATGCACGTCGGGTTGGTACTAGCGGTTGACCGGAGCAGTGAACGAAGCCATCTTGGGGGCCCAGTCCGGAAGGGACTGGGACACGCTCGAGTCAGCGTCGGTCACGAACAGGTCGACACACACGGTGTTCGGAAAGGTCAGGACGATCGTCTTGCCCTTGTCGATGACCTGGGAGTCCAGCTGGCCCAATGCGTTCTCACCCTTCAGGGTGGGCAGCGCCAGCATACCGTTCTGGGTCCAGTCGACTATGACCGTGCAAGTCGTGCCCTGGTGGGAAACGAAAACGCCCCGGGGGACGTCGCCGTAGTCGAAGGCGTTGCAGCCCAGACCGTCACGACCGGGACCGGCCTCGACGGGGACAACCGTGATGCGACCCGTATAAGACGTGTACACCGCGGCCTGCCTGGCAGCCACCAACTCCTCGGGCGACTGACTGGTCAAGGGGCCGAACGTACCGAGCATGGCCAACGCCATGGCTGCGGCGACGCCCATGGGGACGGCAACCCGCACACCGGTGACGAGCTTGTCGGTGATGTCGAACGCCACGAAGGCCGCCCCGATCGTCAGAACCCCACCGACAACAACGGCGATGACGCCAGCGGTCGTGAGGGTGTAGTTGACGAAGGAACAGACGGAAGCAGCGATGACGACGAGGATGCTCAGCAAAAGGCCAAGCCGACGCAAGACTTCGGACACGGTGATCTCCTAGATCTAGATCAGTACCAATGATTGACGTGCGAGATTGAAAAGCCAAAAACTCTTCTCAATCAGTAAATACAATTATAACACTTTAATTTAATATAGTCAACTATCATTATTCATATTAAGATAGGGGTATGCCCCGACGAAACAATCGCCAATTATCCAAAATTTCTCCTGTCCAAGGAAATTGCCAGACTAAACGACGCTACGCTACAAAAAGCGAAGCAGAAGCAACCGCCAGCTATCAAATGACCCTAAAGCCAGAACTACACCTGAGAGTATATAAATGTCCTATCTGTAACAAATGGCACCTCACTAATCAGAAATAGTTGTGGTTGTTGTCAGCTCATAAAATGATATTATGTATATGTCAATCCGTGAACGAAGGAAGGAAGTGGCACATTGCGTATCTTACGTGGTGGAGCAATGGCTCTCGCGGCCAGCTTCGCCCTGCTGTCCACCGGCTGTGGTGCCGAGGACTGGAAAAGCCCGAACGAAAAGCTGAGCGAACGGCTGACCGCCGACCTGACCAAAAGCGGCTTCACCGATATCACTGTAGAAAGTGCCGACGTGGGCATTTTCTACGATGACGGCCAAGCGCTGGTTTCCGTCGACAACTGCCGCATCCGGCTCGACTGGAGACAGGGCAACGGCTGGAAGTTGCACGAAGGTACGGTGGATACCGGACCGGGTGAGCTGACCGCCGACCTGATCAAGAAGCAGCCCCAGTTTGCCGGGTGCGTGAAGCAACCGACGACATCAACCACACCAGTGCCCCCGAGCCAGTAACTCGTTCGCGGATTCCGCTTGCTACCATGCGTGGCAAGCGGTTTTCGCTATTTAAATACTGATATACTAGGTGTAGAAAAAGACAAGAAAGTATACTATACTTAGTATAGTAAAGGGGAATATATGGACGAACCAACCAAGCAGACAATCGACGACAACGACTCAAAAGTCATTATCTATAGCACAACGTGGTGTGCATTTTGTAAAACCGAAGAGCAATACCTTCAAAAACTGGGTGTTGGCTACGTAAAAAAAGATATTGAAGAAGATAAAGAAGCTTACGAAGAACTCATGGAGAAGAGCAATGGAGCCTTTCAGGGAGTTCCCGTAACAGACATCGCGGGCGATCTCGTGCTCGGTTTTGATAGAGCTAAAATCGATACTCTATTGAAAGAAAAGCAGCTCGTTACGGCTTAATCCGGCTCTTATGTAAAAAAACAGCACTTAGCAATAGGTGCTGTTTTTTACATAAGAGATGGTGTGCCACTTGCATTTTTTTGAAATTAGGTCAATAATACCTACCGCAATCCCGATTACAAGGAGGTTAGTCCCGATGAGAATCGGTGCAATGTGTTTTGCTCAGATTCGCGACGAGCAAGGGCGCTACTGCTTGCTCCTCAACAAAGGTCGACTGAAGCACAGCCAAGAGCGTATCTTGTCACCTGTGGGTGGCGGGATCGAGGGTAGGGACGCTGGCCTGAAGCACTTGACCAAGCTAGGTGCAACTGACTTCGAGAGCCTTCCCGATTTGCGGTTCCGCATCGCAGACGAGAAAGTGGCCAAGGTCGAGGAATGGTTCGCGAAGCAGGTCGACCGTGAGGTTTCGGTACTTCGCGAGCTCCGAGAGGAGCTGGGCGAGGAAACCGGCGTTCTCTCCGAAGATGACATGCAGCACATCACCGAAAAGTTCATCGAAGCCTCACGCTTCGATGCCTTCACCAAGCGGCGCAATGTGGCCGAGAAGAAGACCGCCTACCTCATTGAGGTGTTCCAGGTGGGCTTCCCGGCCAACGTCATGCGAAAGCTCTTGGAAGCAGCCACGCGTCCCATCGAGGACCGCTGGGCGTACTTCGTTTCGCGAGAAGAGATCGAGAAGGGCGAAACGCACGACTCGGTCAAGATCGGCCCCATCTCTGCGTACATTCTGTAATCGGGATCGGACAGTACCCGTACTAGGGTGCTGTCCGAAAACGATTGACATTTATTCATTTTTCTGATATAGTTATCGCCATGTCTGCCGGAAGTTTTGTTTCTCGGCAGCGTACATCTCAGCGACTACCTTAAGGAGTGATCGCCATGCTCGACACCCAGTCCCGCCCGAGTCCCGCCACGTTCGCCAAGCTGCTGGCCGCCAAGAAGGCCCAGCCCGCGGCACCCGCCACGAGCACGACCAGGCCGGCGCCTTCGAGACGACGCAAGCCGTACACCACCCAGTCCGCCGGCTACGAGGTCCCGCGCAGCCTGCCCGCGAAAGCGACCCCGGTCGACCAGCTCGTGCCGCGCGACATCGACCCGCTCGACTCCGACATCATCGAGCTCGAGGGCGACGACACCGAGCGCGAGCCCGAAGGCGACCGCGCTGACGTGTGGATGCCGGGCCTCGGTGCCTTCGACATCGACCAGAGGCCGCGCCTCAAGCGCCCCACGATCATCGACGAGCTCGACCCGACCGAGGAACTCGACCTGACTCCCGAATTCTGGGGATTCAGCATCGTGACCTGGTAGTTTCCATCTGAGATAGCCGGTATCGCAACCCTTACCAAGGGGGGCGCGATACCGGCTTTTTCGCACTCATTCAAGATAGAGAAAGCAAGACCGACTCTCTTCTATGCACCAATTTTTATTACTTCACCTCCAATAGCCTGTTGAAAGTAGCCATCATGGCTCACATAGAGGATCGCACCGCTATATTTAGCAAGTGCCGTTTCAAGTTCTTCAATACTAGGGAGATCCAGGTGGTTAGTAGGTTCGTCGAGTATGAGTAGCTGGGGATCATTCGCCAGCATAGAAATCAGCTGAAACCTAGCCTTTTGGCCTCCGCTAAGACGAGAGAGAGGCACTTTGCCATCTCCTTCGGTAAAGAGGTAGTCATTCATAAGACCTCGCACTTTTGTCGTTGAAATGGACAATCCGCGGTCAAGATACATGCGTTCGATTGCGTCTTCAAGAGGGAGAGGGAAGTACTTCTGATCAACTTCTTGCTCATAGATACCGATACGAACGCGCGTATCAAGCGTGACTTCGCCGTCAAATAGGCGGATTGCTTTAGTGACACCATAAGAATCTACCTCAGCAAAATGGCTTCTCGCCAGGTCTGATAAGGGCCCCGGCGCCTTTTCAGACGTGGGTTGCAGATATTTTGCATCAGTAAAATTCTCATGGTTATTGCGTTTTGCAAGCAGTACCTTAATCAACGTCGTCTTACCCGCACCATTCCGACCTCTTAGTTCCATCGCTTCGCCCTCACGCAAATCGATATTCACCCCCGAAAAAAGAGGCGTATCGCCATACCCAAGGCTGACATTTTTAGCATTCACAAGAATATGCTTACTCCGAGATTCATCATTTCGAAGATTCATGCGGATATTCTTAGCTTTGAACTTATCGTATTGGGAAGCTACTTTATAATTAAGATTCTCAGCGGATGCTTTATCGATCCAAAACGTCGGCTTCTCCTTTGCCTGAAGTTCCGCCAGCTCTTTGCGCGATGTCTCCTCAAGTCGTTTGAATTTCTGTATCGTGCCTGGGTTCCGTGACTTTTCCTTTAGCCGCTGATAGTCAAGCACCTTTACCTTCAGATTAGCAATGCGTTTTTCAATCATCTCGAATTCGTTCATCTGTGAGCCGGTACTAACGGCATTTTGCTTAAGATATGCATCGTAATTACCCTTATAACTGACACTTCCGCCGTCCTTTAATTCAACGATGCGATCAACCTCATTTAGTACATCGCGATCGTGGGTAATTACGAGAACAGCTTCTTTTGCCGATTTTAGCCATTCAACGAACTGAGCCTTCGCAACATAATCCATATGGTTTGTCGGTTCATCCACCAACGCAAGCTGCGCTTGAGAATGCATGACTTTTACTACCTCGACAAGCCGTTTCTGGCCACCAGAGAGAGTAGAGAATTGTCGGTGAGCAATGCCCTCAAGCTGAAAAGCATCGAGCTCGCGTTCGATCTGCTCCTCAATCTGATAGAACCCTTTGTCGTCAAACCGCTGCAAGGCCGCAGTATACTCTTCGATTTTCTTCATGTCGCTCCCCATTGTTTCAGGGTAGGTTTCGATAATGTCACTGAGCGAGGCATACTCTGGCAGCCCTTGCAATACATATTGCAATACGGTGGTATCGCCAATATCGTGATGCTCTTGCTGTGTTGCTACCACTACGGTTCCCCGACGATATACGATGTCGCCGGTAAAATCGTGATCTGTGCCAGCCAAAATACCGAAAAGGGTAGATTTACCAACACCATTACGACCTATCACGCCGATTTTTTCTCCGTCATCAATACTAAAGCGAACTCCGGTCATAAGTGACTTGGGGCCAAAGCTCTTTTCAGTAATGGTAATATCAGCGATCATATCTGTAAAAGTATACCACAAATGAACTCCGGGTATTGCATTTTGTATGAGCTTATGTTATAATAGTTATTGAATCGGTTTGGATCTACACCTAGAAGGAAATCGAGGAACCTCATGAACATCGACCCTGTCGGCTGGAGCGGAATCATCCTCGTCGGCATCCTGATCGTCGGTCTGATCGTCAACCGCATCGCGAAGACGTTCGGCAAGGCCGACACCACCGTCAGCGATGAAGCCCGGATCACGCGCGACATCGAGCTGGAGCCGACCGCTCTGGCCAAGATCGACACGCAGTTCCGCGGCCTCGGCGACACCCTCGCGATGACCGGGCTGCGCAACATGCTCGCCTGGAACGAACTCCCCAGCTACATCACCGAGGAGGTGGTCGAGCAGGGCATCGACGCCGTCGAGCGACTGATCGAGCGTACGAGCTACCAGCGCACGCAGGCCGCGCACACGTTCGTGAAGACCGGCCTCGTCACCGCTGTCTGAGGCAAGCGCCGAGAAGTACCCCCGAAGCTTTTTCTATAAACGAAAAGAGCGCCGGGTACTCCCCGGCGCTCTTTTCGTATCAAAAAATAACTTTCCTTACATTGCAATATGTGTTTGATATGTGTAATAATAGTAAGGCTTTACCTTATGCCGTTTCTGCCGAAAGGAAAGCCATATGAACAGTCAAGAGTTTGCGCGTAAGGCACTCGTACTTATCTACCAGACAACAACGACACAAATGCCTGGATTCGACATTTCCCGAATCATTCAGGGAACACAAAGTGCCCTTCCGGCCTGCTTCAGCACTGATGATCTCGCGACCAACACAGCGTTCATCACTGCGCTTGAAGCCAAAGCCGAGGTGCTCCCAGAGCACGAGCTACAAGGCCTGGCAAGGTTGGCTCAAACCCTTGCCGCGTTTGAAAACGCCATGCATTATCACTTCGCGAGTGGCGAACTTCCGGTATCATGGGCGCGTCGGTTCAAGGATTGTAAGAGCGACTACCGCACACTTGACCTGCTCCATCAAGGAATGAAAAACCTCGTGTCTGAGGCTGAGTAATTCCTACAAGCGCCAGCAAAATCGCCTTCGCCCGAACAACAAGGGGGAGCGCCGGTACTTTTCTGGCGCTCTTTTCTATTTCGTAATAATGGGTGCCACCTCATAAAGGGCGATCATTTTTTTAGCAAGATGCATTACGTCAAAGTCTTTTGCCACTTTGCGGGAGGCCCGTGCCATAGCTGCAAGCCGCTCATCATCACTCAATAGCTCATCGAATGCCTTAGCAAATGCTTTTCCGGATCGGCCACGGGTAAGAAGAGCATTTTCTTTGGTAAGGCCCTCTGTAAGCTTATTATCGCAGTATACCATTGGAAGTCCGCTCGCGATCGCCTCTAAAATAACCATGGGCTGATTATCAAAGCGATACGAAGATTGCACAAAAATATCCGATTGCTTCATGATTGCCGCAACTGCGGGAGAGTCCTGGTGACCAGCAAAAATAATCTTATCCGAAACACCCAGTCCTTCCGCTTGACTTCGCAGTTCTTCATCAGACGGACCCGTGCCGACAAGGATTAGTTTGACATTGGCAGTCTTTATATATTTCATGGCATCGACAAGGACTTTTTGTCGCTTTTCACCACTTAAACGTCCCACGCACAAAATGAACTTTTCGCTCTTGTTTTTCGTAAGCGGCGAATCACTGGCTTTTGCGGCAGTGTAATTGTCAAGAAAAACGCCGTTCGGAATGACATGGCATTCGGTTTGAGCACCATGGGCAATCAAAGTTTTAGCAAGGTGGTTTGACGGCGCAACAAAACCGCTGGTGTGATTAACAAACTCCGCCATAAGGCGCCAGCCTTGTTTCTTTTTGATGTCCGTAAATGTAGAATATGGCCAATCAAGAATCTCGCGTGGATTCGTATATGGCAGTACTGGCTTGGATTTAAATAAGAAAGGGAAGCCGATTGAAAACGCAATAAGGCCCGCGCTCACGGCAACGGGATAATCATCCGCCAGTTCCGTAAAAAGGGTGTGAATAGTGGTGATATGCGGAATGCCTTTACGCTTCGCTACCATATAGGCTAGACCGCCAAGATAAAACTGGGTCTGACTGTGAATAACATCAAAATCATACTGATCGAGTTTGCGAGCAATACCGGGATAATGGATAGAGATTGGTCGTTTGTCAAATACCATTGGATTAATAGAGGGAAGACGTATGATATGATCGTCGTTATCCTCATAACCAGCATTTTTGGGCGCAACGATATACACCTCATGGCCCAATGCTTCAAAAGCCTGACGATAATTTTGAATTGAACGAGTGACACCGTGTACGAACGGCAGGTAATCATCTGTAAAAAAAGCTATTTTCATATTGGTAAAATGATCGCCGCTTGGCAGCGATCGATTAGCGCTAGTATAGCAAACCTAGGGAGGCTACGCTATTTCTTTTACTGCGTCCACCACGGACTGAACGGTCATTGTATAGGGGTGGTCGTGGTCTTTATATTGTTTGTCAAAAACTACAACACCCTTGGCTTGGAGGTAATTTCTCACAAGGTTATACGCGATCGGATCCGATAAATGGCTGGCCGTTCCGCGTGTCATCAGTACAGGGACGCCTTGTTCCCGAAGACCCGAAACGTCGCCAAGATCATGCAAAAACCGGTCGCGCCGAAGGCCAGTAATATACGGATAATTCGCAGGCCACGCCTCTTTAACGCGAGAAGCCCAGTGGAGTAGTGCTTCAGGGGGAATAATAGCTGGGTTTTGCTCTAGATAATTTTTTGCGTACCGGTTTTGCAAGGCAAATTGCGCCCCAAGCGTCACCATTGTGCGTTCCTTAAAGTTCACTCCTTCAGAGAAGACAATCCCAGCAGGCGGGTTTCCGCTATCAAACGTCGCCGCCACAGCCGCACCAGCGAGGGCGACACCTTGAGAAGAGGAGTGGTAGAAGTAATCGCCAGATAGCCCAAATTGCTCCGAAGCGCCGGCAAGGGCTCGCGCCACCGCCGCCCCAACCTTTTTGAATGAACCCTTCGAACGTAACTCTTCTATCTGGTCGGGGGTTATACGGTGATCTTGAGCATATTCTTCGTCGCGCCACTCTGAAAAATCAACCCCTGGAGCATTAGGTGACACCACAGGCCTGCCAGTAGCATGGGCAAGAAGCGCATCGAAGTAACCGCCTTCTAGACGACCATTATCGTCACTCCAGGCAGGAAAACGCACGATAGGCGTCGCTTTACGATTAACCCCTTCGGGTACGGTAAGGTAGACGGCAAGTTTTTGATCGCTGGTATCGCCAGCGCCTGTAGAAACATACGCCCGCTCACGAGTTTCAATGGCGGCCTTAGCTATAGCATCTTCATCATAGGGGGTAGTGTAAGCAAAATCTTCAAATCGTGGCTTTGTCATAGAATTTTATTAAAACATATTTCCATTACTTTTACCATTACTGCTGCGGCAAAAGAGCCACCAAAAAAGGTGGCTCACGGAACGGACACAATGCCGCCGTTCCTCGGCTTCTTGATGCCTGGCTAGTCCTCATCCTCGTCGTTGATGGCGTCGCCAAGCGCTTCCCGGAGCCGCTGCTCCAGGGAGTCGAGCTTCACACCAACCTCGTGCGGGTACAAAGCTCGCTCGGTGCGACCGGTCGCCGCGTAGGGGGCCACCATCAAGCGCAACACCGGATACGAGCGCTTCGGCTCGTTCGTCACTCGCAAAAGCAGCAAGTGCCCAGTGATGGCATCGAGGCCAAGGGCGATGAGACCGAGCATATGCCCATCTCCGCCGCCCAGCATTACCGGTTCACTCAGGCTGGAACCCATAGTAGCCAGCTCCTCACGAACCTTTTTGACATTGTCCTCTGCCAACAGCATTTCCTTGTCCTCCCTGTGCCACACAGTGGACTTGAGAGGAATGGCGCGCTCCGGCCAAATGTTCATCAAACAATCCTTCCAGTAGTAGGCAAGATTTCGTTTAATATTATATCATATTATAAATAATTTTGCAATTATATCTTCGAACTTGAAGAGGCCACTAAGGCTGCAAACCAGCGTCGGCCATGTGCTCGGCGGCTTCGAAATGAAGAATATGACCTGGCCCAGGAATGATCAGTATGCGAGAAAAAGGAAGAAGGCGGCGCATGCGGTCAAAAGAGCGTTTGGTCGCAACGTTATCCTTCGTGCCAAAAATAATTGTGATTCGCTCTTGCACTGACCGTCTTGGAGGTACAGCTTCGTAAGGATTGTGTGTCTCAAGGAGCATCGCCATGCAATTGCTAATCTTGGCATCAATAAACGGTATTTTATGGAGTTCAGACTCTTTTAGCCACTTTTTAGATGAACCGTCCCGCATTTTGCTCAAATAAGCGACCCGCGTATCAATGGCTCGGCGCGAATTATAGGCCGTGGTGCCGATCGATCCGGGCAGAAGGCCGCTAGCCACCCTAAGAGCACGTGACGACCACGCTACACGAGGGGTAGGGCAGGCTAAAATGATGTGAGTTCTTTCGTTTACCAAGTCACGAACGGCCATATTATAACAGATACCCGCAGCAAAAGAGTTTCCTATTAAGATATCTGGAATGCACTCCATTGCCCTAATGCAATTACTTAGCCAATCGCCAAGTGCGTCAAACGTATCAATGTCAAGAGCCGGTGCACTACCATGACCAGGAAGATCCGGCGCATATACCGCAAAGCCGCGCTTTACATATTCTTTTCCTACGACCACCATATCAAGCTTATTACCAGTAACACCGTGTACAAGAACGACGCTTTTTTTTGCTTTTTCATTAGTGACAAGCCAACAGAATGTTCCATCTGCGGTCTTAATAGTTTTTTCGGTGAAGATTTTTCCAATTTCAACAAGAGTAGTGTGGCTCTGGCCCATATAGCAAGTATACAACATGCGTCTCGTCTCCCGTGGTATACTGCGAATATGAAATTGTCTGTCGTTATCCCTTGTAAAAACGAGGCCGGAACTGTCGAGCATCTCCTTGATTCTATACTTAAGCAAACACGTCTTCCTGATGAAGTTATTATCGTCGATTCGCACTCCACCGATACGACGGTGGCATCAGTAAATAACTATGTCGATAGATTGCCAGTTCGAGTCGTCGCTGCTCAAAAACAAGGAGTCACCCATGCCCGAAACGAAGGAGCAGCGGCCGCTATGGGTGATGTCCTTCTTTTCATTGATGCGGATGTGCGGCTAGCCCCTAATTTGATAGAAAAGATAGTAAAGTACACCAACAAAGGTGTTGAGGCAGGAGGATTCTCGCAGCATATGGATGCCGAGGCCGCTCATCTGCGTGTAGGGTCACGTGTTATGAACGGCTATGTGCGAACGATGTCACTCACGCCATGGCCTATCTTTTTTAGTTGCTTTTTCGTGACGAAAAGACTTCACCAAGAACTAGGAGGTTTTGACCCAGATATTTGGATAATGGAAGATTACGATTACGCATACCGGGCCCGTCAACACGGCGCTAAGTTTCGTATTCTTCCGGGCACATATTTCATATCTTCGGCACGCCGGTTTGAAGAAGGTGAGAAGCATAGCATACTAAGGGCAGTCTACGCTGAGGCGTACCGGTATACTCATGGCATGAAGATCACCAAACCGCTTTTTCGTTACTCTATGGGCGGGCACGAAAAGAAAACAGGGAAGTAACTTACGCTTTAATACTGCGGGTATTCCCACGGTGACTGCATACTACGCTCAGAGAGTGAGCGCAGGAGAGAGTTAACAGCCAACTCATAATCAGCCCTCCGGTTGGGTGGTATTTCACCATTTTCATCTTTCTCCCAAAGACCATCAGTGACACCAGTAGCAACTTCAAGAGGTGTCCAGCGCTTCGCACTTTCAACACGTTGCATCCTACCGTATACCGTACCGAATGTCGTTAAATATGTCCTTTCGCCCCTCTCTACAATCTCTGCCATAGTAAAGGAATTGCCGTTGACGTCGACGACCACACCCATAGGCCCCCCATCTTCAGCCTCGACTACATCACCAAAATTTACCGTAACTCGCGGGGGTTTTTCTGGATTACTCACTTTATTTTTGTCCCGATTACTTTACCCGCAGCAGCGCTTGCTATGTTGCCCGCCTTAAGCAACTCAAACACGATGATCGACTGCATATTATCCGCCGCCAGAGCTATAGCCGCTTTGTCCATCACGCGGATTTCGGGCCGTTCAACAGCCTCCTGAAGCGTTAGGGTTTCGTATTTTGAAGCCGCTGCGTCGCGCGTAGGATCAGCGGTATATACGCCATCGACTTTCGTGGCTTTAAAAATCACATCGCAGTTAAGCTGGAGTGCGAGGCTGACCGCAGCCGTGTCGGTGGTAAGATATGGCTGACCGATCCCGCCCGCAATCACCACAACGCGGCCTTTCTCCAGGTGACTGAATGCCCGGCGATGGGTAAATTGATCGAGGATCTGATCGGCCTTGATACTGCTAAGTGATCGTGTTTCCAGCCCGGCCGAATTAAAGACATCCGTTACGGCTAGTGCGTTCATCATCGTGCCCATCATTCCCATATTATCGGCAGTCACACGGTTGATCGCATCGTTTGTCACTTGGGCTCCGCGCACAAAATTACCACCTCCGACCATAACGACCACCTGCGTATCTTTGACCTTTTTGATTTCATCTGCGACCCATCGTATTCGCTCCGTATCAATGCCGCTATCGTATTTGCCTTGAAGTTGCTCGCCTGAAAGTTTTAAAAGAACACGTTTATACATAGTTTCAGTATACAAGATTGAGCAAAAGCGCTTCTACCTCTGATATAATGTAAAAAGTTATGCCAGGTAAAAAAAAGAACTCATCGTCTGCAATTGTTAATCGTCGTGCACGATTTGATTATGAATTGGGAGATGAAATTATTACCGGGCTCGTGCTTGTAGGTCCTGAGGTGCGGGCGGCACGAGATGGACACATTCAGCTGAAAGGCTCTTATGTCACTATAAAAAACAATGAACTTTGGCTCAATAATGCCAGTTTTAGCCTCAAACTTAATCAGGCCGGACAGGCGGGAGCTCGCAGCGTCGATACGACTGCACGTAAACTCCTTGCCAGCCGCAAACAAATCGAAAGTCTGGCCGAACAAAAGCATAAAGGGATGTCGATCATCCCGATAAAACTTTTAACAAATGGTAAATATATCAAGCTCGTTATTGCGCTTGGTAAGGGCAAAAAGAAGTACGATAAGCGCGAAACATTGAAACGCCGCGACCAAGAGCGCGATGCTAAACGCATGATGAAATAAGAAACCCCATAGCTGGCTGCTATGGGGTGAAGAAGGCTAGGAGTTCGTATCGAGCCTCCGAGCGTAATCCTGCGCACTGCGCAGTTCATCCGGGCGCAAGCTGCCAAGCCAGAACATGATGTCGTCAAACGGCTGCCAGCCCTCAAGCTTGACCTGACCAATGAGGTCGGAGCCGCAAGGCGATTTGAATTCATCGTGCTGCCATAATTCAGCAACGAATTGTTCGAGGAACATCTTCATCGTCCAGGCTGCTTCGCCAAAAGTACTCTTCGAAAAGTGCACCGAAAAGCTGTAGCGCCCAAACGTTCGAGTTGTCACCTCAAAATCGGGCCGACGGGCTTTCAAGAATTCGCTGAAGAGTGCACGGAGCGGATGCCCTTCTTCTCCCATTTGCTCAAGGAGTACGTGGTATTTGGGCGAAAACGAACCTTCGAAACGAAGAATGAACTGGTCACTCTCAATCCGCTTGATAATCAGGATCATAGCAGGCTCAACTTCCTCACAGGGTTTCTTCCACAGACTTTTATATCAGCATTCTCGAGTTTATACAAATAATCTCCGGACTAGAGAAGACCCCTAGCTGGTACCATAGTAAAAAGTGCCCTATACTGGACCTATGAAGATCTACTCATGGAACGTTAACGGCATCCGCGCCGTTGTGCGTAAAGAACTATTTGTCCCATTTATTGAAAAGCATCAGCCCGATATCCTTTGCTTGCAAGAAACAAAAGCACAGCAAGGTCAGGCCGAAATTGAGCTTTCGGGGTATGAAGAATACTGGAATTCCGCCGAACGAAAAGGGTATTCCGGAACAGCGATTTTTACAAAAGTAAAGCCCATTAGCGTTGTAAATGGCTTTGCCAATGGTATCGCAGAAAAGCACGGACTAACTGCCGATGGCTATGGAGACCCAGCAAAAGAGGGGCGGGTTATTACGGCAGAATTTGAGGATTTTTATATCGTCACTGTTTACACACCGAATGCCAAGGACGATCTTTCGCGGATCCCGCTTCGCCACAAGCAGTGGGATCCGGCATTCTTAGAGCACTGTAAGACGCTCGAGAAAAAGAAGCCCGTCATTTTCTGCGGAGACTTGAATGTTGCTCACACAGAAGATGACCTTGCCCGACCGAAAGAAAACCGGGGTAAAAAGGGCTTTACCGACGAAGAACGAGAAGGTTTTGATAACTTTGAGAAAGCCGGATTTATTGATACATTCCGGCAATTTGTACAAGGAAATGGTCATTACAGCTGGTGGTCAAACTGGGGCAAAGCACGAGAGAGGAATGTCGGATGGCGCATTGATTATTTCCTTATTTCGGATTCCTTAAAACCAAAGCTCAAAAGTGCCGCCATTCATGCTGATGTTATGGGAAGCGACCACTGTCCTATTAGTATTGAACTCGACACTAAAGCATAATGAACCTTCCGTCGCTCGATGAAATAGCAGCACGTGCCGGCACGTATCAACCGAACGAACATGTCGGTAACTCGCTTCGTAAGAAGCATCTCATTATGTTCGTAGGCCCCGTAGCAACAGGTAAAACATTCATCATGAAAAAAGTTGCCGGGGCGCGCTCGGATTTTGGATTAGTAACATCATTTACCACAAGAGAGCCGCGCGAAGACGATGATCCTACTATGTTTCGCTATCTGCCACATGATAAACCGCATATTCAAAGTCTCATTCACAAAATCGACGCAGGTGAGGTCGTTCAATATGCTATTCATCCCACAAGTCATCGGTTTTACGGGAGTGAACCGCAGGACTATCCATACACTTACAATATGCTCGCCACGCTTTCTGGAGTCGTGGAACCAATGAGTTCGCTTCCATTTGAAAAAAACCACCGGATTGGATTGGTATGCCACCCTGAAGTATGGGAGATTTGGCTTAAAAAGCGCTTTCCTACAAATAACGAAGACCAGAAAAGGCGAATGCGAGAGGCTATCCAATCGCTCGAATGGCTTTTAGAAACCAGCCTACCGATTGTATGGATAGAGAACAATCCTGAATCAGCCGAGAAAACGATTAGCGACACGCTTGACGCGGTCCTATATAATAAAGCCAATGCCGGAGGGAGAGAACTAGCAAAGGCGATGCTAAAAAAAGCTAAGGAACTTATATGACCGAAAAAGTATGCACGTTATTGTTTTTGCGCCGCGACGATGAAATATTACTCGCCATGAAAAAGCGTGGTTTTGGATCAAATAGATACAACGGCGTCGGAGGCAAGATTGAACCTGGAGAAACTATCGAACAGGCACTTGAGCGTGAATGCCAGGAAGAAATCGGCGTGACACCGCTCCATTACTGGAAAGTTGCCGAGCACGACTTCATGCAAAAGGAAGGCAACATGCCATGGCGAATGTATGTTCATGCCTACCTTTGTGATAAATGGGAAGGTGAGCCTATCGAAACCGACGAGATGGCGCCGGAATGGTTCAAAATACAGGACATCCCTTATGATGCCATGTGGCAAGATGACGAATACTGGCTCCCGCAAGTACTTGCCGGTGATAAGGTAAGCGGAGAGTATACATTTGACGAAAATGACCGGATGCTCACACACGATATCCATGTTGTTGAAACACTGCCGGGAATTATCCCCTCAAGCCCAAAGAAAGGATAGGATCATGTCAAAAGCACCAGCCCAACAAGAAATAAGCCTCGAAACACTCAATCAGATTATCTGGAAGCATCTTGAGGCACGAGATTGGCACCGCAACAAAAGTCGCGGCCTTGCTATTTCACTCGCACTCGAAGCTAATGAGCTGCTTGAGCATTACCAATGGGGGGAAGAACCCGTAGGGGGCAGGGATGCGATAGCCGAAGAGCTTGCCGATGTTCTTATTTATGCTTTCCAAATCGCTCAGCAAAACGATATTGATATTGCCGACCATATTAAGAAAAAGCTCGAAAAAGCTGCCGCAAAGTACCCAGCAGAAGCGTTTAAGGGCAAGTTAGGCAAAGAACACAGTGACGCATGGTTCAAACATAAAATGGACTACAAAAAGAAGGGGCTCTAGATGAAAAAGTTCGCCGTTTTTGATATCGACGGAACTATTTTTCGCTGGCAGCTTTTTAGCGAGATCGTTTTTGAACTAATCAACAACGGTTACATCCCTAAAAGCGCAAAGGAAAATATCGATGCAAAGATGGCACAATGGCGCAGCCGGCTGCATGCACACTCGTTTCATGATTACGAAGTCGCTATCATCGAAGCCTTCTTTCCGTATGTAAAGAATCTACCCGTAGCGAGCATAGAAGAAGCTGCCGAAGCGGTGATCGCACGAAGCGGAACCCATGTCTATATGTACACACGAGATCTCACAAAGCGTCTGAAAGATGAAGGTTATACGCTCGTTGCCATCTCCGGATCACAAGATGAAATCGTACAAAAATTCGCTCAGCTTTGGCACTTCGACATCGCTATAGGCCAAGTTCATGACTCTGAAAACGATATTTACACAGGAACAATTCCCGGCAACAAACTGCTCGTTTTACAAAAAGGAGACGTGCTAAAAGACATCGTTAAAAACCATGGGTTAGACTGGAAAGAAAGCGTGGCAGTCGGTGATTCAAGAAGCGACATCGCAATGCTTGAGCTGGTAGAAAATCCAATCGCTTTCAACCCAAATGACGACCTTTTCAGTGCTGCCCAAAAACACGGCTGGAAGATTGTTATAGAACGAAAAAACATGATTTACGAACTGGAGCCTAAAGATGGAACATACGTATTGGCGAGTGCAAGTACCCGATAAACCTCTGTTTCCTGATGTAGAATGGAGCAAACCAGAGCAACGCTCTCAGGCGGGGCGTCTTGGCATTATCGGCGGAAATAAGCTTGGCTTCGCCGGTGTTGCGGAAAGCTACAGCACTGCACTTCAAAGCGGAGTAGGGCAAGTACGGACACTTCTTCCTGATGCTCTGCGCAAAACGATCCCAACTTCAATTACGGACACTACTTTTGCTCCAAGTAATCCATCAGGTAGCCTTTCTAAGGAAGCCTTTGGAGACATGCAAGCGCTTGGCGCATGGGCCCACCATATTCTGCTTGTCGGTGATGCGGGCAGGAATAGTGAAACGGCAGTGCTTTACGAAAACTTCATCCAAGATTATAGTGGGCAACTCACACTCACAAGAGATGCGATTGATCTAATAAAAAATGGTGCCACGCTCCTCGTCGAGCGTCCGGATACGCTTTTGGTAGTATCGTTTGCACAACTACAAAAACTCTTTCAAAGCGTTTACTATCCAAAGATATTGACTTTCAGTATGCAACTGAATAGCCTCGTAGAGGCTCTTCACAAATTTACCATTACTTACCCGGTAGGAATCGCAGTACTTCATAAAGATTACCTCCTCGTGGCCGCAAAGGGAGAAGTAGTCTCTACTTTATGGCAAAATCCTATGGCTATTTGGCGGGGTCAGACTGCTACAAAAGCAGCCTGTTATTGGTTATGGAATCCTGGTCAGCTAGTCAAGAGCGTTTCTGCCAGTCTGGTTAGTAAATAGTTTCCTGGCGAGGAATCTTCACCTCTACAGGAGTGCTCCTATCGGTTGTCGTACCATCTCCAAGCTGACCGTTATTGTTACGACCCATAGCATACAGTTTTCCATTATCGCCCAAAATAAAGGCTGTATACTCGTCACCATTTGCGAGCGCGGTTGCCTTTACGCCAGCTGGAAGTTGCACTTTGGCTGGACTTGGATTACATGCTTGTAGTGGGGCACCTGTGCCTAATTTTCCGTAAGTATTGTCTCCCATGGCATAGACATTTCCAGCCGTCGTGATGTACATGGCTGAATTCATCTGATATGTAGCCTCGCTATTCATACTATAAAGAGCTGTCTCGCCGCTAAAGTTAAGCATGCCAGACCAACTTGGTATTCGCGTACAACTACCCGTGCCAAGTTCGCCGAACGAATTGCTTCCCATACACCACACACCACTATCTGGCGGTAAGCGATCTTTAGCAATTACGCAAACTGCATGTTGGTCGCCACCCTGTTCTCCAAGGCTAAGTGTTCGCCCGAACGCGCCGCTCGTAATACTTCGCGGAGTTGAGTAACAATTGACGCTGCTACTAACCGCACAAGAACCCGAAAACGCACCATCGTTTGCCGTACCGTAGCCGTTTTGCCCACTCATATAAACAGTTGCCGAAGGTGGATTATTAACGTTAAAGAAAACTGCCTCTTGAGCCCCATGATACGACAAAACAATGTCCGTCACCGGAGGATTACCTGGTATCTGGGCTCGCCCAGGAATCGACTTACCGATCCAAACATTGGTTGTAAAGTTTGCCTGACCAAGCTGGCCGTAATTATTATCTCCCGCGCAGTAGGCTTGATCATCTGATGCGATAACACAGGTGGTGCGGTCCTGATTAAATATCGACTTCACGGTTAATGAAGATGCCGAACCTGATACCGGTCCGGGGCTCGCAAGATCGAGCCTAAATTTCACCGGTGAAGTGAAAGGTACGTACGAATTGCTTGTTGTACCAGAGCCAAGCCCGCCACTGTCATTCAAACCTGCGCAGTATGCCTGAAGGTCGGACGCTTTTACGCACGCGCTATTCTGGCCATAGCCATTTACTCTCATATCCATTGCCGTGAGGCCTGCCGGAAGGCCAAACCGAACCCAGTCGGTTCCTCCAGTCAACTCCGTACCCCGACAATATGCTTGGTCACCGGTGCTTGTATTTGTAGCAAGAATACACAAAATACTTGCTCCTTGACCGGAATTATACACTTTTTTTACCTTGCTCACTCCGACAGGAAGGTCAATTTTAACTGGTATGGTTACTGTCGTGCCTAATGTTGTAGGATTACCAAGTTGATAACTCCCATTGTCTCCCCAGCCATAAAGGGTTCCGTTGGCTGCAAGCATATAGCCATTATGCCCAGCCCCCTTCCAGCCCGCGCCACCAGCAATTTGCGGGGCATCATTATAACGAGAATTTTCGGCTGCGACATACGTGTACGTTCGCCATACCTGGTTTGGATCAGATGCACGAGTAAGCTGTACTGTTCCTGTCGAAATGATCCTTAAAGAGCTGGACACGCCAACCGTAGGGGCGGGCACGCTAAACGTTGATCGGATGTTATTGGCATTTACTATATAAGCACTAATGGGGCTAGCGTCCTCACCATAACAGCCTGTATTAGGCTTAAGGGGTGTCGCGTCTGTCCAAGTGGGGGAGTAGTTAAAATACCGAAGGCAGGCACGGGCGGTCGCCAAACCCGATTCTGCCGCCTCGCGGGCGAGCTGATTGTAGTATTGGTTAGCAAGCGAAGAGGTGACTGAGCCAACTGCCGTTACCGAAGTTACCAAAATCGTTAAAAGAATAACCGATGCAATAATAACCGTCGGCAATGCAAACCCTCCGGTCGCTTGGTGCTTGGTAAGCATAGGCTTCATACTAGATTTATGATAGCACCAAAACAAGGGGAAAACCAACAAAAAAGAACAAACTATTTAGAGTTTGCTCCTCTTCTTGGTACCGCGAGCCGGACTTGAACCGGCACGAGCTAATGCTCACCAGATTTTGAGTCTAGCGTGTCTACCAATTCCACCATCGCGGCACGTGTCATGGTAGTTGCTACCAATGTATTGTACAATAGATGTCAGTAGGAATCTATAGATGAGACCAGATGATCAAAACAATGGGCGATTGGGCACGCCGTTGGTACCGCAGCGACAACTGCTAAAACCATCTGGCGCCGACCCGCGCGCTCGTACCACCGAAGCAGCCGCCAATATCGTACGCGGTCAGATTAATTCTATCTATGAGCAGCCTGGGCAATCCCAAGAAGCACAATCTTCTCCCCCCGCTCAACAAATTGCCCCCGATACTCAACCTCATCCCTCACAGGGCGAGCAAGCCACCGATCAAAATCCTTATGAGCGTACCCATACTCCCGTCCATCAGGTACAGGCCGACCAGTGGAAGCAATACCATAGCGCATGGCAGGATTATTATCAGAAATATTATGAACGCTACTACCTTGGGCAAATCCACGAAGCCAAACAAGCGATCGCAGCCCAAGCTCCGCAGTCATCACCCGACGCAGACCAAAAACCTCAAACTATTTCTAAGGACGAGGCGATGTACGAGCTCCGCAGCACATTGGTCAATAAACTTCAAACTGGCGCAAAAAAAGTTCGAGGAAGCAGGCATTTTATTCCTATCGCCGCCGCAGCCTGTGTCATGCTTGTCTTTCTCTTTTTACAATACAACCGGGTATTATTCGCCAACGTTGAGGCGTACGTAAGTCCGGGCAATATTAACCCAGCAAATATCATCGTAGACCCGGTAACGGAAGTCCCTGTTAGCGCCGACCCTAAACTTATCATTCCTAAGATTAACGTTGATGTGCCGGTAGTCTTCGATACTACTCCCGATCAAGCGTCGCAGCTCAAAGCCATGGAAGGTGGTGTGGCATGGTTTGGCATTCCAGGCGCGAACAGCAAGCCGGGACAAGTGGGCAATACCGTTCTTTCGGGCCACTCTAGTAATGACGTTGTCGACAGAGGTGACTATAAATTTATCTTTGCCCGGCTCGAACAGCTAGCGCAGGGTGACACAGTTTATGTCAACTATCAAGGCAAGCGCTACACGTATACCATCACAAAAAAAGAAGTGGTTAAACCCACTGAAGTGAGTAAGTTGGTCTACGCAACCGATAAACCTATCCTGACATTGATTACCTGTACACCTCTTGGTACGGCGCTTAATCGCCTCCTTGTCACAGCCGAGCAGGTAAGCCCCGACCCTAAATCGGCGGCTAAAGCTCCTGATTCATCAGGCGGTAATAGTGCCGTTGATATGCCAGGCAACTCACCCACATTCATTCAACGGATATTCGGGCAGAATTAGAACTGACTATTACGGCAGTACGAGGCGTGCGCGAGTCAGCTGAACGTTGCCTGATTCGCCCGCGGTAAAGGCATATACATACGTATCGTCACTACTCAATGTCACCATCGATAAATTAGCCACAGGCATAATGTCGCTCTGATTGGCACCATCAAATTCGTAAAAACGGAGGAGTCCATCGCGGTTGCTCCAAAGCATATAATTATCCAGCCAAGCCACATTTGATGATACCGGGCCTTCGCCTTTTAGCATCGTTTTACTCAGCTGCTTTAGCTCGTTGTCGTATACATAAACATCCGCATTTTGCTGAGCAATAACGAATCGGCCGCTCGTTCGGATATCAAGATACTGCGCACCGCCCGGAATTGTAACCGTTGTTTCACGAGTCAGCTTTGCGGTGTCTTTTTCGTCATCAGGCAGACTACCCCGCAGTATCTCAACGCTATCTCCATGGGCGATTGCAAGATACGGCTCGTTAAAGTACTTACCGAATGCAATATGAAGAGGTATTTGGCCGTTATCCGTGAAAGATTTAATTGTGCGAGGTTTCTCAGCACCATCTTCATAGTATCCTACCGTGCGCGCTCCTGATTGATCGAGGTGTGTCGTATAAAGGATGGTCGAGCGGTCAAAAAGGCTGAACTCCGCTACGTTACTCACCAACGGACGGCTCATGGTAGCACCATTGATATCCACTTTTCGGACATCCGTATCGGTCTGAGCATACACTATATTGCTATCGGCATTGCTGAACACAACTTTGGATATAGAGATATTCAATAACGCAGTGATGTTTTTAGTGTGCGAAATGTCCTGGGTATCTGCCACGAGCCATTCGATTGTGTCATTCACCACGTGGCGAATAAGCACGAACCTGCTTGATGGATCCCAGCCATCTAAGATAAACTGTTGGGATTTACCAGCCACAGGGGGGGTAAATGAGCCTTGAGGAAACACCAGCTCTTTTTGTTTTGTCTCCGCACCCGAGATATCAATGAGATAGAACGCCGGCACACTCGGATCTTCTTTGGCTGCAATAAGTTTTTCGTTCGGGGAAGCAACACTTGAAGTCACCGTGCTGAAACTCGCGACGTTCTCTTTCTTTAGCTCGCTTGGAATAAGTCGCGCATAGTTGAGCCACAACACCGCACCCGGGGCAAGGTTGACCGTTTTTTGCCACTGTTTATACCCATTTTTATTCATAGTAAAAAGGTGGCTACCGGCATTGAGAGTGCTCTTGGTTGCCGTAGGAGAGCCAAGGCCAACTCCATCGATCGTGACATTCGCCCCGCCAGGCACAGAATCAAACTGGACAAGCCCGCCCTGCTCAATCTGGCCATCGGTACGATTAAACTGGTAGCCTTGGACCACAAAAAGCAACGCCACCACAAGTCCAACGACAGCAAGCGACATGATCGTATAAATAATGACACGCTGAATCAATTGCTTTCGTTTAGAAGGTTGTTTGTACATTGCTTTTTATTATAGCAAAACCGCTTGCATATTTTGCTCACGTTACCTACTATAAAAGATATCGGTCTTAAAGATTAAACACCAGGCAGACAAACAAGGGCGAAATAGGGGATAGTATGAGTCAAAAAACAATCACTATTAACGGTAGGATTTACGATACACACACTGGCATGCCGGTTGATACTCCCGCACCAGATACTGCTCCTGCACCTGAAAAGGCATCGCCAAAGCGTTCACCACTTCATCATTCGCAGTCTATGCACCAAACAGCCCAAAAGTCCCACACGCTCAATCGCCGAGTAGTCAAAAAAATAGTCGCAGCTCAGGCTCAGGCACGTGAAGCAAATCAAACTCAAAAAAGCCCGCAAATCACTAAATTCGCCAGCCACCCCAGCGCTGTCAAGCCCCGCGTCATGTCTGATATCGCCGCAACGACTCACCCCCATGTCGCAAAGGCAAATCAAGCACTGGCTAGCAAAAAGCAAGTAACAGCTTCCGCCCCTAAACCATCGCATGTCATCAAGGAAGAAGTTATCAAAAATGCGCTTGAAAAAGCTCCAAGCAAAACCGATAAGCAAGTAAAAACGAAGAAATCGCGTAAGTTTTCGCGCTTTGCAAGTATTACATCGGCAGCCTTTGCATTGCTTCTGCTTGGCGGATATTTTACGTATCTTAATATGCCGAATTTATCGGTGCGCGTCGCTGCTGCACAGGCTGGTATCAACGCAAGCTATCCAGAGTATCGCCCCGACGGCTACAGCCTTAAAGGTCCTATTGGCTACAGCGATGGCCAAGTGAATATGAAGTTTGCCGCCAACGCCGGCCCGCAGAGCTATACTGTTTCAGAACAAAAAAGCGGTTGGGATTCAAGCGCCGTCCTTGATAACTACGTTAAAGAAAAAGCAGGCGATAACTATATCACCTACAATGAGCGTGGTCTGACTATTTATACTTTTGACGGCAATGCGGCCTGGGTAAATGGTGGCATTCTCTACACAATCTCTGGCGATGCACCACTTTCAAGCGACCAAATTCGTCGCATAGCAGTTAGTATGTAACTTCTTCGATTCCATTATAGAATAGTTTGCTGTTAAAAAGGCGCTTTCTATCCATGCGTAGGGCGTGCATAATCCTTGCCGCCATTTCTTCGCTAATATACTCAACCCCCCTTGAACCATACAGCTTTTGCACTTGTTCGATAATCTGCGCCTCCGGCATTGTTTCTCCTCGCTCCCAATATCCTGCATGAATTTCAATCAGCGCCCTGACATGAACCGCAAGAGGAGGTGTATCTGGAATAAAATAGATACTTGTAAAATCTGGACATGTGTCGTGCGTCTCTGTGAATAGTTCAATCCGACGGCGATATTTATCATTTCCAAGCTCCCCGGGGTCACTTATTGTATCGAAAGACGGCACACGCCCGCTTTTTGTCAGCACATACTCTTCGCCAAACAACTCGCCAATAGAAGTGTCCCCGCCAAAACGATACGGATTATCGTTAAAATATTCTATATCGCTCACATAGGTGTCACTGAGTAATGCGGGCCTTTCTTTGCGAAGCACAGCTTCAATATCATCCCATGTGGCACTCTCCGTCAAGCGGATTCCCAGGCCGCCTAACGTTTTAGCGACGGTCTCTCTGTGAACGTCATCCAGTACCTCGCCGAGTGCAAGGCGATTTTCAAAACTTCTCATAATTGTTCTTTTTACCATAAAACTTACCCTGTGCCAATATCCAGACATCCCGTGCCTGTGGTACAATAACCCCTATGAATACCGTTCGCACTCGATTCGCTCCAAGCCCCACTGGCTTTCTCCATGTTGGTAATATCCGCACCGGACTTTTTGCCTGGCTTGTTGCCCGACACTTCGATGGCACTTTTATTTTGCGCCTTGAGGATACGGATAAAAAACGAGAGGTAGAGGGGAGTGCCGATCATCTCCTTGAATGCCTGAAGGTTCTTGGTATCCAATACGACGAAGGTATTGGTATTGGTGGCCCCTACGGCCCCTACAAACAAAGTGAGCGGCTTGATATTTATAAAGCGTGGGCACAAAAACTCATCGACAGCGGCCGTGCCTATGCCGACCCATACACACCCGAGGAGCTCCAAGCTTTCCGCGAGCAAGCTAAGAGTGAGAAGCGTGCCTTTTTATATCGTCATCACCGGCCAGAAAACCCACCAACGTGGGATGGTACGACACCGCTCCGTTTTAAATCGGACCCAAAAAACTATTCGTGGCACGATGAAGTTATGGGTGATCTTTCTACGGGTCCCGAAGTTATCGATGATATCATTCTCATTAAGTCGGATGGGTATCCAACCTACAACTTCGCGCATATCGTTGACGATGCCGAGATGAAAGTAAGTCACATCATTCGCGGACAAGAGTTTATTGCCAGTCAGCCGAATTACCTCAATATCTACGAGGCTCTTGGGCTGATACCACCGATTTTTGCCACTATGCCGCATATCTTAGCAGCTACCGGCGGTAAAAAGCTGGGCAAGCGCGATGGCGCCAAGGATGTGCTCGATTACATCCGAGATGGCATCCTTCCTGAAGCACTGCTTAATTTCATCGCGAGTCTCGGCTGGAATGACGGCACAGAGCAGGAAGTATTTTCTGTTGAAGAATTGATAGAGAAGTTCACACTCGACCGTGTACAGCGCAGCGGAGCCCGCTTTGACGAACAGCGCCTCCTTTGGCTCAACGGCCAGTGGATTCGTCGGATCTCACTCGACGATCTTTCAAAGCGAGCCAAACAGTTCTGGCCAGAAAGTGCGCAAAAAGCAACTGATGAAAAACGCCTCCAAGTACTAGGGCTTGTTCAAGACCGACTTAAAACACTGACCGACTTGCCCCTCCTCACACGCTACTTCTTTGAAGAACCTGGCGTTGATCTTTCGCTTATCGAAACGAACAAGCAACTCAAAAAACTCGACAAATCTGAAATATCGTCACTCCTTATTCAAGCCAAAACCGCGTATGAAGCTGCGGGTTTTGAAAGCGCAGATTCGATCCAGGATACACTCAATCAGCTGCTAGAAGTAACCGGCCAAAAGCCTGGTATTCTCTTCGGTCTTATCCGCCTGGCGGTGTCGTGGGCACCGTTTAGCCCCGCACTCAACGACACACTTTTCGTCCTCGGTAAAGATACTGTTCTTCAAAGGCTTAATACATCACTCGAAGTTTTCCAATAGCCCATGGAGCCTCCAGAAATTCAAACCGGCAACGCGGCAAATGGCCTGAAAGGGTGGTTTATAGGAGGCAGTATCCCTGAAAGTTTCGGCCTAAGGCACACTTTTGATGTTGAATTAAAATGGAGTATCCACAAAGCCGGTGAAGAGCGGCCCGATTGGGTGACAAAAGAAGCCCGAACTACTGTTGCAATTCTTATTTCTGGCAAATACGAGGTTATATTTCGGGAGCAATCATCAATCCTCTCCAAACAAGGAGACTATGTCATGTGGGGGAAGAGTTGCGATCATAGAGGCAGAGCTCTTGAAGATTCGATCATTCTAACCGTGCGTTGGCCATCTATTCCGCGCTCCACTTAAAATATTCATCTGCTATAATAACCTTAAGCATGAACGATGGATTCGCAAAACCAACATTTTTTAGGCGGCTTAGGAATTGGGTGAGTACCCACCGTACGCGGACCATCGTCTTTCTTGGCATCATTCTTATTGCGGCAGCCGGGGTGACGGCGTATGCGCTTTTATCGCAAAATAGTCCGGCGTTAGAGTCGCTTCACCTTCAAGCCAAGCCCAAGCCAGCTCCACCCGCACCTGTATTTTACTCGCCACTTACCGGTGTAAAAGTGCCGGATGAGGCCAGCACAAAGCAGGCTGTAACGGCGATCATGATCGAAAACAGCCCCGATGCCCGGCCACAATCGGGCCTTAAACAAGCGGGAGTCGTCTACGAAGCGATTGCGGAAGGTGGTATCACGCGGTTCCTAACACTTCACCAAGAAGATAAGCCTCAAGTCATCGGCCCCGTCCGCAGTCTTCGCATGTACTATGTAGATTGGCTGGCACCGTACAATGCAAGCGTTGCCCACGTAGGAGGCAGCGCAGCCGCACTTGCTGAAATACGAAACGGAAAATACCGGGATATCGATCAGTTTTTCAATGGCGGCAGTTACTGGCGCGCGACCGACCGATATGCTCCGCACAACGTCTATACCAGCTTTGCCAAACTCGATGCGCTTAACGCCGCCAAAGGCTACACTAGCTCCACTTTCACAGGCTTTCCAAGGGCAGACGGTAAACCAGCAGCCAAGCCTACAGCGAGCGTCGTGACTATCAACTTCAGTGGCGCACTTTACAACACAGCATATGGCTATGACCCTGGAACAAACTCGTACTATCGCTCTGTTGGTGGAAAGCAGCATATGGACCGCGAAGAGGGACAGATTCATCCAAGTGTCGTCATTGCTATGAAGGTAAATATGCACAAAGTATTTGAAGATGGCTACCGCGAAGATATCAATGCCAATAGCACCGGTCAGGCTAACCTCTTCCAAAATGGCACAATGCAAGAAGTGACGTGGTCAAAGCCGTCACGTGAAAGCCAAATCACCTTCAAAGATGAAAACGGTAAAGAGGTACCCTTGGTGCGCGGACAAACCTGGATTACCGCCGTGCCAAATGGAACGGGGAGCGTTTCATGGCAGTAAAGCAAACCCCTCCACAGCTGGTAAAAAACTACTGGCCTCGCTACCGCAGGCAGGCTATTGCTATCACCATTTTGATGCAAATTGCCGCAACACTCGCTATTGGATGCGCACTTCTGGCAACCGGCGCTACGCAACCGACGGTTCCTTTTTGGATCATGCTACTTGCCGTTATTTTTACATCAATCGGCGTTAATATTCTTCTTGTTAATCAGCTGCTCACGCCTTTGAAGGACCTTACGAGCGCACTCACGCATATCTCGGGCGAGCCCAGCACCATTACACCACCAAATCCAAACGCAAGCCACTTTGAGCGAGACGGTTTTAAACCATTGCTTCAGCTTATTTACGAGCTGGCCGCCGACAAAAAGACCGAAACCGAACAGAAAGAAAGCCAAGCTGAAACGGCTTCAAAAGAGCAATCGGTCTCAGAAATTGCTACAGCATTCGAGAATACCGCCGCCGGATTTATTATCATGAAAGCATCTGGCGACATTCTGTATGCCAATAAGAATGCGCCCGTCCATACTGATCACGAAAATACAAAAAAGATTGATCTTATATTCGACGATTCGCCCAGCCTTACCGAATGGCTGAAGGATTGTGAAGAGCATGCCGTTCATGCCGAGCAAACATGGGAACGAGTTCCTAGCCAAATCATTGGGGAAGAAGACCGCAAAATCTATGATCTTGTCGCTTCATATGATAAAGGAAGTTCAGCAGAAGTTGTCATTACGCTTTTTGATCGCACAGCTGACTATCAGCCCGAAGATGATAGCCTTGATTTTATTGCTTTTGCAGCCCACGAATTGCGCGGGCCAATTACTGTTATTCGGGGCTACCTTGACGTGCTTGAAGATGAGCTCACTGATAAGATTGACGCTGAGCAGGGAGAACTTTTCAAAAGGCTTGTCGTTTCGGCCAATCGTCTTAGCAGTTATGTTAATAATATTCTTAATGCTTCGCGCTACGACCGGCGCCACCTTAAAGTGCACTTGCGCGAAAATAACCTATCCGATATTTATGACACGATCAGCGACGACATGAATCTTCGCGCATCGTCGCAAAACAGACTTTTGGCCGTGCACTTTCCCAAAGATCTCCCCACGATCGCTGCCGATAAAGCAAGTATTAGCGAAGTTATTTCTAATCTTATCGACAATGCTGTCAAGTACAGCAATGAAGGGGGAGCGGTAAATGTGACCGCCGTGGTGGACGGCGACTTTGTGAAAGTATCTGTAGAAGACCACGGTATCGGCATGCCCGGAAGCGTCATTAGTAATTTGTTTCACAAATTTTACCGCTCGCATCGTTCCCGCGAAACGGTCGCGGGTACAGGCATCGGCCTATATATATGTAAAGCGATCGTTGAATCACATGGTGGTAAAATAGAGGTACGAAGCACCGAAGGCGAGGGGTCGGTATTTGAATTTACTATACCGATATACAGTACCGTTGCAGATAAACTCACCGCCAATAACAACAGCAACGAGGGATTGATTGAACATAGCGAAAGCGGGTGGATAAAAAACCACGCGATGTACAGGGGATAAAAATGGCTATAAAGACAATATTATGCATTGAAGACGACCGTTTTATCGGAGAGATGTATGTCCGTAGCCTTAAAAAAGCCGGTTACGACGTTGATTGGATGGTTGACGGCAACGATGGCCTGGTAGCTGCCCGTAATAAAACATATGATCTTATTCTGCTTGATATCATGCTCCCCGAACGACGTGGTGGCGAAATTTTGGCCGCTTTGCGAGGCGAAAAAGGCGATCTTATTCCTAAAACAAAGGTAATCGTTATGACCAACTTTGAGCAAGACGATGAGTCACGTCAGGCTATGCAACATAATGTTGACGCATATCTTATAAAGGCAGAGATTACCCCAAAGAAGCTCTTGGGCGTTATTGAAAAACTCGCAACAGCACCCTCTCAAGTAGCATAGATTTGATACTTAGTCATATTTGTGATATAATTAACTTAAGCTTCGTTCGCCGTGCGGACAAGCAACCGCACGTCACAATTGAAGGGAATCGCTGTTGCGAACCATACTTTTGTTTCTTCGCCAGTACTGGCTCAAACTTGCCGGAGGGCTGGCCGTTCTTGCGCTTACCGCGGCAACGGCATACTACGTCGTTCAGGCGTTCGGCCCATCACCTGTGCCGCGGGCTATTCAGGCCCAGCAGGTGAGCACTGGCGCCTCTCCCGAAGGGTACATGACTCTCAGGGAGACACTACCGGCGCAAGTGATCATCGACCCGCAGACCTGCGCAGCGAGTATCGCGGGCGTCACAGCCACGAAGAAGGGAGTAATCTGCTTCGTGAGCATCGATCTTCACACATACCCGCTCGTCAGAGGAAGTGTCGGATTCTGCCAGGATCTCGACACTACTTCTCCCGAGAATAGCGCGCAGAAGTTCGTTCTGGCCTTCAAGGGCAAGGAATCACTCATCCTGGGACTATACACCAAAGCACCCGAAGTGCTGCCCGGGCTCGCGGACGACACTCCGCCTGTTAGCGTTTCAGGCATCGATGACTCGTACGGAGGCGTCGACTGTACCTCGCTGCCCGCCGATCCCAACTGACGTGCGTGGGGTAACCTTGGCTCTCTGCGAAAGCAATGAGCCAAGGTTGCCGTAGCACTCCGCAACCACCAAGTGTGGTCTTTTTTTAACTTGTCATAGCCCAATTCTCTCGCTACAGTAGTGAAGTCACTCTTTACATATCCTACCGGAAGGATGAAAGTGCGTACCGAACGCCGGGACTACCTCCCTGTCGTCAGACAGATTTATCCGCGCAACCCGCCCCAGGGCTTACCTTCGCTCGTGTATGTCGTCCAAACACTGGAGAACGGCTACTTCACCAGCCGTCAAAAGGAGCTTCTCAAGACGAAGCTTCAGGAAAAAATGGGGACAGAGCACATCAGCGTCAGGGGAAACGGCAACGAAGTCACTGTTGCATCGGCGCCCTACGATTCGATCGACGGACGCTTCGTGCTCTTGGATGCGCTTCATGAAATCACAAATCCCCAGGCACCATTCAGTGCACTCGGGACTCTGCTTTCCAGCTCCTTTAACGTCACCAACTACGTGCTGGGGTTGCAAATCCTGGGAACACACAGCGACGCCTCGCTTGCCCGTATCCAACAAGTGCTGAATGGAGTTACTGGCATTGAAAGCGTGCTGCGTGAACCCGATTACCCCAACGTTTTTAACATCTCGGTAAACGACGACTGGAGGCAAGCTAACACGAAGCTTCTTCGTGATCTTTTCAGTTACGGATTTGGAGCGAGCCTCCACGTAAATCAGCGACAGTAAAGAGTGGCCCGTGGCGCAAGAGATGGTGTTTTCTTGCGCCACGGGTTATCTTAATTGGTATACTAAAAAGACGCCCTCAACCGGGCGCATTTGTTGTAAGGAGTGAAGAAGTGTCGGGTTTTAGCCACGGGTTCCGCCGTGATACACCCAAGTCGTTCATGACCATCGAGGAAGGGAAGCAGGCCATCTTAGACGCCTGTAAGAAGGGTGCATCATACCAGGGATTTGATGCGCTCCTCACGGCAGTCAACGACGTGAGAGGAGGAAAGCGTCTGTCGAGGCAGGATGCTCATGCAGCACTCAGCTCGCTTCGCGGCGATGGTCTGATCTCACCAACGAATTCCAACATCCACTCTCTGTAACAAATGTACCTCGGAGGCCTCCCTAAGGACGGGGCCTCCGAGGTACATATTTCGACTAATCTAAAATTACTTTTATGAAAACAGGGTAGACCCTTACGCGCCCAGTTTAAGAGCTTCGTAAGGGTCTACCCTTGGTACAGGCACTACACGGTGAAGTTGTGCAGCACAGCCGGCCCGGTCGCGAGCCTGACACCCGAGCCGGAGAGCACCCTGAGCTGCGAGAAACTGAAGGTGCTCTTACGCGCCTTGATCTCTCGAGCGAACCGCTTCATGACACCGAGGAATACGTCGTCGTAGTTGAGCGGCGAGGCCATGCCTCGGCCCAACTCCAACGTTTCGTGATCGTAGAACGTCGTTCGGCCGGAAAGCGTGAAGACAGTTTCGGTACCACCCTCGAAACGAAGAGTGATCGTCTCGGGGAAGTGATTCGTCTCCAGCTTGCGGCTGCCCGAGCAGAAGAAGGTCACTCCATCGTGCAGCGTACCGGCCACCGCGTAGCGGTCGGGACTGTTGGCCAGCCGGATCGCCGTGAACGGCTGCCATCCGAGCAGCTTCATCAGGTAGCCGATCTCGTGACCCCAGTGATCGAGGAGAAGGCTACGCCCCTCCTTCTTCCAGGGGTTTTCCGTGGCGTGATACGTGAAGTCGAGCCCCACGTGCTCCAGTGCGCCATACTTGCGCTGGAGGTTGCCGAGATTGGCACACGCCCATCCGTAGGGCGCGTTTTCGAGCTCGTTGCGCGGATGGCACGTCGTCACCAGCACCTTGTTGGTTTCAGCCTCCACGAGCGCACGCTCCACGACCACCAGCCCATCCTGCGTGGTGGCCAGCGGCTTCTCGCAGAAAACAGGCTTACGCGCACGAACGACTCGAGCAAGCTGAGCCGGATGCGCCTCGTCGATCGACGCAATCACGATCGCGTCGATGTCCGGGTCGCGAAGGAGGTCTTCCTCTCGGCCGTAGCCCGGAACGTTCTGACCCACCTTCTGCCTGAACGTCGCGATACTCCTTTCCGAAGGATCGAACAGCCCGGCCAGCGAAAACTCACCGGTCTGGAGAGCAGGAATGGCGTGTGAGCGCCAGGCATGGTTACCAGTACCCAGGAAACCCAAGCGGATTACCACAATTTCCTCCGTTGATCGGTCCAAACTGTACCCCTAAACCATACCATTTTAAATTAATTTCAGCAAACCATTTCACCCTTAAGTAGGTGCTGTGTGTCATGTGATAAAATTAGTGAGTTGTCAACGGAGAGGAATCCTGATGTACGAAGTTGAGTTCACGATGGAGCCCAAAGTTCGTGTCGCGAGTCAGGCGGACTTCACTCACAGCATTGCCTACATCGTGAATCGGATTGAGCTGAACGAAAATCGCTGGGATGGTGAGGTGCAGCTTCGTCTAGTCAATGACGAGGAAGAGGGGACGATTGTTTCGTGCCCTGAATTTACCGCCGAAAACGACGAGCAGGCAAAGGGATACGCCGTCACATGGCTACGGACTACCCTCGGCGGGCTTCTCGGCTGCGCACCTGATGAAGTAATCTTCGAAAACCTCACCTGGACAAGGACAAGAATCTAGTCAGACAACGGACCTAGCCATACCCTTATTTTTTCGGGTATGGCTAGGTCATGCGTTTTATTGACATCATTTTTTATCTATGCGAAACTAGAAAGCAATAAGCGTGAGCTTAACGGGGGATAGACAAATGAAACCAAAAAAAGCAATTATTATAGCTATTGCGCTTGTTATTTTCGTTGGCGCAGGAGCATGGGCTTTCTTTTCATCACGTTCTCAAAATACTTCACCGTCGCAGCAATCTGCTATCTCAACCGTTAAGCTCAATATTCCAAACTCAAGTCTTGAGCTAGCCAAAACAAGTAAGTCACTTGATATATCCGTAGATATTGAGGGCACGGCCACTATCGCAAGGGTTGAGTATCTGCTTGACGGAGAAGTAGTGGCTCGGAGCATAGAGCCTCCTTACAAAGTCACGATAAGCCTCGCCAAGTTAAAAAAGGGCGAACACACGCTCCAAGCTATTGCCTACGACACCTCTGGCGGCAGTGCCAAGAGCAAAGTGTTTACCTTCACCATCGATGATTCAGATACGGTAACTCCAGCAAACGACGAGTCCCAAACCACTGTTGAAGAAAGTACTTCGATCCCAACCGCAAGGGCATCTCGTGTGACTACGGCAAAGTCGGGAGGCTCTAGCGGTTCTAGCGGCACTTCAAACAACAACGATGGTGGTACGCCTACACCAACCGACTCTGAGGAAAATTACCGTACGGCCGGAGGTTGGTATGGTTCTCTTCCTCCACAACTAGAGATTTGTAGTAACAATGGCTGGAATGGCGGCCCCTCAAGCGCACCCGCAGGCAGTAATACTATTATCGTTCCCGCAGGCGACAACACCGGCTTCAATTTCACTCAAGATAATAAAATTTTCTGGTTTGCGCCCGGTGAGCATACGCTTGGAACAGGGCAATTCTCTCAGATAGTCGTCGGAAATAATAGTACTTATATTGGTGCGCCTACCGCGGTTCTTAATGGCAACAATAACAACCAGTATGCCTTTACCGGTAATGCCACCAACGTACGTATAGCTTATCTCGAAGTTAAGAACTTCGGTAGAGGTACAGATAACCAAGACGAGGGAGTTATTAATCACAACGCGGCCGACAATTGGACCATGGAGTATCTTTACGCTCACCACAATGATGGCGCAGCAGTATTCCTTGGCAGCAATAATACCGTTCGCTATAACTGTCTAAAAGATAACGGCCAGTACGGGTTTAGCATGTTCAAAGACCAAATTGAAGGTGATTCTGCTATTAAGGATATCGTCCTTGACCACAACGAAATCAGCGGAAATAACCAGGATAACTGGGAGGTTCTTTCGCCAGGATGTGGCTGTACGGGTGGGGGTAAGTTCTGGGATGTAAAAGGTGCTACGGTCACTAACAATTACGTTCACGATAACCTTAGTACAGGGCTCTGGGCAGATACGAACGACATCGACTTCTTGTTTGACAGTAACTGGATCGAGCATAATTCGGGCGAAGGAATCTGGTACGAAATCAGCTACAATGCCACGATAAGCCGCAATACCCTTAAACGGAACGCCTGGGTAGGAGGCAACCGCAATACAGGTTCACCAGCACCCGCAATTTACATTTCAGAGTCTGGCGGCGATAGTCGACTGCAATCAACCACCAGCGGAAGTACCAATCTTCAAATCAAAAACAATTTACTTGAAGACAACTTCTCTGGCGTATCTGTCTTTGAAAACTCAAACCGTTTCTGTGATTCCAACGGTAACACGAGCAAATCGTACTGTACACCTTTTGTCAGCCCAACGATCATCCCTAAAAATCCGACCACACCCCCAACATATGACTTCACATATCCTAATCCTATCGGCTTAAATCACCCTTGCTACACAAGCATTTCATCTGCTCCATATACATTTAATTGTCGCTGGCATTCTCAAAACGTTAAGGTATTCAACAATGAGTTCCGCTTTACGGCTGCGAATGTTCCATGTGCCGGCACTTTTTGCGGCGTTCAGGCGCTCTTTGCAACAGGTGCAAATAATATACCGTGGGCTCCGGCAGCGTACAACATTGGAAACATCCAAAACGATGTCATGTTTAACAACGGAAACAAGTTCTCTAATAACACCTATATAGGAGACTGGCGATTCGCTAAGGGTAGCGGTGAAACAATCAACTGGAATATTTGGCAGTTAGCACCGTTTAATCAGGATACTGGCAGTACCATCAGTGGTCAGACTCCAGTCGCCAATGCGCTCGATACTAACACGGCTACTCTTGAAGGCTCAATCGGACAGTGGCAATCTTGGTTTACAACAAATATCGCCCAATCAACACTAGAAGCACATAGTGGAACCCACAGTATGAAGATAGATACCACTGGTGGAGGAAGCTGGGGAGTGCAACTTGCCAATTATCCAGGATTCCGTGTAACTCCAGGGTCTAAACACGTCAGCTTCTGGGCAAAGAAGACCGCTGGAACGACTTCGGCAGTACGCCTCCAGCTTACCTGGCGAGACAGTGACGGGAACGTCATTAACCCAACACCGGCAGATCTTACACTAAGTGGCCTTAATTCAACCTGGCAGCAAGCGAGTGTAGATATGGCTGCACCAAACAACGTTTCGACGGTCTTTATTAGCTTCCTCGGAACGGGCTCATTGGGTGACACGGTATTTATCGATGATATTGTCGTAGGAGATAATTAAAAAATGATTTATTTAATAGCCATAAGCAAAATGTTGTGATAGTGTAGTAAAATAAGGATAGAAAAGGTTAGAAACAGGAAATGGCACGTTTACCAACACCAGGCTCAGATGATGGCACATGGGGCACCGTTCTTAACGATTTCTTAGCGGTCGCCCACGATAGCGGAGGAGGGCTTAAAGCTGGCGCAGTCAGTTCTTCTACGATTCAAGATAACTCTGTATCCGGCAGCAAGCTCCAAGATGGCAGTGTAACCAACGCCAAACTTGATTCAGGGGCTGGCAGTGATGGACAGGTTCTCACCAAAGACAGTGCCTCTTCGGGTGGCTTCAAATGGACCTCTACGGCCGGTACACCCGATGCTACCACTAGTACCAAGGGACTGGTTCAGCTGGCAGGGGACTTAGGGGGAGTCGGTACGGCTGCCGCCGCCCCTATAATTAGCAATAATGCAATTACCAATGGCAAGATTGCCGATAACGCTGTCACATCTGCTAAAATTGCCGACGGAACCATCGTTGATGCTGATATTTCAGCGAGTGCCGCTATCGCTAAGAGTAAACTCGCCGCACTCAATATCGGTGATGCTGATGTAAGCGCCATTTCTGAAAGTAAAGTCACAAACCTCACTACAGATCTTGCGGCTACCGAGAAAACCGCTAATAAAGGTACTGCCGGTGGATATGCCTCTCTTGATGGCTCCACAAAGGTACCTATCGCACAAATTCCTACGGGCACAACGGGGACGACGGTAGCCCTTGGTAATGACTCACGCATTACTGGTGCTGAACAAACGGTAAACAAAGGTGCGGCAAGTGGATATGCGGGACTGAATGCATCGACACATGTACCTACAGGCCAGCTAGGCTCGGGTACGGCAGACTCTACGACATTCTTAAGAGGTGACTCGACATGGGTAACCGTATCTGGCGGTGGTCCTGCGGTAACTCCTACGAATGGTGGTGGCGAAACATACTACGATATTGGTAACTCGGGAACCGCAGCAACAGCAGACCTTACTAACGGTAACGTTCAAAAACTGACGCTGACAGGCAACTGTACGCTTACTCTAGCAAACCCGGCAGCCGGAGCCATGCGCGCAATGACACTACTTGTATTTCAGGACGGCACAGGTTCACGAACTATCACTTGGCCTGCGTCTGTAAAGTGGGGTATCGCTGGAGCACCTGTACTATCGACCGCAGCAACAAAGATGGACATTGTCTCTCTCTTTACTGTTGACGGTGGCACGACCTGGTATGGAGCGCTTGGCGCCAAAGGCTACTAAAAAATGGGTGCGCTCGCATCACTTCGCTTTACGGAGGTTCGACACCGCGATCAATACCCGGGTTTAATTGGAGCTTGGGGATTCGATGAGGGTACCGGCCTCGTAGCCGTCGATAGCTCTACGAAGGGCTCCGATCTCACGGTCAGCCCCGGTATGACATGGGCCACGGGATACGCAAGCGGGACGGCTATTCAAAATGGAGGTGGTGGTGGCGCCGGTGGCGCTTTTCGCCAAAAAGACATTGTTGACAGCAACATGACAATCATGGGATGGGCACGGCCACTTGATCTAACCTCTGGTACGTCCAGACCACTCTTTGGATTTTGGGATGCAACCAATGCGGCAGGGAGTACCTGGCTGGCAATCTGGGCACAACGCAACGATTTCGGAACGGGAAATGTTTTACAAGGGAATGTGCGCGCAGGAGGATCTCTCGTCGCGCTTAATGGCTCGGCACTCACCCTCAATACTTGGGCTCATCTTGCTCTTACCTACAATGGAACAAACATAATTCTTTATAAAGATGGGGTATCTGTTGCAACGGTGGCACAGCCCGGCGCAGCGTACACAGGTACTGCCTATTTTCTCGTGGTACCAGATTCTGGCAATGCTCAAGTTGATGATGTGCGTGTTTTTAATACGACATTATCGCAAGCTGAAATACAGTCATTCATGCAACAACCCGTTGCCGTGCCGTAGGCCAGCTCGAAACCGAACAAAGCGGAATATGCGTCGTGATGAACGCGGTGAGATTTATGCATCGGGAATCGTAACGGTGATATCGTCAAAGATTGTGCCGCTTGGGCAATTGTGCACAAGATGGGCAATCTCGTAAAATCCGGGCACAAAATCTCCGGGCGCTATAGTTTCAAGTTGCGCCCAGAATGCCTCACCAACTTCAGGGCGCAACTCGGCTTCGCGCCCTGGTCTGGCTTCGGCCGCTTCAAAAAGATGGACGAGCATATGGCGATCAAGGATATTCCCGCGAAATCCACGAACATAGACTCCGCCCCGATACGTAAGTCTTGCGATTAGGCCAGCTTTTTCCGCCAACTCCCGGGCAGCCATCTCGTCAAGTTTCTCACCAAAATGAAGCATGCCATGCGGGAAACTGACCAAGCCTACGTTGGGCTGCCGGTGCCACCGTGAAAAGAGATACTCATCATTATCATTCTTACAAACGATCGCCGTGAGAATCTTAGGTTGTTGGCGCGTCTTACCCGTTTCAAGACTGAGTGTTCCTGCAAACTGCAACCCTTTGGTGCTTAACCGATAGTGTTTCTCGTACTTCTCAATCAAGTCGTCTTTTATAAGGCCTTTCAGATGATACATAAAAAGATTGCCTTCAACACCCTTAGGACGAAGTTCACTATACCGGCGCGTCGCATGTCGCGTCAGTTCAAGCAATATATGGTATTGGATCCAGCTGAGCATTGTTCAATTATTTTTGAGTCAAAAAGCCTTACTTACGAAGCCATGCACTTCACTGATATCATTCTACTGTACCTTGACAGAAGAGATGACTCAAGCGGATGAAGAAAGGTCTAAGGTTGAAACTGACATTTACACCGCCTAGCGACGGCCGAGTGCACAGCTACTGCCTTTATTGCGGGCAAGAAAGCCCTCGCAGTGGCTTGCGCGAGAAGCGTCTTGCGTATGAATGCAAGGCGTGTGGCCGACGGCATACCCGAGCACTCATCATTGATCCCGGTGTTCGATGGTGGTGCGATGAAACCGGTGAATACTGGCACGAGACAGCAGGGATTTTCCTCAGCAACAATCAGGGGGAGTTTCTGTTTTTCGAGCGGACACGCCATCCGTTCGGGCTAACAGTTCCGGCGGGTCACGTCGACACCGGAGAGCTCGAAATGACGACGGCACGCCGGGAACTCGGAGAAGAAGCGGGCGTTCTGCTTCCGAATTCGGCTTTCAGGCACGTGGTGAGTGAGGCTATTTACGGCGACGAATGCCGGCGCGGAGCTGATGTTCATCGCTGGCATATTTTCACCGCCAAATTGCCCAGTCATCTGTCGATTATCGTTGACGAGCGCGAGGGAGTAAATCCAATCTGGCTGCGCCTTGAAGACGCGCTAGAGCGCAAGCTCACTTTTGCAACACGGTACATCATCTCACGGCACTGCGAAGCTATCGCGCAGATCGTCGGGTGAGTAATACGTGACCAAGCTGCTGTTTTGCGGCAGCTTGGTCACCAACCCATATATTTGACAAAATAATTCAAAAGAGCTATTATACTCAGAATCATGTCCGAGGTCACACGCACCCCCGACTCCTTTCGGCACGATTCCGAAGTGCCACCATCTTCCATGCCCGATAGCCGTACTCTTGGCAGGGAAGCCCTTCGGGAAGTTAACTCCTCACTCAAGCGAGAGTTCGAAACATTTATTGCTCCTCATGTTTCCCTTATCTTAGGAATCGCGCGTAAATCACTGAGCGACCCGCAGGATGCCGAAGACATCCTTCAGGAAGTGCTCATAAAGACATGGCATGTTTTCGAAAAAGGAAATCGGCCCAAGAAAGGTTGGTTTGCCACCGTTACCCGTACGACAATTATTGACAGTTACCGTAGAGAATCCCTGCGGCGCCCTAATACAGAAGCCGTTGATTACACCTCTTACGAAAATCAGGCTCTCCACCCCTCATATTCGTTCGAAGACACAATCAGACAGGAGATGCTTGCGGGTGACGATGCATTTATGCAATTTCTCGTTGATATCCTTAGAACACAGCATATATCCGGCGAGGAGCTACTTGAGCTGGTTATTGAAATAGCAAACGGCTCCAAAGTAAGCGAGTACGCCGCGGCACACAATATGCCGGGCGGACAGGCTCGCCGCCATCTCTATATCGCGCGTAATCAGGCAAGAAAGTACGAAGCCCTCATACAAGCTTATCTTGCGGGTGAAGACATTTCCTCCAAAACATTATAAAATATGAACACACTGTCAGCAGAAGGGAAGTGCGCGTGCAACCCCCGACTCGAGAACTCGAAATCTTGTTGGCAGTCGCAAAAGGAGACAGCCACGAAGAAATTGCCAGAAATTTTGGCATATCCGAAATGAGTGTCAAAGCTAGCCTGGTCAAGACCAGGGAACGATACGGAGCAGTAAACAACGAAGAAGCTATCGGCTTTGCGCTTGCCGCTCGTCACATTCCTCTTCGTAAAGGGCAGAATCCCGGCACTCCTCTCAACCAAGCAGAAGTCGACTTTCTTAGCCTCGTAGCTGGCGGAAACCAAGATGAGGACTTGGAGAAGATTTACTTCTGTTCGCGGAAGCTTATCGATAATTACATGAAAGTAATCATCGGAAAACTGGATGCCGTCAACCGGTGCAATGCCATTTATAAAGGGTTTCGCTACGGACTGTTGATTGAGAGGGGTGAGCGGTACTACGCAAAGCATCTTCGCAACTCCCAGGCAGATGCATTGCTTGCTTCCGCCGTTACTGCCAGTCTAGAAGAGGCGGCGGCGATACTTTGCCTTAAGCCGTCAACAGTAAAAACGCACCTGCAACACTGCCGGCGGCGACTTATTGCCAATACGACGCCCCATGCGGTGGCTATTGCGATTCACAACGGAGAATTGTTTTGTCCGCCCGCTGACGAGAATTCGGCAAAAACGCTTGAGTGGAGGGAACGCCAGGCGCTCATAAACATTGCCCAAGGATATAGTGATCCGGACTCCGCAGCGATGCTCAAAATTGGCGTTCGTACGCTGACTCGAGCAGTTGCTTCGGCTATCGAAAAGCTAGAAGCAACAGGTCGAGAGAACGCTGTCTTCAAGCTGTTTCAACAGGGAGTTCTTAAGTGAATCTCTCTTGAAAGGGTCGCGGGTGTCACGTATGTGGCATCCGCGACCCTTAAAAAATATGGACAACTAAAACTATCCGTAAATATCACGCACCGGACCTTCAACGCGAATATCACTTGGGAGATACGTCTTATCATTGGCATTATATGCAAAGGTCATTGTGTGGATAGTTTCAAAATAATCAGCTTCTTTACGCGTTTTATAAATAAGTTCCGACTCATGATGCTCCCGAGTCAGCGCAGGGCCATCATAAATAACAAATTCTCGCTCTTCATGGGGCCGCAGCTCCGTATCCAACTCACGCGTCGTACCAAAGATACGTATTTTGTCGAGCTCAACCGCCTCAGGCCAGTTGTTCACGATATGACAGTAGAGTTGCATATGCGTTCCATTATTGTGCGGTTTTAAACGTTTAATAAATACCATCGGAAAACTGCTGTCATGGCCTTTTATGATGCTCGATGCCGGCTGGGGAGCATCGCCATCACTCGTTGGTTCGTTACTTGGAGCGAAAAAATCAAATAATCCCATATTTTTACTATAGCAGAGCAATCTGAGAAGAAATTTAAAAGGCCCGTGGTATCGCGTATTAACGCGACCCACTGACGGCCTGTGCCCTGAAGACCCATCGTTCACTTTTTGGTGACTACTCGGACCCTCTGGTTCGCCTTGAGTTCTCTCGTTTCACCATTGGACGCAGTAATCCGCACAACTGCGCCAGATGAACTCTCAACGGCTGATACGGTAAGGTATGGGCTGATAGCCACACCCAAACATAGTACGTAGAACGTCTGACCAACTGCCAGATCACGTGCACGCATCGCAAGAACTCCTTTTTAGGCAATACCAATTATTACTGTCCTCGATTACACTTGATGTGTCAAATATTTGAGCGTTATGACGAGAAAGTAAACGTAAAAGCCAGCCCTGGGTGAGCAGCCCTTGCCTGCACATGCCAGGTTTGGCCTTCGGCAACCTCCTGTGGCGAGTGGTTCGTCGGCGCCGCGATGATTCGCGTCACCATCGGGTAACGCTGGTGACCGTTGCGCAGTTCGCGTGCCGTCAGCGTGTCCTTGAGGCTCGTCAACACCCGCGGAGGGGCATCGAAGAGCTCTTCGAACACGGCTACTCGGCACGCCAAGAAACTCAGTTCGGGACTGTACTGAAGGACAGCCTTTTCCGCGCCGCCCTGTCGATTCAGGGCGTCGAGGTCGAGGCCACCGTAGAGCTCCTCCGGAGAGGTACCCTGGCCAAACGACTTGACGTACGGAGTCACGTCCCTGATGGCACCAAAGGCGGCCTCCAAGAACTCCGACTTTCCGTGACCGCCAGGGCCACTGAAAATCAGATTGACACCTGCGGCTATTGCGAGCGAAAACGCCTTGCGCATTTCATCTGCGTAGACGAAGTGACCCGTAGCACTCTCGACCCAGGGAAGGATGAGGGTGTGGGAAAGAGTGTCCATGATCGGCTCCTAACCGTAGTGATTGTGGATAAATAGATGGAAAGCTACTATAAGTGCGCAGCAGAAAATCTGGCGCACTTTCGCTGGTAATTATATCATATTTATAGTTTTTTGTCTACTCAGGGTTCAATCGTTCCCTATGGGTCACTTTCGGGCTCTTAAAACGACATAATTTCTATCTCATTTTGAGAGTCAGCCCGACCCGTTCGCCTTGAAACTGCGAACGGGTCGGGGTAAACCGCTTACTTCGAATCGGCCGCCTTCACCAGCGTGAAGGTCGTGGCGTACAACCTGCCCGACACCAGCGGATATCCGCTGCCACGGCGGAACAGCACGACGTCACCCGCGTGGGGGAACTTCCTGCTCCCGCCGGGCAGATCGTAGGTGATCTGGCGCCGGTCCTTGATGTACTTGCACTGGCCGGCCCTCACGTAGAGCTGGGTACGCCCCTGGTACTTCTCGGTCTTGAGCGTTCCCGTCAGCCAGCCTTCGTCCCGGAGGGCGGAGAGCAGCCGGCGCTCGATCTCCTGCGACAAGCGCAGGTTGTCGCTGTCCGGCTCCTGGGTCAGCCACCACTTGTAGGTGGTGACGCTGTTGGTCCTCAGCACGTCGCCGAGTTCCTTCAGCAGGGCGAAGCCGCCGTTGGCCGCATCCATCTCGAGCGCCATCTGGATCACCCACGTCCCGGAGGGCGTGAACCGGCGAGCCAAGTCGAGCTGCACGCAGAGCGGCAGCTTGGCCATCACATCGAGCGACACCAGATCGAAGCTCTGGAGGTTCGTCGCGGCGAGCTCGAGCAAGGCATCCACCTTGCTGTCACCCAACCGCAACCTCAGCTTCTCCGAGGTGGTGAACCACTCGTTGGAGCCTCTCCCGCTGAACAGCATGTTCGGCGCCGTCTTGGCGACGATCTGCATCGCGGTGAGCAACTGCTCGTCGTCGAGGATCCCCCAGTAGCTGTCGGGCTCCTCGAACACGCCGTGGCCGTTGGTCAGCTGGCGCACACGGCCCGACCCGTTCCCCACGAAGGCGTGCTTCGTGAAGTTGATGACGTTGTAGCGATACTCCACCTTGGTCTGGCGGAGCTTCTCGAAGATCATCTCGGCGAGGTCGTCCTTGCTGATACCCACCTTCAAGGCGTGCACCAGCCAGTAGTCGTACGCGGCGCCAGCCGCGAGGAACACCTCGCGGACAAACGGCACGCGCTGCTCGTCGCCCAGGGCGAGGAGCAGCCACTCGTTGTTGAGCAGGTCTTCTCCGACGTGGAAGTTGTCGAGGTGACGCCGGTAGAATTCCTCCACCGACGACCCGGCCGCTTCCAGCAACTCCAAGAACAACTGCGTGTGCTCGGAGATCCACCGCACGCCCTGCGAGTAGGGGATGCCCTCGTACCCGTCGGGGTGGGTGGATTCCACAGCCGTGTCCAGCAGCTCCAGGCTGACGGTACCCTCGCGGGTCGCCTCGGCCAGCTGGCCCTGGATCACGGTGTAGTCGATGGTCGCGGTCATAGCAATCTCCATTCTTCTCAGGAAGACTACGCTAAGAAAGTAGTCTTTCGAAAGCCGAACTACTCACTTAATACGGAATAAGCAGTTCGGCTTCCAAAAGATCTATTCGATGTAAGAGGTCATGCCAAAAGCAATGCTTATGACAATTTTTATATTATAGCATAATAGTTATATTTTTTCAATAGCCTGCCTCTTAGGAAGACCGGGGGACCTTGGGGAAGTGCGCTCTTGTTTGCTTATCCAAAACAAGAAAGGCAATGGCCGCAAGCATGATAGCCCCGCCTGCTTGAGCGATATCAAACCAGAGTGGCAGATTCGGCGTAAATACAATGAACGCTACTGCACCAAGAGGAGCTAATACGCTTATGACGCTCAGCCGCACCCAACTACTCCTTTTTCCTTTAGACATTTGCTTTAAAAGATACAGCAAAACCAACCCGCCAATAACCCAAATTCCACCACGTACTAGCACAACGTCAGCCGTATCGCCGATCATTGCACCTCTCATAATAAGTGCTGCCAGAAAAAATATAACGTTCCATGCTATAAACAAGCCGGCTACCTTTTTTGCTTTACCAATAGTGTTGTGTAAGTGTTCGCTCATGTATTTCTCCTTTACTTTTTCGTTGCTCGCATAAACATTTGCCAGATTGAATCCGCATACTTTTTTGAATTGATGGCCGGATTTTCCAAAAGATAAAAAGACGACCCATCAATAACAAAGCGGAGTGATACCGCCATTGTTCTTGCATCAAACTCGCCAAACTCACCCCCGTTCTGCCCCCTTAAAAAGAGCAATTCCAATAGATCAACCGCATTGCCACTATAGTCGACCGCGGGCGTATTCAATATAACCTGGTGCACGGCCGCAATCTGATCGGCATGCTGGGCAAGATACTCAATATTAGAAGTTATGTACGCTTTTAACTTGTCGGTCATCGTTTGTGCGGCATCAATACGCGGCTTCATATAGGCTGCACCTTCCATATAAGCCGTCTCGACAATGGCACCAATCAGCTCATCCTTTGTTGCAAAATGATACATAATTGTTCCTTTGCTCACGTGGGCTTCCTTGGCAATGGACATAATTGACGTGGCTGCGTAACCGTCCCGGTTAATAATTTTCGTCGCAGCAGTAATAATATCTTGCCGACGCACTTGCTGAATCCGAGTCGTCTGAGCTTCTTTTTTTGAACGCATGGTTAAATTTTATACCAATCGTTCAACATTTGCAATGAGTTGTCATGTTCATAAATCTACACAAAATTACTGTTTATGAAGCCATATCCTTGCTATAATCGGGCAAGTTGGTTCCAAAACCCGAGAAGGAAGAATAGTGGAGCTCGTAACTTCAACCAGACTTGCCGATAAGCTGCGAATCACCGCAGACACGCTCGCCCAATGGCGAAGAGTCGGTTTTTTAGCACCCGCAGAAACCATCAACAATACAAATCACTACAAAATCACAAATGTAGACGAAATATTGCAACGAGGAGCGACAAATCTTAACCATAAGATATCCGCCAAGGATGTCTTATGGGGCAAGGTGGTGCTCTTACCCATAGGTGATGCCGCAGAGAAGCTAGGCACAAGCACTAATGCGCTTCGTCATCGCATCGAACGAGGGAGGTTTGGGGCCATCAAGCTCCTGTCGGAATGGCGTGTCCTCGAAGCAGATGTCGACCGGTTTCTCATGCAAGCTAACAATCCAGATTACATATCACGAGAAGAAGTGGCACATATTTTTGGATCGCGCCTTGATTACGTCAAGGAGCGCATCCAGAGCGGGGAGTTGCGGTGCGTTACGATTCCTGGCAAGCCGATCAGGAGGCCAGTCACCCTAGAAAGCATTCTCGCTTTACTCCAAAAACTCATCCCAAAGTGGGTAGACGCCAAAGAGTGGATCGCAGAGCGCAAAAAAGACGAGCGTCCCTTAATAGGGCTACGAGAATTCGAGCGTTTTCTTGGACTTAGTGCCAACACAGGGCAGAACGTGTTAAAAGATGGGCGGATCGCTTACCTCCAAACAGAAGGAGGTTTGATAAAGATTTCCCCCGTGTCAGCGAACCGCCTGCTTGATCGGCAAACTCCACTCAACGTAGGGCAGGTAGCCGCGATCTTCGGGGTAGACGAGGATACCGCCGCGAAAGCTTGGCAATCCGGAGATCTTGAATGCACTTTGCATCATCATAGCGACAAAAAACTCCGACAAGCGTGTGTCGTAGAAATGCTAAGGGATTGTCTCAGTCCGGGAGTCACCCAGCGAATAAAATGGTGTGAGCAACGCTTGCGTGACCCCAGCCCGCTCTTGTCTGTAGCTGAAGCAGCGGCCTTTTTCGACGTTTCGGAAAAGCAAGTTACACATTTCCTTCAAAGCGGTAAGCTGCGAGGAGTTAAGCTACCCGGCAGAACCACCGAGTGGCATATCGCGAAGGATATGCGCTAGCTCTTAAACCTCCATGCGAGCTTCTCGTGCTCGCATGGAGGTACTCTTTTTAGTCTATTGTTTTTGGATACTGACAGTATACAAAGCATTGCACAAGGAGAAAAGTTAGTTTAAAGTAATACTTCTGGCCTCTGAAATACAACAACTAAAAAAGCCCCATCAAAAAAGTGGGGCGCCCAGGAGGAGAACGAGTCATCCTCCTGGGCCTTCGTCACCCCTCGGGCGTGAGGGGGACGGCGTGGGGATTGAGCTGTCGCCAGGCGAAGCTACCGCGCAGCTCCGCGTCGGCCGTGAGGTAGAGGATGGCGAACATCGCTGTCACCAGTTCGGTCAGGCCAAGCGCGTTCACGATGTTGCGAAGCACGAGCATGGGCACGCGCGCGCCATCGTTCTTCGTGACAGTCAGCGGCTTCATGATCCCGAACGCGTAGTAGAACGCGAACGGCTTCGACAACCCGGTGTTCGTGTCGACCCCGTTGCTGAGGGTTGCAAGCATGTCTTGCACGCGAGTTTGCCGCGCCTCAGGGGTGCTACCCTCGGATACCCTTCTGGCAGTAGCCATCTTGACATCATCACTACGCACTGCGGCGATTTCAGCCTCTCCTTCGGCCAGGCGCATACGCGCTTGGTGAAGCAGTTCATCCAGTTGTTCCTGCGGAGTGTCCAGCGGAATGCTGAACCACTCCTCCGCGGTCATGGTCATTGCCGATCACTCCTAACAGAGATGCGGTTTTAACAAATTTATATTATAGATGCAAAGGCGTTTTTTGTCAATGACTTGCTCATATCTTACGAAATAGGGTGGTATTTAGCACAACAGAGGATGTAATATATAATTATGAAAGACTATCGTGCATCCGCTCAAGCTATCTTAGCTGACAACATATACGGCACAATCGCCACCACCTCCAAAGACGGCTTACCATGGGCGGCACCCCAATTTATCGCCTTTGATAACGATTTAAAAAACATATATTGGTGTGCCGCTCGTACCAGCCAGCACGGTCAAAACATTCAAGCAAATAGCAAAGCCTTTATCGTTGTGTACGATTCAAGTGTTGGTCCGGGTGAAGGCAGTGGCGTGTATCTGCAAGCAGACGCCGCTATCGTGACCGATCCGGACGAAATGAAGCGCGCTATGACCCAACTGATCGACCGCCATCAGAGCATACCCTACTTCACTCTAGAAGACGTCCAACGGCCCGATGCCACAACGGTTGTCTTCAAAGCCCATATTCGACAAGCTTGGATTAATAGCGGGCGTGAAGAGAATGGCCAGTTCGTTTTGTACCGTGAACCTGTAAAATTATAACTATTGATTGGAAAATATATGGAACAAGAATCTTCAGCCCAGCCAGCAAATTAGCACAGTCAACTGCCGGTCCCAAATACAACCTCTTGAAGTTTTGATTGGGCGCTGGATGACAAATGGCAGCACCTTTGATGAAAACGACAAGCCGCAGTTAGCTATCAATACAGTAGATATTTATGAGTGGATCCCTGGTAAGCGTTTATTGTACATACCGCTTTTGGCCTCACGGGTGAGATGAACGTCGTCATGAGCGGTTAAATCCTGCCGGTAGCTGGGAACATTCGATGGATGTTACATTATCCAAAGTGGAATGAGGTAAGCAAGAAGAAATAAGCAGAAACAGAGTAGCAGTTCCTAAAAGCACTTCCATAAATGCGTTTAGGAACTGCCAGGTGAGCACGGGCGGCATCGCCGTCGTGCTCACCTGAAGCTCTCTATCTTTCAGTTCGTCGAAGCCGCTCGTAAGCGACGGAATCTCCGACCAGTAGTCGGCCGTTGTCACCCAGACGCGTCACGTTGGTGAAGTTCGTCTTCTCGTCCGTGATGAGTTCATAGGTACGACCCACGAACTTTACTTCGCCTCCCACACCACTGATGATGCGTGGAATGCCGTGGACCGGGCTGAGAACGTATGCCCAGAACCGGCCGCACCGATCCCCGATGAAACCCAGCAGGTAGAATTCGCTCCAGCTCTCGCCACCGTCCTCACTGTAAAAGACGCAGCTCTCGCCGGGGAAGTTATCTTCGCTATCATTGAGGCGTTTTCTCCACGTGGTGACTCCCTCCGTGACCAGCAGCCGAAACTGTCCGTTTGCCTCTTGTCGATAGGCGTGAGCGTGGGGTACGTTGACCTCAGTGATCATGATGTCCTTTCAGAACTTGATTACGGCGAACTAGCTATGGTTTAATAGCCACTTCGCCGTAATCAATGAGATAGAGAGTTAAGATACTTTGGAGTTGCCTCACAAAATACTCTTATGTTATATCATTAAGTATAATTTATGTCAATCATCGCAAGGATACCGAAATAACAGAAGTAAATTACAAAATAAAGGCCGGGGGAATACTCTCTGGGACTCCTCACTTTATTACAAGATAGTAGGAGTCTTAAACCATACGCGACAAATGTGAAACACTCTACCGCCTGGTATAAAACGTATTAACCTACAGCTTATTGCGCTAAAGATTAAGGAACAGGCCGCAAATCCCCGGAACTAAGTACTTCGTTCACGACGCAATAAATCCATCTTTGTTTCAAAGATAAGTTTGGCATACTCATTTAAGATTACTCGAATACCTCGGGAGGTCGTCGTCCATCCCTCTCTAGTAAAATCGTACGACATAGAGTCAGAGGCAACTGGTACTGTTTTGATAGCCCAAGGTGTAAATTTATACCAATCCATCTCGCAACGACGCAGTGCAAACGGTGATGCAACTATAATTAATTTAGCAGGCTTAAAATCAATGTCCTCAAACAAATCAAGAGTACGCTTCACGTTATCTGGTATGGTTATAGCTTTCGGCTCTAGCAGCAATGCTGATTCTGGAACTCCTTCGTCTAAAGCTACCTTGGCCATTCGCTCAGCTTCATTTTGCGTATGGCTTGCGTAAAAAGGTCCGTGACCGCTTATAACAATCTTATCGGAAAATCCAGCTTTGTATAATTCAATAGCTTTTCGTATTCTTAAATCGTTTGGAGATCCAAAAACAAATATTGCGTCGGCATTTTCCGGCTCTTTATTTATAACAAGCTTGTCGTAGACGGCTGCGTAAAGAGGGTCTGTTTTATTGAACATGCTCGCCTCAAGCTTATCAAAGCATGCGAGCAAACGTGCGTCTAGCTCGACGAGATCTATTTGTTCGTACACACTCAACCAATCACATTCCGCCCCATATTTACGACACAATTGCTTAAAGGGTATAAAGATATCTTGATGAAGTTTCAGATAATCGTAATAAACAGCAAGTCTTTGGGATTCTTTTGCAAGAATCTCCCATAACTCACTGGCGGAGGGTAGCTCAGCATTACTTGTCCTTGGCATGATGACTTCTACTATATATAAACCTAACGGGAGTATAACACCAATTTAACAGATATAAAAAGCCAAACAAAAAAGTTCCAGCGAATATTTTCCGAAACTTCTTACCTCTGTTGAAATTGAATAATGTCATGGTGACCTCACGGGGAATCGAACCCCGATTGCAAGGATGAGAACCTTGTGTCCTAACCGTTAGACGATGAGGCCATTTACTTCGATAACTATACCAAACGATACTCATTTTGTACAGAGGTGACACATGCACTAAGGGCGGAGAAACTCTTCCAGGGGCCACCTCTTGCATCACCTTACGATATGCGGTACGATGGCGCATGCGCGGATGAGGTGGTACGACCAGAATATCAACGAGAAGGGAATCTGAATGCCTGCTAAAAAGCCCATCGATACCCCTGCACAGATCGCGACACTCACCGCTTTCGAACTGGATGTTCTCCAAGACAAAGCCTGCGGCCTCACTGATGCCGCAGTCGGCGATAAGCGAAACCATGCAAGTATCTCTACTGCCAAAAGCTGGCTACGTGATATCTTCGAAAAGCTTGGCTACTACCAGGATGATGATGTGGCTAAGGATATCGAAAACCCCGCCGCTCGAGCCGTCTGCGCGGTCCTCCGGGCAAAAAAGATCGCTGGACCCCCGGGAATGAAGGGTAAAGTTCAGGGCCTCAGCAGGGAGGAGCAAAGTGTCCTTGATTTCGTTTCACTCGGCTATTCCACGCCGCAAATCGCCAGCTACCTGTATTCCGGTGAAGAGACTGTTAAGGCACGGATTCAGAGCGCCGGCAAAAAATTGGGCGTGAAGTCTCGCGTCCAGATAGCAGCCGCCGCAATCGCTCATGGCTTAATCGAGTAGAAGCACCTCATCCGCGCTTCTACTATTTTTTAGGGAGCTGCTCTTTGAGGGATTTCATATCGTCAATTTGTATGGCCTGCGCCCATAGCATCTCAAAGAACTGCCGCTGCGCATCGGCGATTTCTTGATTATGAATCTCGATGCCAAAAACCTCACCATCCCTCCAGTTAAAATACGATGTCACATCATCATAAATAGTCGTTGAGTGGGTAATAGGAAAGACACCATCAGGAATATAACGTCCCTCCCAATTGATAAGGCGTTCGTTGGTATTGTTTTTGTACCATTCTTGCTGCGTGCGTACAAAGTTATCGCTTATAATACTTCGTGATTTCATTCCGCGCTCGTTACATACTCGCACCCATCGTTCAAAAAAACTGAGCTTGGTACGATTTTGCATGTTTTCAAAAAGGATTGAAAGATTTTCGCCCTTGCTGCGTGTCTGGTTCCAAAACATTTGTTTCAGACCATCGACGCCCTGATATGCTTGAACTTTTGTCGCTTCAGATAGGTGATTTTTGTTTGAGAGGACTTCCTGAAGATCACCAAGGCCCCTATAGAGTTCATGAAGATCCTGCTCTTTTTTTGATAGCAAAATTTGAAGATTTGAGATGGGTGCGGCCCGGAAGAGCTTGCGCTTGTACTGCGCCTCAATTTCTACTAAACCGCTTGATTGCAACTCGTCCATAAGCCGATAGATACGAGTTCGCTCCACGCCGGAGCGGCGAGCAAGCTGCGATATTGTTTGCTCGCCATATGCATAGAGTGCCAAATAGATATCGGCTATTTCCGAGGAAAGACCAAGTTTAAAGAAGTACGCCCTGATGGCTTGCGTATCACCCAACATTTCTTCATTTATATCACTTATTGTCACGTTTTGCAAGTTACCTCAACTGCATATCCGGGTTACGCATAAAGGCTATGTCCTGCGCTCGTAACTGCTCCCAACTTTCGATTTTTCCTTCGCGAAGCTGTTCGGCTACAAAATTGGTGTAGCGCGTCACCTGAGTACGATGGGTTGCCAGCGCACCCTCGGCTTCAGGTAGTAGGTAGCGATAATTTTCAACGAAGGGAGCTTGTTTTTCGTAAAATTGCGGAAAACCTGCCATGTCGGGCGTTTCGCCTGCGTTCGATCCTTGCCGCTGTGCGTACAATTGGTGACCAAGATAGGGCCCATAGGGCTTATATAACGCTCCGAGATCAGCCGACGCTACGCTTTTGGCAAATAATTCTTCTTCCTTAGAGTCGTACTCAAGCTGCTGCGCCATTTGACCGATAATCTTACCTTTTATAGGTCCATCGGCGTCAAAAAGCGGCTCGGTTCCTAAAATAGCTTTAGCGCCCATCTTAGCCACTACACGGTCAAACAATCCTGCCTCAACAATCCTTTGTTCGATCCACGCTGCACTGTCCCGCTCATCGGCCCCTCGGCCCCAGAGCTGCCGGACATCATGAGCATCACCAGTTGCACGCGCCAGCTCTTGCAGGGAAGGGGAGAGATCAACCGCACCCGCCACCCGAGCTCCGCCTTCGCCTACTATGTAGTTATGGAAAGAGTTATTAAAGCCGAGCTTCTGTTCGCTTCCTCCGCTATAGTCAAATCCTTCTATCATGTCGCCACGATAAATCGGAAAACCGCTACAATACCGTTCTTTTGATACTTCTAAAGCGCGACTACCAATCTTACGCAGGGCCTTTATTTGTTTCTGGTCAAATTCAAAAAGACTGGACGCCAGACGTTCGCTCATAGTTTTACCTCAATTATTTATTACTTATAGGACACCCCCGAGCATACCTAAGGAAAATCCATCTCAAAACTTGTTGTGCAAACTCCACACATTTTCAAAAATAAGAATACACCCGTGGTCGCCTTGCACTTCCTTCTTATGCTTGGCATAATAGGCGTAGGAAGATCACACTCGTAAATAGGGGGCATTTATCAAACCATTACCGCTCACACGCTTCTGGCATCGCCGTATCTGCGAGGCGATCATGCTTGTTTCGCTGATCGTATTGACGCTCTATTTCTGGGCATATTTTGCCGATGTTAAAAGCATCGGCTCATCGCTACTCGTACCCGATCTGGCGGCCATTACTGCCGGCATCGCCTTTGCGGTTGGGTTCGTTTCGTACTTATGGGCACCAAAAAAGCTCATCGCACTTGGAGTAGGAAGCGCCTATGCGCTCCTTTGCCTCACCACCACCTTGCTGGTCTTCACAACCGGCGGTACTTCTTCGCCATTCATTGCCTTATGGATGGTGGTTGCCGTATTTGCCGGTGTTTTTGGCTGGTATGCGCTCTTGCCGTTGTTTCTCGCTACGCTTGGGTATATGGGCTGGCTCAGTTTTGAAGCAACCCTCACAAGGGAAATGATCGTTACGATAGTGCTCGCCGGCGAACTTCCGCTTGTCGCGAGTTATCTGATGTGGCACAAAAAAGATCAAGAAGTAGCAGAAGGGGAAAACACCACAGGAAAGGCCTACAAGGAGCTCGCCGCCGAATACAGCCAAGTATCCGGAAAATCGGATGTGGTTATTAGCGCCATCGCCGATGGTGTCATTGCTCTCGACAGCAAAGGCACTATTCAGCTCATCAACCCCGCGGCAGAACAAATCGTCGGTTGGACTAGGCAGGACGCGCTCTCGCTTGATTACAAATCGGTTTTAAAGCTCATCGATACTAAAGATGCCGAACTCACTCCCGCCAACGATCCCATTTCCCAAGCCATAGCCACCAACAAAGAAGTTGAAACAGACAAACTTAGTCTGCTTACAAAATCGGGTAAAAAACTTCTCGTTTCTATTACCGTTTCTCCTACCGGCCAGCCAGGATCCGGAGTTATTGTTGTATTCCGAGACATCACCAAAGCCAAGGCCGAAGAAAGGGAGCAAGCGGAATTTATCAGCACTGCCAGCCACGAAATGCGCACGCCTGTCGCCTCGATAGAAGGATACCTTGGTTTAGCGCTCAACCCCAATACTTCTCAAATCGACGACAAAGCCAGGGAATATATAGGTAAAGCGCACGAATCCGCTCAACACCTTGGACGTCTCTTCCAAGATCTTCTGGATGTCTCGAAGGCTGAAGACGGTCGTCTGGCCAATAACCCCAAGGTTGTTGATGTGGTCGATTTCATGCACGATATTATAGAGGGGTTACGGCCAAAAGCCGAGCAAAAAGGCCTCCGGATGATCTATAAACCCATGCCTGAGGCGAGCGATGAAAGCACCCAGGGCGAGCGTCGCCTCAACCCCGTATATTACGCCAACGTCGACAATGATCATCTGCGCGAAGTACTCAATAACTTGGTTGAAAATGCCATTAAATACACGCCCAAAGGAGATATTACCGTTGATATCGGCGGTGATGAATCGGGCGAACATATCGTTATTTCTGTTGCCGACAGTGGAATCGGCATTCCAAAAGAAGATATGGCACACCTCTTTCAGAAATTTTATAGGGTAGACAACAGCCAAACCCGTGAGATAGGAGGGACCGGGTTAGGACTCTATCTGTCTCGTCGTCTTGTTGAGGCCATGAATGGTCGAATCTGGGTAGAAAGTGAGTTTCAGAGAGGGAGCACTTTCTATGTTGAGATTCCAAGGATCAGTCATGAAGAGGCAACGCGCATAATCGAGGCTGCCGATATCGCAAAAGAACAAGCTCCACCTCAAATTATTCCCGATCCGACGTACGCAGCATCGGCAATTCCAGCTCCTGTGCCAAACGTTGCCTCGCCTACGCCCGTCACGACGCCGCCACCTTCCGGCGCACCAGCTCCTATCGCACCTCCTCAAGTCCAGCAAATGGAGCCAACCGTTATGTCCGAAACGGCCTACGTCAGTCCTCCGGCAGAATCGATTGCCGAGCAGCTTCATGGCGCTATTCAATCTGTTACACCTCCTCCGGTGACTGCGCCAGCACCTCCAAGTAGCCAACCTCGCCCTATGCCAACCGCTCAAGCACCTTATACCGTACCTCGTGTTAATACACCCATTACGAGCATCGAGCAGGACCCCGCACGTTACCTTCGCCCCCAGCAAGCTGGCGTTGTCGTTCCTCCTCGTAACCAAAATCAACCATAAGCGCTATAGCATTTTTAAGATTCACTTAGTACAATAGAGGGTAATATGACCAAAATACTACTGGTAGAAGACGATAAAAGTCTACGCGAAATCTATGGCGTACGGCTTTTGGCCGAAGGCTACGATATTGTCTCAGCGGGTGATGGAGAAGAAGCGCTTGCAATGGCAATAAAAGAGCGCCCTGAACTTATTATCAGTGATGTCATGATGCCTAAAATCAGCGGCTTTGACATGCTTGATATTTTGCGCTCAACAACTGAAACAAAAGATATTCACGTTATCATGATGACCGCACTTTCAAGCGAAGATCAACGCGCTCGCGGCCAGGCGCTTGGTGCCGATAAGTACCTTGTCAAATCGCAGGTAGGAATCGAGGATGTCGTTCGCACCGTTCATGAAGTCCTAAAAGACGCCCCTGTTGCCGGTGCCAGTCCCGCTCAAGCATTCGGTGGTCCTGCACCAAGCAGCGTGCCACGTCCGGCTCCTTCGGTTGCTCCTCGCCCCACAACAACCCCTGCGCCTACAGCACCGTCGTTCACGCCTCCTCCGGCGCCAAGTCAGCCCAGTTCACCACTTCCGCAGCCAACTGCACCATTTTCAACCGCGCGACCTTCCGGACTTGGAGAGCGAGTTATTCATCCGATTGGCTCGTCAACTCCACCAAGTGATCTCGCAAGTCGTATGGACCAAGAACTACAGGGCGCTACGAATCCTTCACCGGTGTCTGAACCAGTAGCTCCGGTGGCACCCTCTGTACCATCTACCCCTCAGGCTCCGGCGCCCGCACTAGCTTCACCCGCATCAGCAGTCCCACCAACCACACCAACACCATTAGCTCCTTCACCTTCAGTCCCTTCAGCACCCCAGGCATCGATCATACCCGACGGGCAAGCCTCCGGTGTTCAATTCGAAGAAATACCTCGTCCGCCGGTACCCCCTGCGCCAGGCAGCTCAACAACGCCACCCACACCTCAGGCATGATATAATTCATCCTGATGACAGAACCTCCCCTCGAACGACTCAACAAACACCTCGCACTTCAGCTTGGTGTTTCTCGTCGTGAAGCTGATGACCTAATAGAGAAGGGGAAGATACGAATAAACGACTCTGTCGCGATTTTAGGTGCCCGTTTTAAACAAGGTGATGCTATTTTTGTTAATGGCAAGCCTTTGCAATCAGAAGCATCCTATCGCTACATACTGTTTCATAAACCCATAGGATACGTTTGTTCACGCCGCGCTCAAGGGGAAAATCCTACGATCTACTCGCTTCTTCCACGGGAGCTAGCTGCTCTCAAGCCGGTTGGAAGGCTCGATAAAGACAGTTCTGGGCTTATCCTTTTAACAAACGATGGGGATTTTGCCTACCAAATGACTCACCCCAAGTTCCATAAAACAAAGGTCTATGAGGTATCTCTTGATCATATGCTTGAGCCGCTTCACCAGCAGATGATAAGTGACTTTGGTGTACAGCTCGAAGACGGCACTAGCCAACTTCAGCTCGAGCGACTCGATGAGACACGAAAAAGCTGGCGTGTCACTATGCACGAAGGCCGTAACCGCCAGATCCGTCGAACCTTCGCCGTGCTTGGCTATACTGTTGTGAAGCTTCATAGAACTCACTTTGGGTCGTATGTCCTTGCCAATCTCCCGCCAGGTGAGTACGCTACCTTCTCTCTCAAATAATTCGAATACCTCAAGATTGACTTTCTCTTAAGATACAAATATGATAATTTAGTCCACTTTCAGTTTGATTTAGAAGAGGAGAGTCTTTTGACTCGTCGAATCATTCTCTGGGTACTCGGAGCCCTGGTTGGCGTATTCGTGCTCACAGCCTGTGGTTCCGGCTCGAATCTGCCGGTCAACGTGAACATCAACGAAACCGGCGTCAATGTGTCGGCCGATCCGTCGATGATCACCAGCGAGGTACTTCACAACGGCCTGGTCGCCCAAGGCTTCAAGGCGAACGGCGACAAGACCGAGTACACCAAGGGTGACGTGGTTATCCAGGTGGCAGGCGGGAAGCCGACGGGTGTCAAGTACAAGGGCCAGGCCCTGGACGGCTGCAAGCCCACCGGGCAGTCAGTGCTCTTTGGCGCTGCGACCGGGCTGCTCGACGGCACCCAAGAGGATATCCTCCACCGCTTCTGCGGAAACTAGCACCAGTGGACCCCGCCGATGTTTTGTCGGCGGGTGTTCCTTTTACCATATACCGCTCATGCTCGCAAAATTCTTTTACCTCTGTTATAATTAGCGCTAAGTATGGCCTCAAAACTCCCTACAGTGGCGATCATCGGTCAAGCGAACGTTGGTAAAAGTTCGCTTTTTAATCGTATGGTAAGGGCCCAGCAGGCGATTGTCGCCCGCGAAGCAGGGACAACCCGCGATAACGTCCTCGGCCGCGTGGAGTACAATTACCACCAATTCTGGCTGGTCGATACCGCCGGTCTTAAAGATCCGAATGATGAATTTGAGGCATCTATTCAAGAACAAATTACAGAGGCGGCAGAAGCAGCAGATGTCATTCTTGTGGTCGTCGATAGTACTCAATATGTCAGTGATCAGGACCGGCTTGTTGCCAAAAAAGCCCTTAAGAGCAAAAAACCAGTCATCCTTATTACCAACAAGGCCGATCTTAGAACCGGCGTACCAGCCGATGAATTCAAGCGTCTTGGCATCAAATCTATCATTCGTACCAGTGCCGAGCACAATAGCGGCATCACCGATGCGCTCGATGAGATTATCGCGCATATCCCTGCTAAAAGTGAGGATACGCCTGATGAAGTTCTGCGGATTGCCCTTATCGGTCGACCAAATGTGGGCAAGTCCAACCTCTTTAATACGCTTGCAGGCAAACAGCAAGCGCTAGTGGCCAATATCGCCGGTACTACTCGAGATATCAATCGTGTCAGCATCCGGTACAATCAGCGCGAGGTAGAACTCCTCGACACGGCAGGTATTCGTAAGCCGGGCAAACAAGAGGTAGGTATTGAGAAGTTCAGTGTTCTTCGCACACTTCAAGCTATCGAGGAGGCCGACGTCTGCTTCCTCCTCATGGACGTCAACGAGTTGAATACGCAGCTCGACCAAAAACTTGCCGGCATCATCGACGAAGCAGGCAAGGGAATGGTAATTGTCGTCAGCAAATGGGATAGCGTTGAAGGAAAAGACGCCTTCACCCGAGATGCTCTCGCGCCGCGTATCGCCCACACCTTCAACTTTACTCCTTGGGCACCTCTTATTTTTACAAGTAGCGTAACAGGACAGAATGTCACAAAACTATTTGATCTCGCCCTCGATATTGACGCACGTCGCAAACAGCCTACCAAAACACGTGTTCTTAATGATTTGCTCCAGAGCGCGATCCAAAAACATCCACCAGCCGGCCTTAAAAACACCCACCCAAAACTCCGGTACATGGTACAAACTGATACAACACCGCCTTGGTTCGTTATTTATGGTTCCAATCTTAAATTCGTGCATTGGAGCTACAAACGCTACCTCGAACGACTCATTCGTGAAACCTACAGTTATATAGGCACCCCAATCAAGCTTTCTTTCCGAGATGAAAAACAAATCAAAGCCAACCGCGAAAAGGCGGCCAAGGACCTAAAAAAATAATCCGCTTTTACTAGGCGCTCAAGCTGGTGACGACTTTTCGCGTATAGTCGTCACCAGCGAGCACCTGGAAAAGCGGATTCAGCAGTGAGCCACTTGTCGTGGTCGTGGAACTTGCCTCCGATCGACATTGATTTTCCGGCACAACGCGCGCAGGCTGTCCGTCACTTTACGACGCGTCATCCTACTGTGGGGCTGCTCGTCATTCCACATGGAATCACCTTTCTACTCAAACACTATTATAAAATAAAAGGATTCATTATACAATAAGACCATGAAACTTATCTTTGCACAAGGAAACCCAGGCGCTACCTACGATAACACCCGTCACAACATCGGCTTCGCCGTTCTGGATTCAATTACCAGCACCCTTCAGCTCTCATTTACCGAAAAAACAAAGTTCCAGGCGCTTTTCACCGAAACAACTATTGACGGCGAAAAGATTATCTTTGCCAAACCTACCACGTTTTACAACGAGACAGGCATAGCTGCGCGCACCATCGCCGATTTCTACAAGCTCGATACCGCCAAAGACATCTTGGTAGTCCATGATGAACTCGCCCTACCATTCGGCACCATCAAAACAAGACAGGAGGGCAGCGATGCCGGCAATAACGGTATCAAATCACTCAATCAGCACCTTGGCCCTCGATATGCACGCATCCGTATCGGCATTTACAATCCGCTGCGTGATCAAATAAACGATGCTGATTTTGTCCTTGGAAAGTTCACGAGTGAAGAGGCAAAGGCCCTACCGCTTATCGTTAATCAGACCAACATCTACATCGACCGGTTCATAGCAGGAGAGCTCGCTCCAACTCGCACCAGCATTGTCCTCTAAGAATGCAAAAACATTTTTGCGCTATACACCAAGCAACGTTATAACCGTACCCACGAGCACCACCCCAATAAGCAACATAACCGCCTGAATCGTTCCGATACGACGAGGTTGCTCATGAATGTCCGGAATAATATCACTGGCAGCAACATACAGAAAGAAGCCCGAAGTGAGAGCAAGCAGCACCGGCACAAAATCATGAGAATCTTTAGCAAAAACATACACTAATATCGCTGCGATAACGGTGGCTATTGCTGTCGCTAAGTTGGCTATAATGACCGTCTTTCCTCTCCAGCCGCGCGAAAGCAAGAAAGCAAATGTTCCTAACTCTTTAGGAATTTCGTGAGTCGCCACGGCAAAGGTAGTTATGATACCCGTAGGAACACTGACAAGAAACGCAGCGCCTATTGCCAATCCGTCGATCGCGTTGTGTGTCATGTCGCCAACAACGACAAGCCATCGCTGGGACTTCTTATTGCCGGGCATCTCTTCGTGCTGATGGTGATGATGAAACCAGCCAGCCAGCCGCTCAAACAAGAAAAACAACACAAATCCTACCAAACAAAAGAGGAGCATCTGCTTCGGGTCCGCTTGTTCAAACGCTTCGGGGAGAAGATCAAAAAAAGCTGCCGCAAGCAAAGCGCCTGCGCCAAATGGCATCGTCATTAAAAGCGCTGCCTGACGGCGCTTTTTAACTCGAAGTAACACTATACCGCCTATAAGTGAGATGAGGCTGCCTAAAATAACAGCAATAGTTATATAAAGAATCGTCATAATTGCTTCTTATCATATCAGTTTTTCAAACAACAAAAAAGCACCAGGTAAGGGTGGGCATCACCTGGTGCCATTTTGCCCTTTAACGCACCCCTGAGGGTATAGCGTGACCCACCTCACACATATGGAGGTCCGCTTGTTAAAGGGATTAGTATGCGCGCAATGCTTTAACGCTAAAAAGTGGAGGGTAGAATACTTAATAACGCATTGCGCACAACCTAACATAAGTTAGAATAGGGGGTATAAGGTGCGTTTGACCAAGACGTGCTTAATCAATCGTGTTCCATAATAGCACGTATTTGACTTTGCGTCAATACCTTTTGTCATATTTCTCATGAAAATCAATAGAATTTTTCCAGATAAGCATAAGTACTTACAGATTACAGATTGTATTGCTAAAAAACCAAAAACATTATACTATCGCGGGACTTTGCCTGAAACTCGTCTCCCTAGCGTCGCTATCGTAGGGACACGCAAACCAAGCGCGTATGGCAAAGAGATAGCTCATCGGCTCAGTACAGAACTTGCGAAAGAGGGAATTGTCATCATTAGCGGACTAGCGCTAGGAATAGACGGTATTGCCCACCGCGCTTGCCTTCAAACCGGAGGTAAGACTATTGCCGTACTAGGGAATAGCGTCGATCATATTTATCCGCGCAACCATCTCGGGCTGGCCGAGCAAATAATAGAGCAGGGAGGAGCAGTTTTAAGCGAGTATGAGCCTCCCACCGAAGCGCGAAATTATCACTTTTTAGAGCGCAACCGCATTGTAAGCGGGCTGGCGGATATAGTGGTGATCGTAGAAGCTGCCGCCAGAAGCGGCACGCTCAACACTGCCAGCCATGCAATAGAACAGGGGAAGCACCTTTTTGCTGTGCCTGGCAATATAACGAGCCCTCTTTCATCCGGATGTAATGCCCTGATTCGTCAAGGCGCTCAGCCTCTTTTGTCTCCTCGCGATATCCTCGATATACTTCTGCCTCAAAAAACTGCCCGGCAAGGGGCACTCCCACTTACTTCATCCCCCCTTGAAGCCAAAATCATTACATTAATCGAGCAGGGCATCCGAGACGGCGATGAAATTCAGCAGCAGCTTGGTGTTTCAGCTCAAGAATTCAGTCAAACACTTACACTCATGGAAATTACGGGTATCATTCGGGGCCTAGGCGCCAATCAATGGACGCTCAATTGACAAATTAATAAGGATACTTATTAATACTATTATGGGTACTTCCAAGAGGAACGTCCTGATGGTGTGCGTTGCCGCCATCACCACCCTGGTCGTCACCGCATGCGGTGGTAACCCCCAACCCGCACCGCCCATTCCGTCCACCGTACAGGCAATTTCTCAGGAGCCTGTACCGAGCAAGGGGGAGCGCGTCGTGAGCTTTGCTGTTCCCAGCGAAGCTTCGGGCGCGCTACTCCAGGAGTACTCGATCGTTGTCGGGGCGAGCACACTGGTCTGCACCACGCAGTCGCCTCTGGAGCTGTCTCTCACCGAACCCACCAAGGGTTACAGCGGTGAGATCACCGTCCAGAAGTTCAATAACGGGCTGGTCCGAATCAACTGGGATTCCACGGCTGTGCGCTCCATCATCGTGAACAAACAGCGGTGGGCGCCGATCGATACGAGTAGCGCTCCGCCGCTCGCCACCAACCTTCGCCCCAACGACTGGGGAGGAGAGATCACCAGCATCACAGGCTGTAATTGGGGTATGTAACCAGTGGAAAACCCTGTGGCCGTTCTTCGGGGTACACCTGAAGAACGGCCACATTTCCTTTTGTCCTATATAATTAGGCTTGTTCATTCCAAACGCCAGCGAGACAGGAAGTGATATGACCGAGCGTACGGCTATGCTCTATTTGAGCAAAGCAGCCGCGTCAAGTATCCAGACTGAGCTGCGACAACCGTTCGGCGCAGCCGCACAGGCTAAGGCACATGGGTACATTCTTGAGACCATCGCAAGCTACGCCCTTAAGCAAGGCCTCCATGGGATCGCAGAGGAGCTGGAGACATTCGCAGTACGCGGCGGCGAACTCCGCATTTACCAGGAGGGGCTGGAGGCAATAGAAGCTACGATGGAATTCTGGCCAGACGACACCCCTGAGCCTTCCTTTGACCATCTCGTTACCTTGCGTATTCCGCAAGGGTCTGTCTGAGGTGAACGGCTGGGTAGCCTCTTGACGCTGTCGCGCTAAGAGGCTACCCGAATTTTAATATTTGCAAAAACCTACACATATTATGTAGCGAAATTTGACCCTTGCTTAAGGTATTATCTAAACTGAAGTGTACCGTTCCGTGAGCTAGGGGAGATCCGGAACAATCCACAGAGCAGAGGAGGTGAACCGTTGGATCATCAATGGGAAAGGGAATTCTCTGCCGGAAGACGGTACTGTCGGCGCGCCCACAAGATGAAACATAGATTTCTGAGTGAGGGTGCTGCTGAAGCAGCAAGAGCAATAATTAATAGTCGCGACTTTGATAACAAAAGATCGTACTACTGTACAAGCTGCAAGGCATGGCATCACGCCACCGTTGTCGAAACCGACGAAACAGATACAATATTTTACCGGTGCGTTTCTTCTTTCTAATTGGAGGAGCAATGGGCCATAGCGCCCGCTCGTGGATCAGCCGTCCGAATTATAATAAGGACGGCTTTTCTCATGCACAAGATTTTATATTTACAAAAGCAAAAAACTAGCGTAGTATCTATCTCTAGCGCTTCCAAAGAAAGCGTAAGAAGGTTAGACTCTATAGTAATGGGCAAGCAATTAGTAATCGTAGAAAGTCCAGCAAAAGCGAAGACGATCGAAAAGTATCTTGGCAAGGATTTTGTGGTCAAAAGTAGCATTGGCCATATTCGTGGATTGCCCTCAAAATCAGGAAGTATAGATGTCGCTAACAATTTTGCGCCACGCTTTGAAGTAGACCCCGATAAAAAAAAGGTTATCTCTGAACTTAAAAAAGAAGTTAAGGCGGCTGATACCGTATGGCTTGCGAGCGACCCTGACCGCGAAGGGGAGGCGATCGCCTGGCACCTAGCCGAGGTATTAAAGCTCGATCCTAAGACCGCTAAGCGTATCAGTTACGATGAAGTAACGAAAACTGCCATCATGGACGCCATTGCGCATCCTCGCACTATTGATATGCCCCTTGTTGAGGCTCAGCAGGCGCGCCAGTCACTTGATTACCTCGTGGGCTTCGAGCTTTCACCGGTGTTATGGCGAAAAGTCCGTCCGCAGCTTTCAGCTGGTCGTGTGCAATCGGTTGCCGTTCGCCTCGTCGTTGAACGCGAAGCAGAAATCGACGCGCACGTTCCTGAATCCACATTTAAAATCACCGCCGAATTTACCCTTGAAGACGGCACTGTTTTACCCGCCACAAGCGCCAAAAAACATCAAACAGCCGATGAAGTCCGTGCAATTCTTGAAGCATTCGCAATCAGTAATTTCACTGTTGCCGATATTGAGAAAAAGCCCGGTTCACGCAACCCAAGCGCACCATTTACTACTAGTACGCTACAACAAGAAGCCAGCAGTAAGCTTGGTTTTAGCCCGCGCAGCACCATGCAGCTCGCTCAACGCCTATACGAAGCAGGGCACATTACATATATGCGTACCGACTCGGTAACATTATCCGCTCAAGCCCTCGGCGCCATGACAGCGCACATAAAAAGCACGTACGGAGAAAATTACCATCAATACCGGACCTTTAAGTCAAAAAGTGCTAACGCTCAAGAAGCGCACGAGGCTATTCGCCCCACTAATTTTACGGTTGACTTTGCTGGCGCAGACGCACAGCAGCAAAAACTCTACAATCTCATATGGCGCCGCACGTTAGCCAGCCAAATGGCTCCAGCAGTGCTAGAAAAGACCACTATTTCCGTGGCGGCAAGCAAATCGGACGAAATTATGGAGGCTAAGGGCGAAATCGTCGTCTTTGATGGCTTCCTTAAGGTATATGGTCGCAGCGGTGACGATGTCCTACTTCCAGAGGTAAAAAAGGGAGATCCGCTCACCCTCAAGCAAGCTGAGGCCCTCGAGGTGCTCTCTCGTGGTCCAGCTCGTTACACCGAAGCTTCTCTTGTGAAAAAGCTTGAAGAAATGGGTATCGGCCGGCCAAGCACCTATGCCAGCACGATTAACACTATCCAGACCCGCGGCTATGTCGAACGAGGTGATCTCGAGGGTATTCCTAAGAAAATCCAAAAGATAAGCCTCAAAGATGGTATCGTCTCTCAAAACGAGGAAGAAATCGCGTATGGAAAAGACTCAAACAAGCTCTTTCCGACCGATACAGGCAAGGTAGTCACTGACTTTCTCGTGAAGCACTTTACAGAAGTAATGGATTACGATTTTACCAAATCTGTCGAGGACAGGCTTGACGAAATCGCAAATGGCCAAAAAGACCGCGTCAAGGTACTAACCGATTTTTACACGCCGTTCCACAAGCTCGTTGAGGCCAGCGGTGACATTTCACGCGCCGAAGCGACACAAACGCGCCATATAGGAGATGATCCAAAGTCTGGTTTGCCAATTTTTGCACGCTTTGGCCGTTTTGGCCCCATGCTTCAAAAAGGTGAACAATCAGACGACCCCAAGCCAACATTCGCACCGCTCCCGGCTGGCGCCAAAATCGAAACAGTCACCTTAGAGCAAGCGCTTGAAATGTTTAAATTGCCACGACTTGTAGGCAAAACAGAAGACGGGAAGGAAATTAAGGCAAATATTGGCCGTTTTGGCCCCTATATCGTGATCGATAAGACGTTTGTGAGTATCAAACCACTCGATCCACACACTATCACTCTCGATGAAGCGCGAAAACTCTATATCGAGAAGCTGAAGGCCGATGCTGAAAAAAATATAGCCGACTTTGGCGATGGTATTAAAATCCTTAAAGGACGATACGGTCCCTACATTACTGATGGCAAAAAGAACGCTAAAATCCCCAAGGACACCGAGCCTAAGGATATTACACACGAACAAGCGAAGAAGTTACTCGCAGAAGCACCCACCAAAAAGGCTCGACGAACTTTTCGTCGAAAATAGCATCGTAGGTGTATAATTACTTTTGTTGTCCCTTTACAGAGGAGCGGTATGTTCGTCATTCTTGCAGAAGTTGTCCCCTTTGTTCAACAAGAACTCGTGAGATCATTGCCAGAATCTCGAGGCTGGAACTTCCTGGAAACAGCCAAAGCATTTATGCGCCATAGTGTGAGCGTCGCAAGGAGAGGAGTAAGTGTTTGTGGTAGCTGTGCCTCATATATTAATCACTCCGGCCAGGAACAGCTCCCGGCACATTGTCCTAATTGTGGCATTGAGTGGCGCCACCTCCTGCCTTGCTTTCTTTATTTCGCACTCGGTTCATTTAACAATACCAACGCGGTCAAGAAGTCAGATGAGAACTACTGTAAAGAATTGGCACCTCACCTCACATACACTCCGAGTGTCGCACTGACGTATATATCCCCGGCAACTCGCCCGGGTTACGATATCAACGATGACTGGCAAATCATCACGTAGTAGATGAACGAGGACCAGCGGGGCGAGTTACCTTTTACTTGCCCCGCTCTCTTAAATGACATACTTTTCCACAGTATTTTACAAAATATATCAAAAACATTCTTTACTAATTGCGTCTACTTAATGCTATAATTAATTTTAGTAAGGAAGTTATTTGACATTATAGAAACATTATTCTATAATCGAGGATAGATTGATTAAAAATCTTATTAAAAGAGGTAACAGAAGAAAGGAAACCACATCATGAGTGATACTGCCCAGCCAGATACCGCGACTATGCTCACTACTGCCGTAAATGAAATTCTTGAGGTGATTGAGCACGAGCGTGAGCGCGAGATCATCACACGCCGTTTCGGCTTATTTGACCGTCGCGAAACACTCGAGCAAATCGGTGAATTACTTGGCATTACTCGTGAGCGTGTTCGCCAGCTTGAAAAGGCTATTCTCGTTCGTCTTAAAAACATCGCTGAAGACGATAAAGTCCCTGCGATTCACACCATTGAGCGAGCGCTTGTTCGCGATCTTTCAGAAACTGGCCGCGTTGCTCGCGTTCACGATATTACCGAGCGCCTCGTCGGTAAGGATCACGATGCCCGCAACCGTGCACATATTGCGTTTATCGCTGAACTTTCTCCAAATATTACCGTGGTTAACGAAAACGACAACTATTATCACGCTATCGCCATCAAAGAGCACGGTGACGAAAAGAAAATCAAATCGGCCGTTGACGAGGTAGTACAGACTATCAAAAAGCACGGCGAACCTCTCTCTATCGAAGACCTTCATGGCAAACTCGATCACGAACACCCAACTCACGTACGCGCACTTGCCAGCACAAGCAAGCATCTTGCCAGCCTCAAGGATAACTGGGGTCTTGTAAAATGGCCAACCGTTAACCCTAAAAACATCCGTGATAAAATCTACGTTATTTTAAACGAAAACGGCTCACCAATGCATTTCTCTGACATCGCCAAATCTATCAAACAGAGCAGCTTCAAACGTAAAGATGTTACTACGCAGGCTATCCACAACGAATTGATCAAAGATAAGCGCTTCGTGCTCATCGGTCGCGGCATTTATGCTCTCGACCATTGGGGATTCTCTAAGGGGACTGTCGCAGATATCATTACCGATGTCCTTAAGAAGGCAGGGGAGCCACTCCACCGCGACGAGATCGTCAAACGCGTACTCGAGAGCCGCCACGTCAAAGAGACAACCATTCTCCTTAACCTCCAAAGCAAACCTCAATTCAAGCGTGTAGCCAAAGCAACTTACGCACTGGCTGAAGAAAAATAACGCTCCCTTGCAAAGCTAGGGCACCAATGGGACAATAGAGCGTAAGGATGAACGCTATTTTGTGGATGATCGACTTCTTGCTACAATGGTACGTTTGGGTGCCCATTGTACTTATTTTAGTGTTTTTAACGTGGCGCAACTACCGCAAAATCGATGCTGTTCAGGCTACCGTCGATAGTGTTTTGCTGATTCTTGAAATTCCTAAAGCCAACGACAAAAAAGAACTCGCAGCCGAACAATTGTTTGCCAGTTTGCACGGAATCCTGCGCGATAGCAAAGAATTGAAACTTTCAAAAGGTATCCAAGAACACCTTAGTTTTGAATTCGCCTCTGTTAACGGGCAGATCCGTTTTTATGTCTGGGTACCAAAAGCACTCCAGAGTTTTGTCGAAGGCCAGATCTACTCACAGTATCCCACAGTCCAAATCCACACGGCTGATGAGGATTACGTCGCACACGAGCGGCGCCACAGTGTTGTGTACACGGCAGAGATTGTTCCGACCGATAGTGAATTTCTTCCCATTAAGACATTCCAGAGTTTTGAAGTCGATCCGCTTGCCGGTATTACTGGAACGCTTGCTAAGCTCGAGTCAACCGGTGAGGAAGTATGGGTACAGATTTTAGCTCGTCCTATTCCGGATGTCTGGCATAAATCTGCCAGCAAATGGATCACCAGCGTCAAAAACGGCAATCCCCTCGCATTCCTCTCCGGAGAAGGCTTTAGCTTTAAGTTTTTTGGCGATATTATTGCCGCTCTCTCCAAACCACCAGAGGATGGCAAAGTAGGTAATGGGCCCAAAGAGCTTTCAGAACGTGAAAAAACTCGTATTGCCGAAGCCGAGAAGAAAGCGACGAAACTAGGCTATCAGGTTAAAATCCGCCTGGTTTACCTTGGTGAGAGCACCACGAACGCCAAGCTGCGCATGCAAGCCATCGTCGGTACATTTAAGCAGTTTAACAGTACCAATCTCAATGGTTTTCGTATGACTGGCGGCAGCTTTAAAAAAGAAGATCTGGCTCAGTATAAAGCTCGACTTTTCATGGATAGGGGATTCATCCTTAATATTGAAGAGCTTGCGTCGGTATACCACCTTCCACACACCAATGTGGAAACCCCTAACATTGTTTGGGCAAGCAGCAAAACCGCCGAGCCTCCAGCTAAGCTGCCAATCATCACGGGGAACGATGCTATTGATGAAAATATCAGTGCCTTCGGCCTCACGAACTTCCGCGGTATTAATCATCAATTTGGCATGCTGCGCTATGATCGGTCAAGGCATATGTACATCATCGGTCAAACCGGTGCAGGTAAATCCGGTACACTTGAACTACTCGCGCTCTCCGATATTTTCCATGGTCAAGGGTATGCTATCATCGACCCGCACGGCGACTTTGCCATGAATAATCTTCGTTTTATCCCTGGTAGTAGACTTGAAGACGTCGTTTATTTCAACCCTGCCGACACGGCGTATCCGTTAGGATTTAACCCGCTTGAGGTAACCAATCCTGCCCAAAAAACTAATATTAGCTCCGAAGTAATCGGCGTATTAAAGCGTATGTTTGGTGAATCTTGGGGGCCTCGGCTTGAATATATCCTCCGCTATACTATCCTAGCCCTCCTCGACCGTCCAGAAACAACCATGCTCGACATTACCCGCATGCTTACCGACAAGAAGTTCCGTAAAGAAACGCTGTCATACTGTACTGACACTGTCGTGCTTCAGTTTTGGAACGTAGAATTTGCCAGCTGGACTGATAAATTCCAAGCAGAGGCTATCGCGCCAGTGCTCAATAAGGTGGGTGCCTTCACCGCAAACCCTGTTATCCGTAATATTATCGGCCAGCCAAGAAGTACCTTCAATATTCGTAAAATCATGGACGAGGGGAAAATTCTTATCGTTAACCTCTCAAAAGGTCTCATAGGAGAAGACAATGCCTCGATTCTGGGGTCGTTCCTGGTCACCAAAATCCAACTTGCCGCCATGAGCCGCTCCGATATCCCTGACATCAAGGATCGTCGGCCGTTCTATCTTTACGTGGATGAATTCCAAAACTTCGCTACCGATTCGTTTGCAACGATTCTTTCCGAGGCCCGAAAATACGGCCTTAACCTTACCGTAGCCAACCAGTACATTTCACAGATGAGTGACACTGTACGTGACGCTGTATTTGGAAATGTTGGTACAATGATTTCGTTCCGCGTTTCACCAGACGATTCACCAATTCTTGCCAAGCAATTCGAACCAACCTTCGAGGCCACTGACTTACTTCAAATGCACAACCGTAACTTCGTTATTAACATGGTGATAAACGGTGAAAAAGCGCCCGCCTTTAGTGCTCGCACTCTTAACTTGCCACCACCGCAGACAGATAACACGGGCCGCATTGTTGAATATACACGCGAGCATTACAGCCGCAACAGACAAGAAGTAGAAGACGAAATCAGCGAGCTTATTCAACCCACCGGCGCCAAAAAGACCACTCCCATACCAGCCGCGGCACCGAAAGCATGGCCTATTAATGCTCAAACCAATGTTATTACCCCGAATGCTCAACCCGCTAGCCCGGCAGGGGAGGCGATTAAACTTGCTCTTGAGCAACCCGGCCAGCCTAAAGCACAGGCTAGTCCTCAGCCCCAATCACAGCCTCAAGCCGAAACTTCTGCCCTAACAGCAGAAGGAGACGCACCAAAGAAAAAACGACGTCGTCGCAAGCGCAAAAAGCCAGGTGAAGGGGAGGGAGCTCTGCCACCGGTTGTCCCCCCAAAAGATCTTCCATCTCCAGCACCAATAGGCGAAGCGAAACCGCTTCCTAAAAGCGAAGGCCACGAAACTGAAATCCGGCTTCGCTAGCTCTAAATTAAAGTATCCGCCCTGCTTCTTGGAGGCGGATACTTTAATTACCTCAAAGAAACAAGGACGGATGAGTCCGTGGGTAGTCAAGTATCGAGAAGTCGCGCAAGCGAAGTACCCTTCGGCTTCGTGATGCTATAGAACCGCTGCGTACGATCCATCCCCTGCACGGGTCTCACAATGACACGTAAGAACCCCTTTCCGACAAGCTCCATACACGAATCGTATACGATCCTCGCCGAAGAAGCTTTTGAAAAAACCTCAACCAGATCCGACTCCGGGCATTCTTCGTCAGGAGTACGTGCCAAATAACGCAAAATCGGCCCGCAGTCCATACTCCGACGCCATTCATCAATCTCACGGATATTCACAACTGCCCTCCTCAGGAATCCACCGAACACTATTTTTTATAACATCCTTTCTTAACCATATCAAGTTGATTACGTTATCGAATCCCTCAATTAAAAAATATGAAACGGAATACCCAAACCGAAGAGAAGTACTTAAGCTTGCTTTTTCATTAGACAAGCGGATAATTTAAGCATGAATGAGCTATCTCACTCAATAGCAGAAGCTATAAAGTTCAGGGCCACGACTTCGATTTTAGGGACTTATTTTTTATTCTGGTTAGTATTCCATTGGCAAGCTTTTTACGTAACATTTTTTGTAAACGAGGACCTCATTCTCACGCAACACCATATATTGAAAAATGAGTATATAAATCAATATTTCATTCAACCTAGGCCCGATTCAATTTCTTTTTGGGTGTGTATTATTGTGCCTGGAATACTAACTTATCTGTGGATTTGGGTGTTACCAAAGCTACTCTTTATAAAAGCATTCAAAAGAGAGAGGGAATACACATATGAAAAAAGATCCCAGGTAGTAAAGGACCAGATTAGATTAAAGAAACTCGAAGAAGAGCTGGCTAAAAAGAACGTAAATATTGCCGACCTAGAACTTGATGCGACAAAAAAAGAGCTTAGCGCAGCCAAAAACGAACTCAGTAAGGTAAGAAGCGAGTTAGAAGTACAAAGAGTATTCCATGCAACTGAAGAGCTTACCGACAATGAAAAACAATATCGTGAATTCATGAAAAAAGATAATGCCCATAAAATTCTCGATGATATAAAAGAATGCATCTATAAGTATAGCGGTCGGCTCGATAGGCCCTCATACAATTATACGTTAAATACTGATTCCTACGTAGCCGCTGACACAAACAAGCTTGTAAGAAGAATTAAGGGAACGACGTACCCAACTATCGAGCTCACCGATTTAGGAAGATATTTTTTGAGTAAATTATAAGCAATACCAAGAAGGTAGAACAAAAATAGAACATAATTAATAGAGTGTTCGTTTCCAAGAATCATTTCAAAGCTCCATGGAATTTCGCTGAGCCTTGGAGTTAAATAGATCATACAGAAATATTTATTATTTGACCCAAAGGAGGCAACGATGCATACAGGAGTCAGGGCTAAAGGAGGGAAGCAAAAACTACATTAGAACAAAAACAAAACTATTTTGATAATAAAAGTCTTATAGATTATATGTCGCACAATATATCTTTTACGACATTAAGATATAGTAAATAAGATGTATAAGCACTCATCTACAACAGGGTACTATTAAGCTCTACGAGCTCAATACAAGGAACTCCGGCTTAACACACTCGTGACTTTATACATTCCTAGCGTCCGCACCTCTACTGAGTTTAGTCGTCTTCGAATCATTCTAAGCGTTCCTGCTTATGAGTCCTATACTTTTCCACAGCAAGGCTATTTGCATTTTTCACGTTCTATATTTTTATATATGTTTTTTGACTTTTTTCTTTAAGTATTTATTCGTATAGTTACTTCCCCTATTTTACCTATATCCCCTGCTCTTTTTAGTATTTGTTTGCTTTTTTATATATTCAATACTTTTATATGTTTTTTGAATACGATCTCAAAAAAGAACAAATATAGAACACTCTTTCAGGAAGGAAAGAGAAGCTTTTCTCTATCGATAAAATGCTTTCCCGCTCACCCGAATATCAATGTATTGTGGTGACTGTTTTTTTTGCTGAAACCAATGGATTGCTCGCACCATATCTTCTACCTGCTCCCCTACTCCACGATCAATTGAAAGTTTTATGGGATATGCCAACCCATCGATATGAAGTTCCACTTCACGAGTTGTTCCCGTAGGAATCGCTACTTGAGTTACAGTGTAGCCCTGGGCCTTTGTAAGACCCACGGTGCGCCCAACAAAACTCAAGAAGCGATTGCTAGCTATCGCTTGACCGCCCGCTGCCTGTACGCCGCTATTATCGACGATCTGAACGGAGGGAGTAGGATAATAATTATGCGAGAAGGCCGTTCCTGAAGAATCTACATACTGCTGGCGTCCCTGAATAGACCATCCTGCCAGAGGCTGCCTCATTGCTATCGTATAGTCAGATCTTCCAAATCCGCTATTATTGCCGACTCGAACCGAAGCCACTTCGGGTAGTTTTTGCTTCACATATTCGTTAAGAGCATCTGAATTTGTTAAAAAACGTAACCGTTCAACAGGGCGCGTCACCAGATACGACTGGATCGTATCGGCATAGCTTTTATCGACAGGAACATCAATACCTGGTGTCCGGACATCAACGCTTGCCGTAAACTCATATACGAGCACACAGAGCCCCATAGCCGCAAACAATACGACGAGCAGGAGAGAGCCGAGACGTCGACGTTTTTTTCGAAGTTCGTGGGCCTGAACACGAGGCGACTTAAGCTGTGCGTTTGCTTCGCCAGCACTTGCTATTTCAGAAGAGCGGCTTCCTGTCAGTGTTCGATTACGACGAAAATTATACCTCTGGTCGATATCGGTAAGCCTCTGTTGCTCACTCCTTCCCTCAGTTGGTGCCGCGCGGCGACCGGGCTGTGGGTTTGACTGTTTTTTAGAAAAAAGTCCCACCGCGTCCGCCTATTCTCTTCCCCGTCTTATAGAGCCCATCACTCTTTCGATAATCGCGGCCATATCTGCGGCCGCCTGGGGTTTAGCATACGCATGGAAGGCCTTACTCATTTTCTGCAAGCGAACAGGATTAGCAAGAAGCGTTGTAATAGTGTCAACAAGCAATTGAGGGTTGACTTGTAGTTCAATTTCGTCAATTACCTCAACCGCTCCTGTTTCAGCGTATACGGCCGCATTCTTCAACTGATGTCCCCCTGTCAAGTAAGGACTGGGCACTAAAATAGTAGGACGAGCTAGAGCGGCTAACTCAAGTATTGTCGTCGCACCCGCACGCGCCACAACGATATCTGCCGCACCTAGATATTCGTGCATGTTACCGCTAATAAAAGGATGAAGCTGAAAGCGAGGGTCATCCTGAGGCGTGAGCGTTTTTACGTCATCGAACTGATTGGTTCCTGATATAAGAACGAGTGACGTTATATCAAGTAACTCATGGATACGTTTTACGACAGCATCGTTAATGTTTTGCGCACCTAAACCACCGCCGGTCACTACCACCAGAGGTTGCCTAGGATCAAATCCAAAAGACGCCTTCAGTTCTTTGCGTTCTTCAAGAGAAAAAGGCTTGAATGCCTCGTTTACCGGCGTTCCTACATACTGCGACTTCTCTTCAGGGTATGGATAATACTTTAGTGGTGCTCCTGTACCAATGTAGGTAGCAAATCTCGACAGGATTCTATTTGTGAGTCCTGGATGAGCGTCGGAATCATGAATAACGAGAGGTATTTTAAAGAGCCATGCCGCGCATCCTACGGGCAGACAAACAAAGCCGCCTTTCGTAAACACCACATCAGGCCGCCATAAGAAAAGTTTGACGACGCTTTGTAAAAAACCACATCCCACCAAAAAAAGATCACGGATATTTGGCAGTAATATTGAGAAAGGCCTTAGTAATTGACGCCACACGGGTAGTGAGTGGTACCGACGCAGCTTACCAGCAATAACAGTATCGACACGAATAGAAGGATCGTAGTGGCGCATAATACTCCTGGCCTCTGGGGCAAATTTTCTATCGCACCAAAAACGCACCTCAAGGTTGGCGTCTTTCTTTCGTAACTCACGAAGTACTGCGACGACCGGCGTAACGTGACCGCCCGATCCCCCGCCGAGTGCCAGGATTCTCATATCCATTCTCCTTATTTACTGAACCATGAATTGTATAGCGCGAGAGTTGAAATGCTAAGCCAAGCGCACCGGCAATGAAAATCATACTTGTACCGCCAAAACTAAGCAGTGGCAATGTGATACCCGTAAGCGGAAAAATCCCTATCATGGCTGCTACATTCAATATAACATGCGCCGCAAGCCAACCAAATACGCCCGCTACTGCAAGTTTCATCCACATGTCTGGCAAATGGTCGACGATCCGTAAGAGCCGTATTAAAAGCGCTGCAAACAGCAATAATATAAGTGTTAAGCCGATAAAACCGAATGTTTCACCCATAATCGCGAATACGGAGTCGTTAATAGCCTCGGGCAAGTAGCCTGTAGCCTGCACACTGTTGCCAATCCCAACGCCAAGCAACCCACCACTACCAATAGCGATCTTAGCATGCGTAATGTGATAGTTCGCGTCGTCGATTGAAATGCTCGAAGCATCATCACCCGAGAAGAAGGTCGTGATTCGCTCCATGCGATGCGGCGCAATGATAATCAGCAGAATAAGGAGAAACACGGCTGAAATGCCAAGCCCGACACCAATTTTTCTACTAAGTCCCGCTACCATCAACATCGACGCAAGAATAGCAATCAGCACAATTCCGGTACCCATATCCTTCTGGAGCCCAATCACAAAGAAAATAGCAAGCAGCATCACCGCGCCGACAGGTATGAGCGTCTTATGGAGGTCATTAACAAGGCCCTGGCGCATGCGTATTGCAACAAATCCTGCCGTGAATACAAGCAATCCAAACTTCAAGAACTCTGCTGGCTGCAAACTTCCCAGAGGCCCTAACTCAAACCAACGGCATGCGCCAAGGCTACACTGAGCGATTCCCATATTCAAAAAACCAGCGACAGACAAAATAAGGCAAGCGATAAATCCTCCAGCCAGAAGTCTCCCGGCATGCTTTTTTACCCATTCAAATGGTGTCATTGCCAAGAGGAAAAACGCAGCTAGAGCAAGCAGTAAACTCACCGTCTGTTTTACAAAGAAATACATACTGGTGTAATAATCCGTATCGTAGGCGTTATTTAACACATTGGCACGCTGCGGGCCGATAGCATACATAATAATAAGCCCAAGAAGCATAAGCAGCCCCATGTACAAGATAATATGGTAATCAGGACGATGACGTCGAACAATAGGCCGCTCAACATTCTGAGAGCCCTCCCGGCGGAGCAATCGTCTCACCGCTGGCATGGCTTAGATATGACCTCCGGCAAGTGCCATCATAATACCCAGCGATCCCATCACGCACGCAATCACCCAAAATCGCATCGTTACCTTTGTTTCAGGCCAGCCTTTTGCTTCTAAGTGATGATGGATAGGGGCAGAAAGAAAGACTTTGCGGTGAAAGAGTTTTTTGCTAGTAATTTGGACAAGACTGGAACCCGCTTCGATGACGAAGATGAGCCCAATGATCGGAAGGAGAAATAGTGTATTTGTCAGCATCGCCACTACCCCGAGGCTCGTGCCAAAAGCGAAGCTCCCCACATCTCCCATAAAAAAGCGCGCTGGATAAATATTAAACCAAAGATAACTAAGAAGTGCACCAACCACCGTAAAACAGAACCCGGCTAGAATAACATGACCTTGAAGTAACGCGATAACCCCAAATACACCGTAACTAATGGTAAGAAGGCCGCCAGCAAGCCCATCAAGTCCGTCGCTGATATTAACTGCATTGCTGGTAGCCACCACCGCAAACACAAACAGCGGCACAATAACCCAACCAAGAAAGAGATCGCCCACGAATGGAATGTGAACGCTAGTGTAGCCCAGCTTCACAAAGAAAAACCAGCCAAGAAATAGCGCAAGCAAGGTAATCATCGCGAACTTCAAACTCGACCGCAGACCAGCCACACCGGTTCCCTGCCCGCGAATATTAATAAGGTCATCCAGTAACCCTACGGCTCCTCCGCCAACGAGCGCCGCAAGTGGTAACCATGTCTGCGCTCTATCCAGATTGAAAAAGAGAGTTATTACGGTTATAGAAATAACCCCGATAATGCCGGCCATGGTCGGAATGTTACGTTTGAACTTATCCGCATGAAGCTTAGTAAATACCTCAAGCTTTTCACCAGTCGTACTTGTGCTCCGCTGCTTTTTCCAAAATTTATATCGATAAGCAAAAAAAGTAAATACCGGCGTAAGAATCATCGCTAACAAAAACGCACCGACACTCAGAATGAAAGTTCCGTTTAATTCGTGAGTAAACTGTGCAAGCGCCATATCTCTTATCCTTTCGGTTGTAGTTTCAAATAATCAATGAGCCAGTTTGAAATGTCTGTAAAAATCGGCATGGCATCTTTGTTACCCGCGAGAAGCATGTGCTTTCCGGATACTTGCACCATTATGACATACCGAGGGTCATCTGGGCTACTACCACCAAAACCTAAATAGGTTCCGATAGTCTGATCGTCAGCATATTGCCCGTTCTCAATCACCTGAGAGGTACCTGTTTTACCACCTATGTAATAGCCAGGTTTATCTTGGCTTGCATAAAATATATGGCGCGCTTGGTGTACCATTTCGCGTACTGTCGAAGCTGTTGCTGGGCTTATGACACTAGTCCGCGGTGTTTTAATCGGTTGCTCTGTAAAATTCTGGCCATCATCGCTCATTTTGCCGGCAATAACAGTCGGATAGTAATATGTACCGCCGTTTATAACTGTACTGAAGGCCGAACAAACTTGAAGCATCGTCACGTCCATTCCCTGTCCGAACGCCATGTTCGAATATCGTACTGCGCCACCATCTACATCCGTCGGCGGAATAACGGTGCCCTTGGCTTCACCGGCCAACTCAACTCCTGTTAATTCACCCAGACCAAGCTTGTCATGAAAATACTCATAAAGCGTATTCCGTGCACTCAAGGTGATATTGTTACCATCACCCAGCCGTTTCATAATTTCTATCATTCCGGTATTAAGCGAATAGTTAAGCGCGGTCTGAATAGTAATATTACCTGTTTGACCTTTGGTAGCGTTACCAATCGTACGATCTTCAACTTTTACCGAGTCGGTATTATTGAATGTTGAAGTGGGTGTAATCACGCCTTTATCAACGCCAACAGTGACTGTCAGCGCCTTTATATCCGAACCTGGCTCGTACGGCACTACCACTGTTCCATTGTTAAATGCGGCTGCGTCCTGAACTTTATTAATTTCAGCCGGATTGAAAGTTGGAAGATTAGCCATGGCCATAATTTTACCGGTCTTTGGATCCATCACCATGACGCTTCCGTTTGTTGCACGTGAATTTTTCAATCCAAGTGCAAGGGCTTTTTCGGCGTATGATTGAATATTTCTATCTACCGTTAATACGACATTATCTCCGTTTTTGGCTGGCTGATTCACATTATCGTTACCAATTGTAAGCGGGACATTACTCACATCCGTTACCGAGCGAAGCAGACCATCTTTTCCCGCAAGCTTATCGTTAAGTTCTTGTTCCAGTCCGTATTTTCCATTACCTTCACTATCAACAAAACCTAATGTTTGCGAAGCCAGTTGACCCTCTGGGTACACACGTTGTGTTTCTGCCTGAAAACCGAGACCTTTCAAGTGAACATTCTTAAGCATTTCAGCCTGCTTGCGTGAAACCTTGGTGGCCAAAATTTGATACCGTGACTCCTTTTTTCCTAACAGTTCCTCTAAATTCGGGCGAGCGTTCCCCCCTGCTACTTTTCGCACATTATCAATAATTTCTTGCGGTTTATCCACAACCTTCGGATCGGCAAATACCGTATAGACCGTTTCGTTTAAGACTATCTTTACCGGATTACCATCATCCATTGCGTAAATTTCTCCACGTTTGGCGGGAATGACTAGCTGCTTCGTTTGCTCTTGGCGTGCAAGATCCGTGTAATAGTCGTAACGAATGACTTGCAAGTAAAAGAGACGAATCACAAAAATAGCCATGATAACTAACGTCACGATGGCTAAATAAAATGCTCGGCTGCCTCTCTTAAAATCTAGCTGCATAATGGTTCGGTTTATTCACGCACATAATCGGTACTGGCAGGTTTAGTCATTTCGCGGGCCACACTGCTGTTCTGGACATTCTCTAGCGCAGTGAGGCGTGAGTTTTCAACCTCCAGGTCGGTTTTTTGGTTATTCAGGTCGGCGATCTTACTGTCGATCTTTTGAGCTTCGTAGTCATATCCGGTTGTACGAGTTGCTTGAGTTAAGTATATCAAACCAAGCACCGTAATCATAAGGGCGACAAGCACCGTATGAGTCACAGGGCCAAGTTTCACAGCCGAAGTAAATGCAACCGTATTCTGGTTACGGCCCAGAGGCGCTGCTCCGCGGCGATTTGCAAATTGTGTACGTTGATATGACATATTTTTGTTTTCTTTTTGATTTTGTTTTTATAACCGCCCTGGCAGGGTGCACCCGGTTACCGGGCACACCCTAAAGGGAAATATTTATTTAAAGCGTACAGCGACCTTAGTGATCTCTGACTGGCTTTGTACTTTGATTTGGACAGGCATTGGTGTTTACCCCTTCCCTTTTTGTTTTATTTTTTCACTGCGACCCTGAGCTTGCTGCTCCTGGAGCGCGGATTGTGAACGTCGTAAATACTCCCGTCAAGCGGTTTTTTGGTCACGATGTTCAGCTCTGCCTCGTATCCCGCTTGCTTTTGTTCCGTAAAAAAACGTTTCACAAGTCGATCTTCAAGGCTATGGAAACTGATGATACCCACTCTTCCACCAGGTTTTAGTAATTTTGGAAGAAGCAAAAGCGTCGACTCAATTTGTCCAAGCTCATCGTTTACCGCTATGCGGAGTGCTTGAAAAGTACGCGTAGCCGGATGAATTCGTTTCCATCTGCCACGATACTGCCCTTCTATAAGGCGGGCGAGATCTTCTGTGGTTCGAAGCGGCCGTGCTTCGACAATTGCTCCAGCAATGCGCCGGGCAAATCCGAGCGGCTCTTCACCATATGTCGTTATGATACGCACCAGTTCGTCCTTCGTAGCAGTATTTACCAGCGTTTCACCTGATGTTTCCTGCCGGACATCCATGCGCATATCAAGCGGACCATTTTTTGTAAAAGAAAACCCTCGTTCGCCCCTATCGAGCTGTGGTGATGACACCCCCAAATCAATCAGCACGATAGCAAATTGCCTACCTTCTTCGACAAGTGCTTTAGCCGCACTCGCAAAATCAGTATGCATCAGCCGTGTTCCTTTTTTAGCAAACGTCTGAAGATGCGAAATCGCAAAATCATCGCGGTCAACTAAAACCGAATCGGCGTAATTTTCCGTTAGCTCTAAAATACGTCCTGCATGACCGCCATAGCCCGCTGTAAGGTCAAGATAGTTCTCGCCTTTCTTGGGAGCAAGCAGTTTCAGTGTCGTATCGAGCAAAACCGGAACGTGGAGTTGTTGTGGTGGATGTTCTTTAATACTCATAAACTTTATCTATCCTATCAGAGTTCCGCTTCGCATGTCATCACCTTTTCAACCAACGGACTCCGCGCCAAGAATTTCACGAATCAGCGATGTAAATCCTTGGGCTCTCGTATGTTGTTCTCAAAGGGATGCCAGCTCGCTGGCTCTTCATGATATTTTGTTTCTCGAGATCACCTAACTGGCAGCAGAGAGTTTTTGTTTTGAGTGTGTTTGTTTTTGTAATAAGTGTCCAGGTGGTTATGAAGGGGGTTACAGTGTAACTCATACCCTCCCCACTTGGTTTGAGAGACTTATGTGTGTGAGGTGGAGTTTTTTGGGAGGTGTTGTGTGTTGAGGAAAGTGCGTCAGTCTTTTTAATGTGGTACCGAATCGCCACGTCTCATACTGCCAGATAGTTGATCTCGAGAGCATTTCTTTACTCTTATTGATCCCGACTTGTTAAAGAACAGTGGATAACTTAGGCGTCGGACCCTGCCGGCAAAATTCGCCAGTATGCGCCCGCCCGTACTGCTACAACTTCCCTATCAATCCCTGCGTACTCAAGCAAGTGTTGCTCAAAGGTAACCCGACCCTGTTTTTGATCCAGTTCCACAGCCGTTTTTCCACGACGGAACCGAACATTCAGATCTGCTACTCGCTCATCAAGAATACTTCCCTGAAGAGCCGGCTCTACTTCCCTGTCCCATACGGTCTGCGGGTACAAGTGAAGATACTTGCCAAAACCTCTGGTGAGTACAACGCCACTGGCAAATTCATTTCGAAGCTCTGTCGGAATCGTTAACCGACGCTTATCATCAAGCTTTCGTTCGAAATAATCCATATGCTGTTACGGCTTTGTTCCCTCCCGGGAATGGTTAGTTGATAGTTTTTTAATGTTTGGTAGTGGTGTTTATTTTTTGGTGGGATTACCCACTTCTTTCCACTGGTCTTACTATAATACCCACAATTACCCACGACAACCCCCATTTTTCCATTTTGCCTATAGTACGTTCAGGTTTTCCACAGCTGTGTGGAAAACCTACTTTACAAACAGGGGTAAAAAAATACCACGCCAATACCTGGTGTGGTATTTTTTATTAGCACGCTAGGCTTACGCGCCAGTAATCCAGCTTGCAAGAGCCGCATTATATTGAGATGTCAGCTGAACAGTCAGCCACAGAACAAACAAGGCAATGTTTGCGAGCACCGATACAATCAGTACGGCATTCTTAACATCCTGACCTGTTTGAAACGTGGCGATTGCTGCCATGGCTTCATTGGGGATTTGGTCTTTTTGTGTTTGTTGATTCATGTATCAACATTAGCATACTATTTATGCTTTGTCAACTAAGTGGTTTTGTAGATACTCGCTCACTTCCTGCAACCCGCGGGCATGTCGTACGCTCTTAGGCACTTCGAGTTTTTTAATATCGTATGCAATTGCACTACGGAGCGGAAGCACCCAAAACCCTTCAACACCGTCAGGAATACCCTCAAAGCTGATCGGCTTGTCATCAACGAAGATAATCTTATCCACACCATAAGATGCTCTGCCAGATAGCTCATCGGGCAATAAAAAACGCCCGTCCACCTGTTTCCAAGATGCAATAAGCTCGCTCTTTTTGGCTGTTCCAACGATAAGATGCGGTATGTCCGCTAAACCCGCGGCCTTGATTTTAACCTGTTGCCACTCTTCGCTTCCCGTTGTTAAAATACCGAACGCCGCCTTATGCTTATGCAACTCCATAAGTAATTCTTCCGCATATGGCTCGAGAAGATTTTCACGCGCTGCCTGCTTTAGATAAAGTTGCTTCACGCGTTTTATTGTTGTCTCTACTTCCTCCTTACTCATCGTTTTTTTCAGGAGGCTTCGCAGATACCCAATCACATCAAAGTTATTTTTATAAATAAGCTCGCCTTGCTTGATGTCCTCGGCGGGTATTGCCGTTTCTTTAAATGCGACCGATTCGAATAATAATCGAAGATCGTCTGTTCGCGCTAGCGTACGATCAAAATCAATGATATAAAACTCTTCAATCTGTGACATTGTGATATAGCTCCATAATCTTTTTAGCAATTGCTTCCGGGTTGTGCCGGATGAACGAACGAGTTACAGGAAGAACATCACTCTTAGTTCTCTTGGCTATGCCCCCAAGAAAATTCCCTTCAAGCGACATGTATGCCCGCTTCTCAAGATTCTCATTATCGACTGGAACAATAAACGCGCCCTCTTCCTTATAGCGCGCGGCCAGTCCTGCATTGGGGATCTGCTTGTTATAAAGAACGTAGTCTAGAAAACTCCCGCCACCTAGTCGTTCGATCTCATCGGCGTGGTCGGCCACCGTGAAGCCTTCTGTCTGCCCTTGTTTCGTCACAAGGTTACATACATAAATGACCAATGCGCTCGTGTTGCGCAGCGCCTCTCCAATTCCATCTATAACCAATAATGGACCGAGCGATGTATAGAGATCGCCGGGGGCAATCACCACGACATCCGCTTTATGAATAGCTTCGATCGCCACAGGATTGGCATGCGCGTCAGGTACAAGCGAAAGGGTCGCCCGCCGTGGATCATGACTGAAATAATCCTCATCAATGACACGCTCTCCCTGCAAAATAACACTCGCTTCCGGCCATTCCATTTTTAATCGAACATCATCGAGCGTTGCCGGAATAACCACGCCGCGTACGTTTAAAATTTCCGACGCCGTCTCAATCGCTTCGCTAAAATTGCCCGTCATTTTTTCAAGTGCACTAAGGAGAAGGTTACCGAAAGCATGGCCTTTGAAAGTCCCTTCTTCAAACCGGTAATCAAAAAGATCACGAACTTTTGGCGAATTACTCAAAGCCACGAGACATTGACGTACATCGCCGGGAGGTAATGCCCCCAACTCGTCACGGAGTACACCCGTACTGCCTCCGTCGTCCGCCATATTTACAAGAGCAGCGATGGACCGAGAGTACTGTTTTAACGCACTCAGCAGCGTAAAGCTTCCCGTGCCCCCTCCAATGACGGCTATTTTTGGATCACTGAGCGGATACGGATCGTTCATTATTTTTCCCTCAAGCGTTTGATAACTTTTCCAAACCACTCAGCGCTAGGGCGTAGAGTACGTTCATATGTGTCATAATTCACCGCAATTAAGCCAAACCGAGGCCACTTGCCCTTATCCCACTCAAAGTTATCAAGTAAACTCCAGTGCAAATACCCCTCCAGCTTCACACCACCTGCAATTGCATTTTGCATGGCAATAATTGTCTTCGTGAGCCACCAGCGACGATGTATATCTTCGGAGTCGGCCAGCCCGTTCTCTGTTATGATGATGGGTTTCCTATATTTGTCATGCAATCGCTCCAGGGCAAACTGAAGATGGTCCGGGCTTAGATCCCACCCAAGATCACTTAAACGCTCGTCAGGATTATGGACTCGATATCCGTATACCCTATTGCTGAAATAAAAGTTTACCCCAATAAAATCGCTGTTTTTGATGATCTTTTTCAAGAAATAATCGTCCTGAAGATACTGAAAGATCGCTGTTGAAGCACGACTCAACCAGGCATCATCACCGGGATAAAAATAGATTGAATTCTTAGCAACCGATACCTTGTAGCGTTTATTTAATGCATGAATCATGCGAGCAGTTTGATTATGCGCACGGGCAAGATTATTCAAAACACGAAGAAAAAGCCACTTCTTAGCAATCAAATTAGGCGGCCAGTCGCCCTGATAATATCCTTCGTATACATAGGTATCGGGCTCGTTAATAGTGATTATGTACGTGATATCCTGGCCTAATTCGTGCATTATTTTTTCTGCGAATCGTACGAAATAGCGTATATTTTTGCGCCGGGCAAAGCCGCCCTTTTCTGCAAACCACACGGGAAGCGTAAAGTGAAATAGCGTCAGGACAGGCTCGATTCCCCTACTTTTTAATTCCTGAATGTAGTTCCGATAATACGTTATCGCCTCGACACTCCACGCGCCTTCGTTCGGTTCGACTCGTGACCACTCGATTCCAAAACGAAGCGCGTTCATATTCATCTGCTCAAGTAGATCAAAGTCTTTACGAAAAAGTTTATAGTGCGCTGTTCCCTTACCAGAAACATAGTTGTCAGGATCGGTAGCGTGAACTTCAATTTGTGGCCAGTTTGCAAGATCACCCCATTGAAACTTAGCTTGAGCTGCTTTTGACTTGGCGTTTTCGAGCTCCCATATCGTCCATTGATTATGGGTGTCCCCTTCTACCTGATGGGCGCTTGTGGCGGCCCCCCATAAGAACTTCTTGGGAAATTCTGGCTGAGATTTTTTCTGCATACTTGTATCATTATACCATCGACTTCACAGGGAAAACAAAGCCACCACTTTAGTGGTGCTTATCCCACATCTTTAATCATTTCGATGTAAAATGGAAAGATAATGATTGGAATGATCTTGCGCCTACTGTGGCGGTTGTTTGTCGGAGCTATTGCCATCGCGCTGGCCTACGTTACGGTCTTTTTGTTTTACCCTTACTTACGCAACCATTTTTCTATTCTCATTACATTCATTGTGCTCTACATTCTTACAGCTTACTTCGGTTTGCCACTGCTAGTTCGCCTTTGGAAGTTGGTTATTCGCCCTACGCATTTGCCGCAATATGCCGTTTCTCGCGATGGTTGGTCAAGCGATCCGGTAAATATCGCGATTGTTTGCAACGATGAAGCACAGCTTCGCCAGGCAATGGAGCAGGCCGGATGGCATATTGCCGATAAGCCAAGCTTCAAAAATATGCTCCGTGAAGCGTGGGCGATCATTTTTAATCAACCATACCTTACTGCCCCATTTAGTAACCTCTTTCTTTTTGGCCGCAAGCAAGACATCGGCTTTCAAATCCAGACGGGCGACCCACCAACGCCGCGCCATCGTCATCACATACGCTTTTGGCAGCTACAAAGCGAGCCTGAAAAGCCTCACCATCACATACCATTCTGGGAAAATATCCTTCAAATTTTCTTTAAGGGTAAAAAGCGGCAAATATGGATCGGTACCGCAACACACGATGTCAGCCCTTTTGCGCTCCGGATTCAGAACCTTCAGATTACCCATAAAATCGACGCCGAGACCAACAAAGAGCGTGATTTCGTCGTTGATACACTTCAAAAAGCCGGCCGAGTTAAGCGATTGGAAACAATTGCGGCTGGAGAACCTATATTATTTCGCGGCCAAACGCTAGGTGTGAGTATTGTGACCGACGGTACGCTTCCTGTTATCGAACTAAAGCGCTAAGTTGCCACAACATCTTCGCCGAAATGTTTCTGCAAGCGCATTATGATGCTTCCCTCGTGGCGACCCAGTTTTTCGCTAAGCTCTTTTACGCTAACACCATTTTGAAAATCCTGTTTGAGTGTTTCATCATCATTTGGCTGCCAAGGCTTATACGCGTTCGGGTATGTCTCACGCATTTTTTCGATCTTTTCTGCCCAGGATGACAAGCCATTTTTTGTTTTCGTTTTCTTCTCCGGATGCTTAGCCCGCTCGACCGCTTTTTCATTCAAGTAGGCAAATTTCTTTACATCCGCTGCGGCCCGTACATGGAGCTTTTCATCAATATTCTGCGCGTCTTCACTGATAGCAAGCGCCATTCGGTTAATACCACTTAGATACAGGTTGCGCAAATTTTTTACCCGGCTTAGCGCCACATATCCCATACCTTCAACGAAGGCTTTTCTTAGATCAATCCGGGCCGCATCGAGCGTCATACCCTGACTTTTATGGACTGTGATTGCCCAGGCAAGACGAAGCGGAATTTGACTAATACTTGCCCGTTTTTTATCGCCATCACGGAGCTCCCAAGTATCAGGCATCATGGTGACGGTTTTACCATTACGAAACTCAACAATGGGATATTCGGTTGCCGGCTCAAAGTCGATAACCGTACCAATACTTCCATTGGCATAGCGACGATCCTGAGCGTTTTTCACCGCCATAACCAACGCACCTTTTTTCAGCCGAAGAACCTCAGGTGCCAATACGGAGCGGCCCAGACTTTCTACATAATTGGCGGCGCCTGTAGTTGCCTGCGTATAAAAAAGTTCGTCACCCGGGAGCTCATCAAGCTTACGATCATTGAGCGTATCCACATCAATATTTACCGTATGAAGCTCGGTCAAAACTGCATCTTCCGGCGGCTGCTGATCTACTCGCTCTAAAAGTGCTTCGGCATGGTGGCGTCGTATATCGCCATCACGAAGCGCGTTCAAAATCCCAAGAAGTTGCTCATCATCCTGACGGTGCTGCTCTTCCAGATAGCAGATGGTGGGATCTAGCTCTTGCCATACACGCGAATGCACGACAAAGCCACCAGATCGTCCGTCGCCCTTATTAATTGGCGGCAATTGAAAGAAATCTCCACTCATAATAAGTTGAATACCACCAAACGGTTCATCCTTGCGGCGTACTAACCGGCAGACTTCGTCTACCATGTCCAATCGATAGTCATGAAGCATACTGATCTCATCTATCACTAGTACATCCGTTTTTTCAATGATCTCACGGCGGCCTTTTGCAAGATGTTCGGCATATCCTTGCGGAATATAGTCGAGCACACCAATACCCGCCCAAGAGTGAATTGTGGTGCCTCCAAGGTGGGTGGCCGCAAGGCCTGTTGTAGCGGTTACCGAAACGTGTTTTCCGCCTGCTTTGGCAAGCTTAATAAACCTATTAAGAACATAGGTTTTACCTGCACCGGCAGGCCCGGTTAATAGTACGCTTTCCCCCGAAAGCATCACCTCCAATGCGAGCTCTTGCTTCATCCTCTCCAGTATACCCCTTAGCACCTCATAATCACCACAGCTAGCGACAAAATTACAATAAAGACGTCAAAGATGAGAAAAGCGACCTATTGCAAGGTCGCCTTTGACTCCCCACCAGGCCCGGGCTAGGAGCCTCGCGGACGATACCGGTATCGTTCCGGGATCTCTTCACCAAGGACTCTCATGATTTTGCGCCACCTCTGGTCGTGTCCACGGCCACTAATAACATGAGCAAGCTCATGGCGGCGGAGCCAGCGATAGGCCGGATCATGAAAGTATTAGATTTATTTAGTCAATAGAATAGAGGGTCCGCTACCGAAGTATCGGAGCAGACTTTTCACCTAGGCAGACTTGTCTATTATCCTCGAGGCGGCTCACCGTCGGGCTCATCAAGCAGCTTTTTGCTGCGAATTTCGTAACGCTTTCCTGTAATTTCGCTCGTGACATAATCTTCATTGATAAGGTTCACAAACATATCAAGATCATTACCGTCCATAATAATAATCGCTCCCGCATCATCAGTCATAAGTTCGAGTTGCATTTGATCAGCGTATTCAACAGCCTGCTCCTGCGTAATCGCTCCGATTTCAAGTTTTTGCAACTTGTTAACGATTTTCTTTCGATCCCGCACTAGCGATTGAAGATCGAGCCCATCAGGGAAACTGAGCTTGTATGTTTTACCGATTTCTTCTACCTTTTGATCGGCCAGCGCTTGTTTTTTATAGTCGTAGTTAAAAAGTTTTTCAAATTTACCAGGGTTAAAGGCAAAAATATCCTGCCCAATGATAAGTACTTGATTATCCGCCGGCATCTTTAGACCCACATCAGCCTGAAACGCACCGAACTTGCCCTCACGAAACTCCCACGAGGTTGAACCCTGCAAGACCTGCCCCTGCGAAATTCCTTTGATTGCATAAAATGCCTTGCCTGGCTCATTCTTATGTGTGAACCTTGCAACAATACCTTTGATGCGTTTGAATTCATGCTCTTGCTCACTAAATTCCACAATATCGTGACGCTCTTTTTCAATCAGATGGATCAGTGTTTCTGCTCGACCTACTTTTGCGAGGTCGGCTCTAAGCAATACGTTTTCTTCGCTGTCGGAGAGTTCATAATCTCGGACGCTTAGCCCTGTGCCCGCGCCCATATTGACAAAGTTAATCAGATCAAAGAGGAACAAAGGCTTAATTTGCGCGTTGAGATCGGTACCAAAACTGGTGCTATACGGCGTATAGTTTTTATTAAAGAGGAAAAATTCAACGTCAAGGTCACCCTTCATGCCGTCCATGTTATTGGCCCACAAAAAAATATCGGTCGTTTCTGGTGTTTTTGCTTCCATATTCTAACTTTCTTTTAGTTGCAATTGCCCTTTATTGTAACTCAGGATAATTAGAAAAATCCATAGACATTTAATAATCTACGCGGGTTGTATGCCTGACAATGGTTCTTCAGCCTCAACCTTTGTCGTAGCATAGGCAATCCCGGCGATCACACCCAGGCTCTTCATCGTACGCGGTTCTTCATCTTGTTTGACAACGCCAAGCTCCATACCCTGTTTAAGAACAATTCCATGGGTAAGAAATGAGCTACCAAACCTATTTGGCTCAAGTAGTACAAGCTTCACGGCAGATCCGACGTCACGCTCCGCTAGAAGTCGCCAATTTTGCCGCGCATCGTCGTGTTCACCGGCGGCCTCTTTTACCAGGATATGGACGTCACTATGTGAACGAACCGCAAGCAAGCCGCCTTCTTCGGCATCTCGAAGGTCATAAGCTACAAAACTGCCTTTTGTCTTTCGCTGCACGGGATATTCTTCTCTCGTGCCACTATTTAATAAACCGTCTGGTACTACCATCGTCATCGTGTTTTTATTTCCTTTTGCTGTACGCAGGACTTGCTTATCGGCAAAGAAAATACACCAAAAACAAACCGGCACACAAATTAGTTACTACCGATTATTTTGCGCCACAACTACGAAAAGTCAACGTTTTAAGCAAACTATAGGTTTAAAAATTAACCTGGTTTTAATCTTTAGCGATACTCTGGATTTTCGTAGCCAAAGTGCTCACCTTTTTTCCAGGCCGTAGCTTCATTACCATAGGCTGGCAAACCTCCAGCATCCTTCATCATTTTGGCCGTATGCATAAGATTGTATGCCATAAAGGTAATGTTACGGTTGGTGAAGTCATTTTCAGGGCCGCCCGAGCCTTTATCCAGATAGCTTGGCCCTGGCCCCACTTCTCCGATCCAGCCCGCATCGGCCTGCGGAGGAATGACGCAACCAATATGCTGTAAGCTGTATAAAATATTCATGGCACAGTGCTTCAGACCATCTTCGTTGCCCGTAATAATACAGCCGCCAACTTTGCCGTAGTAAGCATACTGCCCTTTTTCGTTATATTCGCCAGAGTTCGCATAAAGTCGCTCAATCAACTTTTTCGTTTGCGAGCTATTATCGCCAAGCCATATCGGTCCACATACCACTAGAATATCGGCGGCCTGCACTTTTTTATAGATCTCCGGCCACTCATCAGTTTTCCAGCCATACTCGCGCATATCCGGATAAACACCTGTGGCAATATCGTGGTCAATCGTGCGTATCAACTCGGTCTCAACACCATGTTTTTCCATGAGTGCCATACTCGCTCTTAATAAGCCTTCTGTGTTGCTTACCTCTGGAGATTTCTTAAGCGTGCCGTTAAAGTAAAGTGCTTTTAACCCTGAAAAGTCGGGTATGTTCATAATCTCTCCTTTTTTTGCATATACATTTTTCGTTGACTGGGCGGAAGATGCTCGATAGCATAGCGAAGCATAGTACGCGGCATTTCATATGCGTGTTTGTCTAAAAAAGCTAGGAGCGGCCGGCGATCGATCCGTTTGCCTATCTCACGAAGCATCCACCCTACTGCTTTTTGAATCAGATCGTGCGGATCATGAAGCAGCACTTCCGCCAGCTCCAAGGTCACTGTTGCGTTACCACGCTTAATAAACTGAAAGGTCGCTAACACCGCTGCTCGTCGATGCCACACATCATTACTCGCCGCGAGCGTGAATAAGATTTTTTTTGGTTTGGAAAAAAGATATCCGCCGATTATAAACTCCGCTGAACTATCCACAATATCCCAATTGTTAATACACCCTCCGTTGAGCGCTGTTAAATAGAACTCGTAAATTTTTTTACGTTCCGACTCGTCGGCCTTGGCAAATAGGTTCGTTAATAAAATAACGGCCGCAAGCCGGCATTCATGAATCGGACTCTTAAGTAGGATCTCGACTTCGTCTAGAGGTACGTCTTTGAACTGACGACACACCTGCCTTGTTTGAGGAACACGAATGCCTATAAAAACGTCGCCAGCGCCATATTGACCCTCGCCCGTTTTGAAAAATCGCTGCAAAAAGATGGCATCCTCAGCATTTGCATGACGCTCTAGTGCTTTTTGAATATCCCCTGCGGTAGCCATTCTGTTACCAAGCATGTCCGCTATAATAAACCGTTAGCGATCCTACGGACGCATCAAGCCGATAATCAGCGCCATAACCAAGATCGTCACTAACTCGTGAGTGATCGTCATGAGAGTAAGGCGCCACTGACGACCCTCAAAGACATCATGGGTGATAATCCGTGCCGCGGTAAAGCCGAGCCATAGCCAAAACGCAGTCGAAAGCGCGTCTTGCAAAAACGAATTATGGAAGAAGTGATTCGAAAGAAACGTCACATGCGCCAAAATATACGCCGTAAGAAAGCTGACTACGAGCGTGATTAGTATGGGTTTTACCGTGCCATTTTTCTGGAGATCTTTGTCGGATTTACCAATCATTTTCATCCACGCGTTTCCGAAAACAGGTTTTGCATACCAAATAGACCCGATAACCATGCTCGAAAGCGTTGCCAAAATAACCGCCCACCAGTTTACCATGACTTCCATATTTCCCTCCTTTTAGTTATATCTGGATTATACCTATTAAGCCAGTTGTGCCATTAATCATGGCCAAGCTCTGCAAGCATCTCAAGTAATTGCTTGCGCGTAAACCGGCTCATATCTACATTGTTTTGCAAGGCAAATACATACCCCTGCACGATATGCTTAAGATATGTAGCGTCTTGGCGCCAAAGATAATGGATTTCAAAATGATCGACAGAGTTCATCACCCTGCTGGCAATCACTACCGAGCCAAACAATGGCCCAATATCACAAGATACATTTAGTATGTCCTCCGCCCGAATACTGACCACGCTCGACGACCAGAAGAAATTACGCTTCGTAATAGTAATCTTAGTGCGATCCATCACAATCGTATGAGGAAAAAGCGTCAGCGGAAACACTGTACGGGCACTGACGAGAACTTCTTGTGATTTTCGGACGAGCTTTTTAAGCTCGGTCATTTCTTCAGTTCTTTTATTAGTTCGTAGTTTAGGAACAAGCGAGAGGCCGTTCAGAAGCTGGTCACGGGACGGCATGGTTATCTCGTGATGCAAGATGTGTTTAAGGTCGTGAAAGGCTTTGGTAGCTACTCTTCCCATTTTTTTACTCTGACGAACAAGCAGTTCGTACGTTGTAGGGTTTGCCATTGGCTGATTAACTGGTTCAACCAGTTCTTCGTCCTTCATATCGTTACACGTCCTCCACTTAAGTAGATTACCTGCATTATACAACAGGCAAATAATATGGTGCAATATACGCATATAAGGTACCTGTGGCCACTTTTCGATCAGTATATATATTTACAACTAATCAATTAAATTATACAGTTATGTCTGTGTCACATGGATGAATGATTGTCGCCAGGCGATCACGAGGTAAGGAGTTGCCAAAGTGAAGGACCAGCCGTTCACGCCCACTGTTTACGGTGAGCCGGAAGGACATCGTTACGTATACCTTCGCCCCAACCACGGCATCGACGTCGAACTACTCGTCAATCGCCTGCTCTGCTACATGCACGGTGGCATCTGCGCAGCCATCGTTCGATGGATGGAGGGAGGGAACGGAGAGCTTGAAGTTCGGATCTATGCCCCTTCCGACAAGCACGCAGCCCTGGTACCGAGCGGCATGTCTCTGATCAAGCTCGCAGAGCTCCGAGAAGAAGGTGTGCTCATCGACCTGCGCGACATCGTCGAAGCAAGCCAGACCTACTGGGTGGCCGACATGCGCACGGGTAAGGAAACGGGGCGTTCCTATTTCTTCCCTGGCGATGACTGCCCAAGCTCGACTTGCCTTCTTCCTGAAAGTGTTTATGCCCGTCAGAGGGAAGAAGTATCGGCCCCGGCTCTCGCCTACAGCGAACTCATGGGGCTCGTGCGCACACCGCCTGAGGACTCGCTGGTTCTGCGTGAGCCACCGGTGGCGATGATGTCGAGCCATCAGCTCTACGACCAAGGCGTCCGTCTCATCATTGAGGACATGACGGCAATCCAGCGCATCAGCGATGCCAAGGAAGAAAGCGCCTAGTTCCATCATGTGATTCGTGGGGCCGCTCTGGTTTTTGACTAGATCGGCCCCATAAATCATTCCTATCTGTTGCATAGATAAAGAAATTATTATACTGTATTCTAAGGCCGTGTGACGGTAACCATCGAGCAGAAACGAGGCAGTCATGAGCAACCCCGATGTCCAGGTGGACGTGATCATCAGTGGCAAGATCCAGGAGGATCGTGCCGGATACCTCCGAGATCGGATCTACGAGGAGATCGGCAAGTCCATCCACGAGGAGTGCCGGACACTGGACTCCGCCATTTCGGGCAAGAGCCAGTACGAGGACACGATCAACCTGATGCTGTTCAAGATCACGATCGTCGTCGTCATCGACCGCCGACTCAGCCAGAAGTTTCTCAAGTTCATCACGGACAACGCGCTCCGTGAGGTTCTCGCCGACCTCGGCCGCGAATGGGCCATGGAGTCCATCGAGACGGCCATGGACGCGGTCACCCACTCAGCGAACACCGCCGGCGAAGCCGTGGGCAGAGCATGGGATTCCACCCTTTCGGCCATCGCCCGCGGGCTGAAGTCGGCCGCAGCGACGATCGAGGGGGAAGCGTCGGGCAAGAGCCGCACGTGATTCCCGGCGGGGGCGTTCATCACCATAGAACGCCCCCGCCACTAAAATTTAGGCTTTCACTTTTGTATACATATATTATGCATTAATATTTTTCATTTTGTCCATAACATGATACGGTAAAACCATGAGTTATGGAGAAATATACATCCTCCAAAACGACAGCGGAAACTGGCTCATCCAAGAAGATTATTTGCCAGGCAGCCTTGAAGAAGCTCGAAAATGGGAAGCATTTGGCAAACATATCGGCGAAAAACTTATCGAAATCGCCCTTCTCCAAGACAGTATCTCAAATGAATCCCCGCCTGCTCCAGTTGTTACACTTGCTCATTCCGACATCCAAAGAGGCCGCCATAGTAAACCGATCGAGCGCCACCCTCGTTCACCTAATTGCTACCACTTAGCTAAGCAGCAGTCAGAAATGGCGCTACGTGCTATTCATACCGATATACAGCACATGCATTATCTTCTTACAGAAAATCAGGAACAGCCTTAAATACACCACTCAATAGATTAATGATCTGTGTATTGCCCATTAGCGTGCTTGATGAAGTAAATGGTGCTTGTTCTCCTTCAAGCGTCAGTACCTGGCCGCCTGCCTCACGAACAAGGAGAAACGCAGCAGCATTATCCCAGGGCTTCAGCCCATTGTGATGATAGGCATCTATGCGACCGCACGCCACCCAGGCCATAATAAGCACACCGCTCCCAGGGCAGCTTGTCCAGGGCATTATTCCTTCCTGCTCATAGATTGCGAGATGCCGTTTTAAATTACGCGCCATCGCAGCATCGTCATAGCTATTACTCGTTGCGACACTCGCCCCTACCAAATTGGCCTGATTACTTACAGAGATTTTTTCGCCGTTGCGAAACGCCCCTTTGCCCAGCTCCACTTCGTAAAGTTCGTCTTTGTATGGATCAAGAATAACTCCACACATCGCTTCTCCTTTTTCAATATATCCGATAGAAATCGCCGACTCACGCATGTCACGTTTAAAATTGTAAGTACCGTCAATAGGGTCAAGCACAAAACCCGTAAAGTCATTTTCAAAAAGCTGGCGACGTGCTTCTTCATCATCTTCTTCAGAAAGGATCATCGCATCTGGATAGGCATCCGAGAGTGATTTGCGAAGTATATCCTGTGACTTAATATCAGCCACTGTCACAAAATCCTTAGCATTCGTTTTTTCAGTATGGCTTCGTTCATTTGTTAGTAGCATAAAAGCCCCTGCCTGTCGTGCGGCTTTTTTCATCTCATCGATCATTTTTTTAGCATACATGATATCTTTCTTTTGGCATACTTTACAAATAGGCAAAAAGCGGTTATTGTAGGTTAACTATGAGCAACGAAAAAGAGTTTTTTTACGACCAAGACGGGCAACCGCACCGTTACAGCGACGTCGATGGTGGTGAACGATTTGTTGATTTCGAAGAAGTATTCCCGGAACGTGCCCGCCGCCTCCTCGCTCGCGCAGGACTCAGACTTGACGGCATGGAGGGAGTTGACCATATCTATATCGTTCGCCCGACTAAGCCCGAAGAGTATGCCCAAGGCATTCGCACTAATACGGTTGTCGAGGTCCGCAGATTATTTGAAAGAGGATAATTACCTCTTTTCTTTTATTAGTCTTGCAAATTCTCGTTTTATAACCAGCATAAAGTCCTCAAGATAATCTTCGGCCTTTCGCTGATCTGAGGCTTTTATTTTTGATTCCGCATGAGCATATGAATTCCTAATTGTGTTCACCCATCTCATATTTTCAAGCTCTTTTTTCGAAATCATTTTTTTGTCGTAAAGAATCTTTGCCATGAAACCAATACTAAAACTACGGATTCCGTATCCAAGCGCCCGTATATATTCCCGTGTATAACTTGTAACAAATTCATAGTGCTCCAGGAAAGCATACTCGTCTCCATCAGATTTCATTCTATATTGAGCTTGGATCGCCTCCTGCTCTTCTTTGTAAAAAAGCGACTCGAGTTTGATCTTATCGCGTCGATCCGTTGTATATCCCGCAACGGCACCCGTTATAATACCTGCAACACCGGCGATAATCGATGATACCGTTGAGTTCACAATACCAGACCAGTCAATTAAGTGCACCAACCACGATAATAGCACCACCATAAGAAGCATTAGCGGGCTCAGTAGCCCAAATATCATTAAAAAACTCGCCAGTTTTTCTATATAGCTATTGAGTGGCACCCTTGTGATATTAAAGTTAGTCACTACAAGTGCAAGCGCATTCAAGTACACCGCAATAACAAGCATTGACACAAAAATGACAGCCGCAAGAAAAAGAGATATTTCTATGGAAAAAATAGGGAGATGGATATTCTCTAATTCAGGCCGAAAAATAAGCAAACCGACCGCGACAGCCAAAAACGCAACAACGTAATTGGACTGGTCTTGTAGCTTGCTACTTGTCATGAGAGCTAGCGCAGATCTTGAATTGTTATTCGTTTTTGCTCGGTCGTATCGCGATCTCGGATAGTTACCGTATTATCCTCGAGTGTCTGGAAGTCAATCACAACGCAGTGCGGCGTACCGATTTCATCCTGACGGCGATAGCGTTTTCCAATATTGCCGTTATCGTCCCACATCACATTGCCGTGCTTTTCTTTAAGTATTTTATAGACTTCACGCGCTTTTACTACCAATTCGGGCTTGTTCTTAAGGAGTGGCGAAACGGCATATTTTACCGGCGCTAAATACTCGGAAAACTTCAGGAAAATCCGCTTTTCACCGTTTATTTCATCTTCGGTGAAGGCCGCCGACAAAACAGCCATCAAAGCTCTTTCCACGCCAAAGCTTGGTTCAATCACATGAGGAACAAATTTTTCATTCGTGCCTTTTACTGTATATTCCATGCTTTTGCCGCTAACGCGCTGGATATTACCAAGATCGAAATCTGTTCGATACGCAAGACCCAAGAGTTCTTCGCGGCCGATAGGAAAATCGTATTCGATATCCACTGTACGCTTGCTGTAATGCGCACGATCTTCCTCAGGGACTTCCAGTTCATGGATCTTATCCTGCGGCAAGCCAAGCGCCATAAGAAATTCGTGAATATCCTTAAGAAGCGCGTCAAAACTTTCCGCCCATTTGTCCGGGTGAACAAAGTACTCGATCTCCATTTGTTCGAATTCGCGTGAACGAAAGACAAAATCACGAGGTGAAATCTCGTTCCTAAATGCCTTTCCCTGTTGCGCAATACCAAACGGGAGGTCGGGATAAAAGTTATCGACGACGTTTTTGTAGTTCGTGAAGATTCCCTGGGCCGTTTCGGGGCGTAGGTAGCTAATCGACTTTTCATCTAATACTGGCCCAACGTGTGTTTCAAACATCATATTGAATGTCCGTGATTCACTTAAAGGATTCCCGTCTGGGCTTTTGAGGTTTTTTTCACGAATTGCCTGATCCATTTGCGCCATTGTCATACTCGTTGGGTCGATGCCATTGTCTTTTAAGATATGATCCGTACGGTAACGGCGGTGATTCACCGTATCTTCGCATAGAGGATCAACAAAAGTATCGACATGTCCGCTGGCCTGCCAGACTTTTTGGTTCATGAGAATTGCCGCATCAACACCATACATATCGTCACGAGCATCTACAAACATCTTCCACCATAGCTGCATAATATTGCGTTTCAGCGTAACGCCCAACGGACCGTAATCCCAGGTTCCACTCAAGCCGCCATAGACGTCACTTCCCTGGTAAATAAAACCACGACGTTTCGCAAGGCTAACAATATCTTCGAGCTTGGTGTTCTGTTTTTCCATATTGACCATATTATAACAGATACAAGTTTATTACACATCGTTTGATAGTTAAACGGATACGTTATATAATAATTTTAGGACACTACAGATGGAGGCGATCGCGTGTCAATCGATCTGAGCCAAGGCGGACGCATGCTGAACAGCGGCGACACCAAAGGAGCTCTGCGTTTCTTTGAGAACCTTCGAGAATCATTCAACCCCGTAGGTAATGCCGAAGTCGAACAGATGTACGGCATCTGTCAGCGCATGCTCGGTAACTACGACGAAGCAGAAGCAGCGTTCGAGTCCGCCTACAGGCTGGCCCGTACTCGGATTCACAAAGGTCGCATCCAGCGAGATTGGTGCATGGTACCCCTCGTCCAGGGAGATACCGGCCGCGCCATGAAGTTCATCGAAGGATCGCTCGCGCTATTGAAGTACGACGACAACACACCGGACCCCGAGGATGGCCGACCATTCTTTCAGCAGGAGGCTGAACGCAAGATCGAGTACTTCACAAGTCTTGGCTTTCGTTGCCGCATCGATGCAAAAAATGGCAACATCAGCCGAGCGCGAGTCGGCTACAAGATGACCCGACAAATGCTACGTGACGTCAGGCCCTACGAGCTCAACTCGCTCGCATGGGAACTCAAGTTCGTACCGTTCGGGTTACGCTACGAACTCTTCCCCCGAGCATTCAAGCTGGCCTGGAAGGACCGGAACTGGAAGCGCTCTGCGCAAGTCTTCCTGCTCACCTTCTGTCGGCCGATCGGTCTTCTGTTCAAAAATTGAGCTCACCCTCTACAATGCCCCTGGTTGTGCGGCTACTTCAAAATAGCACACCCGGCCTGCTTTTCGCAGGCCGTTCTCATATCCCTAAATCATATCGCGGCGTGCTGCCTTGCTACATGCCAACACGCCGCCAAGATATCACTAACCCCTCCAATTTGCACAACCACAGCTAAAGGTTTGGCATTTAATAAACGTAAAAATTTGATATGATCTGCTGCCAAGTCTCCGCTAACATGCTCTCTAAGACCTCTCTCGCCAACGTCATACATGTAGTGTTTATCTGCCTGAAGTAGCTCGCCGTTCACATCATGACGAAAACTCAGCTCATGACCTAAAAGTGCGGCATAGCGCAAATAAAACCACGTTTCTACAAGAGCTCTGGAAATCGAATCGGCATCAAGTCCGGCAAGAGTCTCGGCCAACAGATCATACCATTCCGGCTCATCCACCGTTTCCGTTGCTCGCGCTACCTGCTTGATCGCTTCATAACCAAATTGTAGTTTGTCGTAATCTTCCAAAATATGGCGATAAAATTGCGATAACCTGGCCGATGTCAAAACTCCCATATCGCCTTTTCCTTGATGAATCACCACATCACTCACCGCAAACAGTTCTATGCCTCCCGCCAGCTTGCTTTTTTCTTTACGTACTCCACGCGCCATCGCTGTTTGGCGTCCTTCCGGAGTTAAAAATTGGACGATCCTATCCGCCTCACCATAATTAGTCCGCCTTAGTACAATAGCTTTCGTTCGACGATCGCTCACAAAAGCGCCTTTCGGACTGCGGCCTCTAGCTCCTTCGGCTGCATTTTTGTCTTATCTAGCACACGCCGCACTCCGTACGCCTTAAGATCTTCTTTCACGAGCTGATCAGCGCTATTGGTACAGAGAACAACCGGTATTCCTGCTAAATCCGCATGAGAGTGCATTTCATGGAGGAGTGTAAAGGCGTTAGGCCCTGGCAGTAAAACGTCGAGCACAATCACATCGGGCCGGACCGCATCAAGAGCATCTATAGCAGCAAGAGCATGCGAAGCAATTTTCGTCCTCATCCCCGCCGCTTCTAAGGACCGCTGATGCTGCTGAGCCATCCAATCATCATCTTCAACGATTAATACGAGTGGATTTTTTGTCATAACAAACTCAACTGGGCAGAGGCAGTTACATCAACATAGAAGGTCGCGCCGTCTCTGTGCCGCGTGGCTCCGATTTCTCCCTGCATTGCGCGTGCAAACTGGCCCGCAACGAATAAGCCTAACCCGCTGCTCTGTGGACGCATATGAAGCGGCTGAGATGCATTTCCTAAGCTTGCTTGAAGTCGTCGCCACATATCCGCCGGTACAGCTGGTCCATAATCGCGCACGCTTAGCCTGATCTTCTCCTTATGAGCCTGCGCTCCAGCCCTCAGTTCCACTGGAGTGTCCGCTTCTGCATAGTGAAGCGCGTTATCGGCGAAATTAAGAATAATCCGCCTCAATAGATCCTTATTAGCCACCGCCAGCATCGGTCGGTATCGTGAGGCCACCCTAATTTCACGGTTTTTAGCCTTATATAGCGGCAACATTTCGTGTACGACCTCCTCGCAAATTTGCTGAGGATTAAGCGGCTCCAACTCAAACAAACTATCCTCTAACCGAGCAGATTTTGCCAGGTCGGTCGTAAGGCGAAGCGCTCGCTCGCTCGTGAGTAAAATCTGTTTCGCAATTCGCGCTCGCTCGCTCTCCGTCAAACGAGAATCCTCCAGTGCAAACGCCAACTGGCGCACCAAAGCCAGGGGAGATTTCAGCTCATGAGACGCAGTAACCAAAAAAGGCAGCTCGCTCTCAAAAGATACGGCTCCCTTTTTTAGCTGTTCAATATTTTCCCCCTGCATGCTACTTTAAGTGTAGCATATCAAGAAGCCCAAGGATTACTGATTAAAGTTTATCGTTTTGATTATATTCTCAAAATCAGGTTTGAATGTGTCGGCATCTGTTTGTACCGTCACCGTCTTATCACGAATTTTATAAATCACAGCTGATCCGCGAATATCTTTCGTAAAGTTTCCATCAAGCCGAGTACCGTTATTACCATTGGCACTTACGGCCGAGGTACGCAGATCGCCTTTTTTAACAAGATTTTCATAGGTTTTTACCACCTGATCGTAATCTTTTTGCTCAATCGTTACGCGCAGAGAAAATTGCTGAGTTGGGGATACCGGAGGCACTACAACTGGGTTTAAGTACGCTTGATACGAACCGCCCCTTGCGACGTCGCTTGCAACATACACACTCCAGGTCTTAGGATAATTGAAAGTTAAACGGCCATAATCATCCGGGCCAACAAACGTCCGGTTTGGTTCTTTTTCACGTTCGGCGAATTTTACTTCGTCGTCATCTTGCTGCTCTTTTTTACCCTGCGCAACGGCCAGTTTCACTTTTCCGTCTACGTTGGTTTTTTGTTCGTTATAGTTTACGTACGCCCAAATCGCCAAGCCTCCGGCCACAAGCACGAGCACCGAGAGGCCGATTATGGCAAGCATCGAGCCACTGATACCACCTTGTTCATTTTTATGTCGCTTCATCATGGGGTCATTATACTTGTGTTTATTTTGGCTGTAAAGGAGCAAAGGTATACAGATGATGCGCACCGAGCACTCTGAGCGCTGTCATATGAGGGATAGCACAGCCGTAGCTGATAACTGAGATCGGATGACGCAAGCGATTCACTTCACTTTGTAGCTTGCGCGCTACTTTTCCAATATCCCGAGAAACAGCGAACACATACACGACTGTCGTTTCGGGAGGTAATTGCACCTGCCACATATTTGCCGACACTATGCGAATATTCTTGCTTCCTCGCGAAAAGAATCGCGACAATAGCACAAGAGCCGGATTCAACTCGTAACCGATTGCCTTGGCGCCGGTTTTAGCCGCTACTCGCAGTACGATACCATCCCCCGATCCCAGATCCACGAGTACATCACGGGAGGTTAAACCATATAATTCCTTGAATACCTTCTCAAGCTCCCGTCGTTTGCTTGGCACATAGGGAGCGCCAAAGAATACCACAAACCCGAACAGCAAAACGATTCCGGCTACAATCCAAAAAACTACCATCTACACCTCGTCAAAGCGTGCCTTCACCACTTGGATATCATTCTTTAGCGATAAAAGGTCATGCTCAATTTCAGCCGCGAGCTTTTCTGCCTCCGCGAATTTATCCAGCGCTTTCTCGAGCGCAAAGTCATCACTCTCAAACCATGCAACCAACTTTTGGAGCATAGCAGTTTTTTGTGCGATTGTTGCGCTATTACTTTTTTCTGACATTACGAACCTCCGCTGTTATTAGTATATCGCTTTTCTCAATTTCAAGCATTGTCCCGGGGCGTACCTCTCCGCGGACAATCGCATAGCCGCGCTGTAATACGATTTGCGGATCCATCTGGTGCAACACTCTTCGAATTGCCTGTAACTGATCATGAGCCTGTGCCTGTCTCCGATCAATACGCTCAAAAGCACGCTGAAGAATCTGTTCCACATCACGCTGTTGCTGCTCAATGATTCGCTCCACTTTTGGAACGATCCTTTGCACCTTGTGCCTGGTTGCGCGTATCATCTCGCGGCGATCGGGAACAAGCAGCTGAGCTGCATTGCTCGGTGTTGCTGCTCGTACATCTGCTGCCAAGTCTGCCAGAGTTACATCCACTTCGTGCCCGACCCCCACAAGCGTCGGAATACGGCTTGTAGCTATCTCGCGCACCAGCAGCTCATCATTAAACGTACCTAAATCATCAGCACTTCCGCCACCTCGAACGATCACCAGTACTTCGGGGAGTACGTCGTGGGAATTAAAATACTTAATAGCTCGTACGATCTGATCAGCAGCCCCGTCTCCTTGCACTTGCACATGAGCGACATCCACCTTAATACCACCGAAACGCTCGCCTAATATTTTGATAAAATCGCCGTATCCAGCTGCCTGTATACTACTTATAATTCCGACATGCATCGGTACTTCAGGAAGTACTCGCTTTCTCTCAGGTGCGAACAACCCTTCTTTGGTCAGTTTTTCTTTTAATAATTCAAAGCTTTTCTTCAAGCTTCCTTCTCCGCTTGGGCGGATACTGCGCACCGTCAGGCTAAACTTTCCCCACTGCGTAAGCTTTGGAGTGGCCCCCACGATAACCTTCATTCCTTCTTCAATCGCCACGCGAAGCTGCCAAGCCATCATAAAGCAGCCCACACTTCCCCCATTGTCCTTCAGGTCAAAAAAGACATATTTTCCCTGATTTACTTTAAAGCTACTTACTTCTCCTTCAACTTCAACATACGGAAATGCATATTCAAGCGATTGATTGGTAAGCGCGATAAAATCGCTGACACTAATTCGAAGCTTTTGTGTCTCGTCGTCCATACTTCAAAATCGCATGCTGATAAAATAAGTAGCCAAACAAAATAGTCCCAATAAGTAAGATCACGCGTGTCAGTACAATACCTGCTATTGCAACACCTTGGCTAAGCCCGGCTATCGCCAAAAAACCTACCATGATCGCCTCGTATGCTCCCGCGCCTCCGGGAGTTACCACAAAAAATGCCGCCATACTTGCCGCGCCATATGCAATCAAAATAGGAGCAGGATTGACCGGCGTACCAAGCGCCCAAAATGTAATCCAAAATAACAACGCGTCGAAAGCCGTAAATACCAACCCCCACAAAAATGGCTTCAGCAAGATGGCCTTATCCTGCTTCAGTGCCACATAATCGCTATGCATTTCTTGAAAAAAATGACGCACTTTAGTATCGTTAAGTACCTTGCGCCGCTTTCCTAGCGTCGCTTTTCGCACCAAACCGTTTGTCGTATGAGTTACCCAGTCTGCAAATTTCTCGGTTCTCCGCTCGCCGTTCAAAAGATACGCGCCAAGCAAAATCACCGTCGTCATACCGGCCACCATTGTACTGCTCACTAGAATGATCCAGCGGTTGATATTACCGTCTATTGTTACAGCCAAAACAGCCACCACTAGAAGCACAATGAACGAAACAAATCCCATAGCAAACCGCACTACCTGCGCCATAGCGGCACGACCCGGAGGAACGCCATATTTGCCTAACCGCCATGTCATATACGACACACCGCTCACCCCACCGCTTGGCAGGATATGATTTACAAAATTCATCTCAAGTGACATCCGGGCCAGTTCCGGGCCTTTCACGTCATCGATCGAATTCTTTGCACGCAGGTATGAGAAGATCATTTCACCGCTTGCATAATACGCCAATGCCTGACCCGGGATCAAAAGAAGCAACAGCCATAAGTTTACCCGCTCTAAAAGCTGCCATGCATGCACCAGCTCATGACGCGAAAAGAAAATGATCACAACGATCAATACTAGCGTTACAATACTTACCCACGCTCGAAAAGACATGTTCTTAGTATATACTATGAAACATGTACATTGCGATACTTGGACGCCAACCAAATTTAGGCATGGCCGAACTTGAGCGACTCTATGGTGCGGAAAACACCGCGTGGTTTTCACCCGATTCAGCCACCGTTGAAGCTACCGATTTTTTCGTTGAGCGTCTTGGTGGCACACAAAAAGCCGGAAAGATCATCGCGGAATTTCCTAATGGAGATTGGCACCGTATCAGTATGCAACTCGTAAATTATTACAGAAGGCACTGGGACTCAGCCCAAGGTAAAATAACTCTTGGAATCAGTGCGTACGGCTTCAAAACAAGCCCTCGTGACGTGCAAAAAACCGGCATCATTCTTAAGCAAAAGCTAAAAGAAGCCGGAATCAGCCTTCGTCTTGTTCCCAATGCCGATACCTCTCTTAATACTGCCGTCTCTCATCACAACAAGTTAGGGCTTAGCGCCAATAAAGTTGAGTTGCTTGTAGTAAAGGCGTCCGATGGCCGTGTTTGTATCGCGGAAAGTATCGGCGCACAAAACATTACCTCGCTTGCTCGTCGTGATCAAGGTCGACCAAAGCGTGATGCATTCGTGGGTATGCTGCCGCCAAAACTTGCTCAAATTATGATCAACCTTGCGCCTACCAAGCCAGGCGGTCGCGTGCTTGATCCTTTTTGTGGCACCGGCGTTATCCTTCAAGAAGCGGCCCTTCTCGGCTATGCCGTGTACGGCACTGACCTCAGCGAAAAAATGATCCGTTATTCACACGACAACCTCGCGTGGCTTAAAGACGCATACCACATCTCCTTTAACCAGGACCTCTATGTCGGAGATGCCATGGAAACAATCTGGGAACAGCCTATTGATGCCGTAGCCTGCGAAAGTTACCTGGGCCAACCTTTCAGCGCCCCTCCCTCACCCGAAAAGCTCGACCAAGTGCGAAAAAACTGCAACCACATTATCTCCACTTTTTTAAAAAACATCAGCTCTCAGCTTCAACCTGGCACACCACTCTGCGTTGGTGTACCGGCCTGGAAGAACTCGCAAGGCCAATTCACTCACTTACCGCTCATAAAATCGGTCGGAGACTTTGGTTTTTCGGTTGTCTCATTTAAAAACACGGACGTCCATGGCCTCCTTTACTACCGCGAAGATCAAATTGTTGCCCGTGAGCTACTTGTCTTGGTAAAGAAGTAGCATAAAGCCGCTTTTATCTTGACGAAAACTCCGTATCAGAGTACAATAGAGCAGATTGTTATAGAAACTATAAGGAGTTATCCATGTCACACGTTAAAGCAGGTGGAACAAGTAAAAACATCCACAACAATGCCGGCCAGCGTCTTGGTGTTAAGCGCTTTGGCGGCCAAACCGTCCGCACGGGCGAAGTTCTCGTACGTCAAACCGGTAGCACAAAAATTGCCGGCCCAGGTACATTTATGAGCAAGAACTTTACTATTCATGCCGCTCAGGATGGAACCGTCTCATTCCAAAAGGTAAAGAAGAGCCGCTTTACCGGTAAAACAGCTCCTCGCACCGAAGTAAGCGTCAAATAAACATCTTATCTCAAAAAAATCACCTCGGCCGAGGTGATTTTTCGTTATTGTTATTCTTCGGCCTGGAGCTTCCCCTGAATCTCTGTAAGCTCTTCAATAAGCGACCGAATTCGCTTTCCGCTCTCACCGCGCGCAGAAAGTCTCTCGGTAAACTGCTTTACTGTGTCACCGGTCATTTCAGCGGCACCTCTAAATACAGAAACATCAGGATAGTAGATAAGCTGAGCATGATCACGCAGCATACTATCGAGACTTCGTTGTATTTCCAGCATACCTGAATTCGCCTCTTCCATCTTGCTTAACTGTTCGCTCAGTTTTTCAATAGTCTCGAGGGCTTCTTGTCGGAAGGCCTGCTTTGTGCTGCGTTCTTCCGTTTGCTCTTGTCTACGAACACTTTCTTCGGTCTTTACGTATCGAGCTGTTTCGGCCTGCATATCAACAATCCGAGCATCGTGCTCGCCAAAGGTCTTCTTCATATCATCAAGTACGGGCAGTACACCGCTTTGCTCTATCGTGTGACCAATGCGGTATGCATTTGGATATGTTTCATCAAATCGAGTAGCAAGTTCTACTGTTTCTTTGCTCATATTATCGAGCTGCTCGGTTGTATGCTCTATTACTTTAGAAACAGCTTCTGCCACTTCCATATCTTGCAACTCAAGCTTTTCAATCTCTCTCTGCTCCTCAGCAGATGCCTCAAGTTCCTCCTGTGGGTCTGCTTCTTTCTCTTGCGGTTCAGTTGCGCCCGCTAGTCTTTCGGCCAGTGAAAGTTGCCGCCAAGGTATTTCTGGAGTAGGCTCTTTCTTTGCTCCCGTAACAGGTTCTGCTTCTATTTCTGAAATAAGATCTTTGTTACTGGCTGCTCCTTCAAACGCTTCATCAGATTCGGGGGCAACTTCTTCTGCCAGCTCAGTAGGCGAAACGACTTCTGAATCGCGTCCTTCATCAAGTATGTTTTTCATGTCAACAGTTTGGGTAGGTTCACCTTCGTCAAGCTCTGCGGGAGTATCAAGTGTTTCGATCTCATCTCGTTTAATAACCATCGTATCCGCAGCCATGTTTTCTGCCTGCTCCTCTTCCTTCGCGGCGGTGTCGAGTGGTTCATACTGAGCATCGAAAGGCTTGTTGTAGTCAATATGGACAGGTGTGCCAAAGTCTTTGCCTAGGTTCACGATCCTGGCGGGGTGCCTGATACCTTTGTCATCGGGGGCAAAAACCACACCGACAAGCCCTCCGCGTTTCGCGATAGCATTAACTGCGAAACGACCAAGAGCACCTTCTCCATAAAGAGCATCTCTTTTGGCTTCCACGACAGAATCAGGCGTTTCAAAAAACTGCTTGGCATCGTAGGGTGTAATCTCAATGTATGGTTTTTTTGTTTCAGACATTTTTTTGTGTGTCACTTTCGCTTTATCTTCTATTATCGTAGCAGAATATAGCTATTATGTCAATAAAATGCTTACGTTAAAAACACCACGTCTACGGCGTGGAATTTTTAGTGTGCTTGCTTATTTTGCTAGTTCGAGGTGGTGCTTGATGCGCTCCACGACGTCGCCAATAACCACCTGAGATTTTACAAGGTAATCATCGACACCTAGTGACTCAGCTCGCTCTTTATCTTTGGGCTGACTAAGCGCTGTGAGCATAATAACCCGGATATTGGTCGTCTCCGGCGTATTACGTAAGATATCAAGAACGTCAAATCCACTGATCTTAGGCATCATCGCATCAAGAAGAATGAGGTCCGGCTTGAAATCGATAGCCGCTGAGAGAGCCTCTTCACCGTTATTTACTTCCCGTATTTCAAAGCCTTCGAGCTCCAAACGAGATTTATAAACTGCGGCTAAAGCCGTATCGTCTTCTACAAGCAGAATTTTTTTCTTTGCATTTGCATCCATAACTATACTAATAGTACCCTAAAACCTACCAAAAGCACAAGCGTCGGCTTTACTACTGTAATTTTGCCTTTGCGGCGTCGAGCTGAGGGTCTCTTCCGGCATCTGCATCCGCTGCGGTAAGATCGACGGCTTGATCAGGACTAATACCCTCTTTGGTGATATTTTTTCCATTGGGTGTATACCACCTGGCCACGGTCACCTTTAAGACGGCTCCGGCTCCAAGGTCCAAGACCTTTTGCACAGTTCCCTTGCCAAAAGTCTTTTCACCGATAAGTGTCGCTTTTTTATGGTCTTGGAGTGCTCCGGCTACGATCTCACTAGCGGATGCACTACTGCCATTAACGACTACAACTGTAGGAATGGAGCCTAGGATTGCGTCTGAGCCTGACCGAAGCTCATCGGTCACTTTGCCGTTCACTCTTTCAGAAACAACCACCTCATTATTCAGCCATAGGCCTGCTACATCTTGTGCCGCCGTAATATAGCCGCCACCATTGCCTCGAAGATCAAGTATGACACCATGCACATTCTGCTGTTTGAAGCTTTCGGCTGCTTTACGTGCCAGTGTGCCCGTGTGGTCGTCAAACCGACTAATAGTAAGGATGCCAAGACCATTTTGTACTGAAGCCTGGACGCTTGGGTTATCAACAACCTGTCTTGTAACGGTAAAATCCTTCGTTTCGTTACCTCTCAATACGACGAGTTTCACCGTTGTGCCGGCTTCGCCACGGATTTCGGTTGCAGTTTTATCTGCCGTCCAGTCTGAAGCGGCTTGATCATTGACGGCCACAATCGTATCGCCGGCTTTAAGCCCAGCTTTTTCGGCCGGATTATTTGCAAGTACCCTGATGATCGTAGGCTTACTACCCCGGATACCAATTTCGGCACCGATTCCACCTCCGATATCACCGGTAAGGTCTTTGTTGAAATCCGACGCCTCTTTAGGGTCCATATAGACCGTGTATTGGTCGCCGGCCGCAGCCACAAGGCCCCTACTTGCTCCTTCAATCAGTTTTTGAGTATCAAGATTACCATCAAAATTACCCTTGAGCTGTTGGAATGTTTGCTGAACCGAGCTTAAGTCAATCGTGCTGTTTGCCGCGACTTTAAAGCCGAATATAGGCCCGACGGTAGCTATAAAATTATTACTTCGAGTACCAGCAACAAACCCTACTACCGCCACGATTGCGATGGTAAAAAAATAGACGGGTCGTGAGATACCTGTTTTTTCTTCTTTCGACGACGTCATTGACTGTTTTTTTTCTGCCACATAAAAACCCTCTTAACTAACGTACTAAGTATAGCGCACATCCGAAGTTGTGCGCTAGGGGTGAAATTGCTCACCGTTTAGAAGTAGACGTACTGCTGATAGGTACCAATTGGTACCTGCATCTTGCTGTAGTTACCCCAACCAGGACCACCGGCGTTGTAGTAATTGTACTGGCTAACAATCATCGTGCCGTTATTCTTATCGATACTTTCTACCCATACGACATGACCAGGACGACCCCCGGTAGTAATGACGCCGGCCGATCGTTCTCGAGGCGTGGAAGATACAGTGAAGCCAGCTGCCCGACCACTTGAGACAAAGTCGATGGCATCTCCCCAGTACGTAGGAGCGTAGCCCGTTTCTTTGAGGATTCTCCATGCCACGTAGCTAGCACATTGACGACAACCATAACCCATGCCATCACCGCCGTTGCCGTCGACACCTCCATGCGAAAGTGCGTTTGAATCAACATAACAATTAGAGGAATTCCAGGGGTAACCACCAGAAGTTCCCGGCAACACGACTGCTCCTCCACCTCCTGCCGCAGCAATCGCGGCTTCGATGGCAGCCTGCTGCTGTTGTTGGACCTTTAGCTTTTGTGCTTCACGATCAGAGGAGAGTTGCCTATAGGCATTTTCTTGTCCTTGAGTCTTCGCAAGAAGTGTATTTCGTTCAGCTTCTTTAGCGACAAGAGCATTTTTAGCATTTGTCTGATCCGCAAGAGTTCGTTGAACATCGGTTTTTTGAGCTTCAAGGTCAGCTTTTAATTTTTTAATCGTTTCGATGGTCACAGATAGCTGGTCGCGAATGACATTACGGTATTCTTGTTTATCGACATAATCGGCGATGCTTTTGCTACTTGCCAGCATTTCAAGAGGTGAAATTGTATCGTCAACATATAAATCAGCCAGTGTCGTACCGAGAGCTGTCCGGTTATCACTGATTCGTTTTTCGGTATCCGCAATATCTTGCTGTAATTTAGCTAGCTTCACCTCAGTAAGGCTGATCTGTGTCTGGATAAGGCTCTTTTGGCTATCAATACCTTTGATTTCTTCTTGAAGCGAAAGAATTTGCTTATTAAGATCACCTGCTTTCGCCTGATATTGATCGATTTCTTTTTGGAGGGCATTGATTTGATCATCGTATTTATCGGCCGATACTTTTGGGCTAAATGAGAATGGGACGGTTACCACCATGAGACCAGCAATCGTCGTTAGTGCTACCCGACGAATGATGTGCTTCGAAACTGGTGTGGTGGACCGCTGTTTCATTACGCTTATGCTAGCACGAAAATGAGCTTATGTCAATGTTACCACTAGATTAGATAGCAGCGGTGTCTTTTGTCACGGACGTAAAATGCGGCCCTTGGTTTATAGTCTTATATTTTTAGGTAGCGTCTTGTTGCAAGGAGCGAAGAAACAATACCGATGATCGCACCGAGAAGGATCATACCTAGGAGCACAAACGCAATGTATACCGAGAGTAAATTGATAGTATTTTGAACCATGACGCCATAGCTGAGTAGCGGACCGCTTGCTCCATAGAGAATAGCTATGCCAAGCGCCGTCGCAACGATTGCGGCAATAAAACCATAGACCACCGCCTCAACGACGAATGGTCCTCTGATAAAGCTGCGATCCGCACCAATGAGCTTCATCATCTGAATTTCGTCACGGCGATTAAAAATGGCCATACGAATCGTATTAAACACGATGAGAGAAGATATGGCGATGAAAATAATACTAGCACCCAGTCCGGCTCGTTCGGCAAAACTTACCCACCGACCAATGTTTTCAATGGCCGAACGACGTTCACCAGCAAATGACGGTTTACGATTTGGGTCGATGTTCTTTTTAAGCGTTTCGTCGGTATCCACAAACTTTCGCAGTTCGTCAGTTTTGTTTATATCAACTGGGCTAATTCGGAAGGTCCCAGGAAATTCGTTAGTCGCTTCGTTTAATGCATCGAGCGCTCCGGTATTCGATTTATTAGACTGGGCAAAGTTTGAACGTGCTTCTTCAGGACTGATAAAGGATACTTTGCGAACGGAGCTGAGTTTTTCAAGTCCTGATTGGATTTTCTTTACGTCGTCGTTTGATGTGTCGTTTTTGATATAAATCGACATGTCTACTTTGTCACGGATTTCAGATACGGTATCAAGCAGGACATTACGAGCAGCAAGGGTAACGAATACCACTAATAGCGTAATTGTCATGACGGCCGTTGCGGCGATAGTAAGCCACGCATTACGACTGAAGTTATTGACACCATAGCGACACATCCGGACAAATGTGAGCCACTGACGACGTTTGCGCTTTTGCAATGCAAATGCTTTTGCATCCATTTTCTTACTCATTGGCGATAACTCCCCTGGGCCTGATCGCCTGTAATTTTACCGTGCTCCAGCGTTACAACGCGACGCTTTAACTTGTTAACGATTTCAACGTTGTGAGTGGTGAGAAGAACTGTCGTGCCGTATTTGTTAATTTTTTCAAGTAGACGCACAATATCCCAGCTATGTTTTGGGTCGAGATTTCCGGTTGGCTCATCGGCAATAAGAATCTTAGGTTGGCGCACGACAGCACGAGCGATCGCTACGCGTTGGCGTTCACCACCGGAAAGCTGATGCGGAAATTGCTTTTCCTTACCCGTTAATCCGACGAGTTCAATAACCTTAGGGACGGTATTTTTAATTTCACGACCGGTCATACCGGCGATTTCAAGTGCAAATGCAACATTCTCAAAGACGGTGCGCTGCGGCAGGAGTTTGAAATCTTGAAAAACAACGCCAATTTTGCGACGAAGCAATGGAATGTGCTTATCTTTGAGTGTATCGTAATCGATTCCACCAACGACTATTTTGCCGCTTGTAGGCTTCTCTTCTCTTGTCAGTAGACGAAGTAGAGTTGTTTTTCCGGCTCCACTTGTTCCGACTAAAATGACAAATTCACGAGGCTCAACGTGAAGACTAATCCGGTTTAGCGCCGGCTTCATATCTTTTCCGTAAGTTTTTGTTACCCTATCTAACAGAATCATCTTCTTTATCTATCATAGCACATAACGCCCATGTTAAAAGTGGTGGTTTGCTACAATAGCTGCATGAAAAAGACAATTATCGGCAGCGATGTTGGTCGAAATATGGAGAGCACTTCGCCCATCTTTACGCATTACGCTCCTTGATTGGCTTGCGCTGCTTGTTGAGTAGTACGGCCAGGATAAGAATGTGCTTTTTGAATTTGCCAAAATACGACATTCGCTATCAGGATCTTAACTAAGATTCTGCTCTAAATATGCGGTCATGAAAGCATCAAGCTTGCCATCGAGCACGCCTTGGGCATCTCGATCTTCATACTTTGTGCGGGTGTCTTTTACAAGCATGTACGGATGAAGTACGTAGTTTCGGATCTGACTTCCCCAATTAGCAGACTCTCCCGCATGAAGCTCGCTGATATTTTGCGCGTGCTGCTCAAGTTGGAGCTGAGCTAATTTTGAGCGTAAGATTTTAAGCGCCATTTCTTTATTTTGCAACTGGCTCCGCTCATTTTGGATTGCGACCACAATGCCGGTTGGAGTATGGGTCACCCGGACTGCGCTATCGGTAGTATTGACGCTTTGTCCACCATGACCACCTGCCCGGTATACATCAATTTTTAAGTCTTTTTCGTCGAGCTGAATTTCATCGGGGGCATCTATTTGCGGCAAAACCTCGACAAGAGCAAAACTGGTTTGTCGGAGATTATCACTATTGAATGGACTGAGGCGCACGAGCCTGTGCACGCCGTTTTCGCTTTTTAATTTGCCAAAAGCATACGGACCCGAAACCTCTACAACGCTGCTTTTGATACCTGCCTCTTCTCCATTGGAGCGCTCTACGACGCTTGTTTGAAGACCCGCTTTTTCGGCCCAACGAAGATACATCCGCTCCAGCATTTCGGCCCAGTCTTGAGCATCAGTACCGCCCGCCCCCGCAGAGATGCGCAGAATTGCGTTGTGGTCATCGTATTGGCCGTTAAAAAGTAGCTCTTTTTTGCGCTCAGCAAATTCTTTTTCAAGCGCGCTCACCTGCCCTTCAAATTCGTCGAGTAGACTTTCGTCTCCAAAGCTCATTAACTCTGAAATATCTGAGACTTGCATAGTGAGTGTTTGCCAAGGTTGCACCATATCGTTTAGCTGAGCAAACTGTTTGCTTTTCTCCTGAGCATAGCTAGGGTTATTCCAAATTTCAGGTGCGGCGAGCTCCGCTTCGAGTTCTCCGAGTTGTTTGACTTTCTGGTCAATAGCAAGCCGCTCGTAGGCGGCAGCGACATTCTTTTTTAGATGGGCAATTCGTTTCTCCAGAGGTTGCATGTATGTCTATTTTACCATGAGTCGTGCTACACTACTGGTAATGAAAATTGGCGTATTTGATTCGGGAATTGGTGGCAAAATTGTCGCGGACGAACTCCAGCTCGCATTCACGGATGATGAGATCCTGTACGCACACGATCGCGAGCATGTGCCCTACGGGAATAAATCTCCCGAAGAAATCCAGCAGTTAACGCTCCTAGCAATTACACCACTTATAAATGCCGGTTGCACCGTGATTGTCATTGCATGCAATACAGCTTCGACCAATGCGATTTCTTTTTTGCGGAAAACTCACCCGCGTATCTTTTTTATTGGCCTTGAACCGATGATAAAGCCAGCCGCAACACAAACAAAATCAGGCGTGATTGCCGTATGTGCGACCCGAGCAACACTGGCCAGCGAATCTTATGCTATTTTAAAAGAAATGTGGGCCAAAGATGTCAGAGTCATTGAACCCGACTGCCATGAATGGGCTTCGGTGATTGAGAACAACAGATCTGAAGAAATAGAGGTCGCTGCATTAGTAGCTGACCTCAGGAAGAAACGATGTGATGTGATAGTGCTCGGATGTACTCACTATCATTGGCTAAAGAAACGTTTTCAAAATGCTAATCAAAATATGATTATTCTTGAACCGACCGATGCCATACGGCAACGCATTGATCATTTCAAACAAGATTATAGTTCGTTTACTGCCGCGACAAACTGATCGCCACGATCCGTGTAATTTTTAAACATCCCAAAGCTCGCACATGCCGGACTAAGAATAACAATATCGCCGGGAATTGCTAGCCGAGTGGCTTCGGCCACTATTTCACGCATTGTCACTTGCTGACCCATATTCTTGACAGGAATTTTCGTCGAGCTAAAACTCTGCTCTATGAGGTCGGCTTGATCACCGATCGCGACAACAGCTTTTACGCCCTCACTCGCAGCCACATCTACCAAACTTGCAAAATCAACTACGCCTTTACTTGATCCACCTAAGATAAGGATTTTTGGCTGGGAGAAAGCATGAATCGCCGCGATGGCGCTGCCGATTGTAGTCGCAATACTATCATCGTAGTAACGCACATCATTGACGGTCCTCACTAGTTTTAGGCGGTGCGGTAGGCCTTTGAAATCGGAGAGGCCTGCTGCGATACTTTCTTTGTCTTGAACATACAGCCACGCAGCAGCAATTGCCGCACAGGCGTTATCTTGGTTATGTGCCCCTGGCAGAAGAAGGGCCGAAACAGCACATATTTTTTCGTCTTTATCCCAGAAAAAACCGTCTTGAACATAGACTGTATCGTGCGATTGCACACCGACTTTTTGAGCACGTGACATGCCCGCGATATTCGCCGCATACTCATTTTGCTTAGCAAAAATGACAAAATCCGACTCGGTCTGCGAAGCAACGATCTTTGCTTTGGCTGTTATATATTCCTCAAATGATGCGTGGATATCCAGATGGTCGGGCTCTATCATCAAGACGACAGCTATGTGTGGAGATTTTTTTAAATCCCATAACTGGAAGCTGCTTAATTCGTACACGACAATATCCTTGGAGGAAATATTGGGTAGTTCGTCGAGTGCCGGCTTGCCGATATTTCCAACAACATGAACTGTTTTACCCGCTCTACGTAAAATACTCGCGATGAGGCTTACCGTTGTTCCTTTGCCTTTCGTACCGGTTACGCCAATGATAGGCGCGGGACATTGGGCGAAAAACTCGTTTGCCGTTGACCACACCTTCTTTGCACCCCTCAGTTTTGCCGGGGGCATACTTGCGGTACGAACGACCATATCAAAATCATCAAGGTTTTTAAAGGCGGATTTACCTAAGCGCGTAGGAATTCCCGAGGGAGCATCGTGGAGCGACTCACGTTCATCGATGATTGTCAGATTATGACCTTGACGCGAAAAATAATCGTAATTAGATTTTCCTTCGACTGCATATCCGGCGATCGCGATGTTCATATTGCTATTTTACCGCATTAGAAAACAAGGTTGCTAGTTTGTCATTCAGGGAAACTATCTCTTCTTTTTCACCACTACTAACTCCTGCGAGAACCCAGGCATCTCCTGAGATAAACTCACGGGCGGTGTCTATCATGCGCTCACGGGTTGTACGGCGAATAGCCTCAGGGACTTTTTCGTAATCTTTTACAACGCCGTCTGCAAAATAGCGTCCGGTGTAGAAGTTGCTGATTTGTGCCACGGTTTGCGCGCCCATTTGATACCGGCCAAGTGCATACGACTTGGCAGCATCAAGCTCCGCTTCAGTAATTTTGCCATCCATAACGTGCTTCACTTCACGAACAATGATGTCAAACAGTTCATCCGCTGTTTCAAGATTTACCTCGCCGCCAAAATCCCAGCTACTATCATAAAAACCAACGGTAGTATCCGAGAAGATGTTGTATGCTAAACCACGCTTCCTGGCTGCTCCGTAAATTCTGGAGTGCATGGTACCCGTAAGGATATGGTCGAGACAATTCATGGCTTCAACCTCTTCGTCGCTGATATCGCGCGGCATCATTACCGACCAACCGAATGTAAGGTTTGAAGCCTCTTTGCGACGAATAAGAGTGGGGTTGGCCCGCGATAATTCATCGCGCGGCACCTCAAAGCGATCGCCTTCCGGAAGATCCCATTTTTCAAGCTGGCGCTTGATTTCACTTTTTCGGCCGTGGAGCTTTCCGGCTATGACAAATCGCATGTTGGTCGCGGTGTGAGTGCGCTTGTGGTGTTCACGAATATCGGCCAGGCTCACGTTTGAAATGGTTTGAAGACGCTGCCAAAAAGTATAGACGTCCTCGCCGAGCAGCTGCTGGATTTTTGGCCAGAGCACGCGATTATGATTATTAAGGTAGCCTGTTAGCTCGCTTTTTACGTTACCTTTTTCGGCTTCCAGCTCCGCTGGGTTAAACTTGGGATGACAAATCGCAACCTGTTGAAGCGCTAAAATACGATCCCATTCAAAATCAGCACAATCGGCAACATACACCATAGAAAGGTCGCTAGTATATGCGTTATGATATGCGCCATTCTTGGTAAACTCAGCTTCATATTCGTGCTCGCTTTTAAATTGCGCATTGGCGCCAAACGCCATGTGTTCCATGATATGAGCCGTTTCGTAGATGTCTTTATTGAGTACATAACGATTACCTGCTCGAAACTGAAATTGAAAGCTCATCACTGTCGCGCCGGGGATATCAATCAGGAGTCCCCGCGCTCCACTAGCTAATTTTACCTCTTCAACTGTATGCTTCATTAACGATTCCTATAGACTACTTACGGTTCTTTTTACGGTTTTGGCGCTGTGCCTTCTTTTTCTTTCGTGCATCATTTTTTTGCCGGTTAGCTTCTGTAGTAGTTTTGGCAGGCTTTGTCTTAAAGTCGCTATCGCGATTTTCCTCGCCGCCTGTTACTTCGTTGACACCGCGTTCAACGGCAGATTCAGCAAGACGAGTCAGTTCCGTATCGTGGTCTTCTTCTTGACGCGCAACGACATCACTCTTGCGAACATGCATGATAGCTCGCAAGACCTCATCACGAAGCGTATCCTGAAGACTTTCGAACAGCTTTTGAGATTCGCTCCTATACTCGACAAGCGGATCACGCTGACCTACGCTACGCCAGTGAATTCCCTCACGTAAGTGTTGCATATTCTCGAGGTGCTGCATCCATAGCGTATCGAGTACTTGTAGATACACTTCGCGCTCAACCTTTCGCATTACTTCAGCAGTAAGCTCATCCTCTTTACTCGCATAGAATGCTGTGACTTCTTTTTCGGCAAGTTCGAAACGCCGTTTGTCACGTTTTTCCGCACCAATAACCTCGACTTCTTTCGAGTCAACCGGAAAGATAGCCGTAAACTCTTCAACGAATTTAGGATTGTTCTTCGTTGGCATATAGGTAAGACGACGCACACTTTCGTTGACGAGGCGCAGAATCTCAGGCTTAATATCATCGCCTTCAAGAATTTTGCGACGCATAGTATAAACGACTCGACGATGACGGTTGATAACATTATCGTACTGGACGACGTTTTTTCGAGTGTCGAAATTATAACCCTCAACACGTTTTTGTGCTGCTTCAAGCGTTTTTGAGACGGCCTTGTTTTGAATCGACTGATCTTCTTCAACGCCCAGCGTGTCCATTAAAGAAGCGATTCGTTCACCTTGGAAAATGCGCATCAGATCGTCCTCAGTCGAAACGTAGAACTGAGTTTCACCAGGGTCGCCCTGACGTCCGCCACGACCACGGAGCTGGTTATCGATGCGGCGGGATTCGTGCCGTTCGCTACCAATTACTACCAGACCGCCCAGTTCTTTCACGCCTTTACCGAGCACGATGTCAGTACCGCGACCAGCGATGTTGGTTGCCAGCGTAATAGCACCCTTTTCACCTGCTTTGGCAATAATTGCTGCCTCACGTTCATTGTTTTTAGCGTTCAGGATTTCGTAAGGGATTTTTTCTTTATCGAGCCAGCTTGCGATCAGCTCGTTTTTGGCGATCGAAGCCGAACCAACAAGAACGGGACGGCCTTCTTTATGATATTTTTTGATAGCATCAGCAACCGCTTTTAGCTTTCCTTTCTCGGTTTTGAAAATCAAATCTTGGTGATCGATACGGGCGACTGGTCTGTTTGATGGAATTTGAATGACATCAAGACTGTAGATTTGCTGGAATTCTTCAGCTTCGGTAAATGCCGTACCCGTCATACCGGAAAGCTTGGTGTAAAGACGGAAGTAGTTTTGGAAAGAAATAGTAGCAAGCGTCATACTCTCTTGGAGTACCGCGACCTGCTCCTTAGCTTCGATCGCCTGGTGAAGCCCTTCATTATAGCGACGACCTTGCATCAAACGACCAGTGTGTTCATCAACGATGATCACCTCACCGTCATTCGTCACAACGTAATCTTTATCTCGCTTAAAGAGTGTTTGAGCACGAAGCGCTTGGTCCATATGATAAACAGAACGAACATAATCTGGAGTGTATAAATTTTTTATACCCAGCATTTTTTGCACTTTTTCAACACCCTTGTCACTCAGTGCAACGCTACGTCGTTTTTCGTCGAGTACATAATCTTCAGATACAAGCTTGGCCGCAACTTTGGCAAACTGGTAGTAACTCTCTGGATTTTCACCGGCAGGAGCACTAATGATAAGAGGAGTACGAGCTTCGTCAATAAGAATCGAGTCTACCTCGTCGACGATAGCAAAGTTTAGTTCGCGCTGGCGAAGGAGCTCTACTTCATTTACCATGTTGTCACGCAGATAATCAAAACCGAACTCATTGTTCGTGCCGTAGGTAATATCGGCGTCATATGCTTCTTTTCGTGAAACTGGGCGGAGCTTGCGCATTCGTGGGTCATCGTGAGCCTCATTATCAAAATCTTTATCAAACACGAATGAAGCGTCATTGATAATGACCCCGGTTTTCATACCAAGAAATCCATATACTTGGCCCATCCAACTGGCATCACGCTGGGCAAGATAATCGTTGACGGTCACGACATGGACACCCTTGCCCTCAAGCGCATTAAGGTACGTTGGAAGCGTGGCAACGAGCGTCTTTCCTTCACCGGTTTTCATTTCAGCCACGTTGCCTTCATGAAGCACCATGCCGCCAATAAGCTGAACGTCAAAGTGGCGCATGCCAAGCACACGATCACTCGCCTCGCGCACAAGCGCGAATGCATCTGGCAAAATCGCATCAAGCGACTCACCTTTTTCGAGGCGCTCCTTCAGGATAGTCGTTTGTTTTTGCAATTCCGACTTGGTCATTTTTTTGTAATCATCAGCCAGCGCATTAACGGCATCGACTCGCTTTTGGAGCCGTTTCAGAATACGTGCTTGTGGATCGCCAAACACTTTTGTCAGCGCTTTTTGTCGATTAATCATAAAGAATCCCTCACTTCTAGAAACTTCTGTAAAACACTACGGTTCATTATACGCTGTTTCATCTTAAGAAACAATGAAGCGAACCAGCAAAAACACAAAAACCTGATAAACTATAGGTAATGGAAAAAGACAGAGAACGTATGATCTGCCGAGGGATTTCTACAATTTTATAAAACCCTATCTTGAAGATAACATCAAGCTGACAAGAAAAGATGAGTTAATAAGCTTATGGAGAGAAGCTCTTAGTGAAGCCTCTCTGCACCCTACAATGCGTGAAGCCATAGCCGAGTGGACTGTTTCGATAGGATCGCATTCCGAATTAATTTCGGGCGGCGACATTTTTGAAGCGATTCACCAGGGGTTTGGATCGCTCGAAGTTACCGATAGCCATAAAGGAGCTGCGAAAGAAAAAGCAGATATGGAGTGGCGAAAACAGCGTGAACTTTTTAGTGGATTACTGAGGAGTTGGGTACCCGATAGACTTAGAGGGTGGCCAACTTTCGTTTCACGAGATCAAGGTTAAAAGTAAGTGCATTCCAAAGCTCCTTACCGTACTCTTCATCTTCCCCATAAGCTTCAATATCCGTCGCAAGGTCCGCTATTCTAATAAGTTCAGGGTAATTGTTATTAAAAATCATAATATCAACGTTGTTACCCCAAGTAACACTAATAATATCCCAAGCAACTTCAATAGAAGGTCTCTCATTTACCTGGGAAACCAAACTATCAATTTTTTCGACAATATCTCGTAGTATACGATCTTCCATAGCTTCATCTTAGTGTATCAAGGTCCTCGGCGAAGCTATTCTAGCTTTTCTTTCATAATATCGAGGTTGATAACTAATGTTCGCCAAAGCTCTCTGTGCTCATCATCCTCTCTCTCCAGTTCAATGTCTGCTGCTAAGTCGGCAATCGCATTGAGCTCTGAGTAACGCTGGGTCTCAAGGGTAGAAGGTCTGATTACATTATTGGACCAGATCAAATTAACTATTTTACTGGCCGTTACTTGCATACTGTCTACCTCAGTCTCCTGAACCAAAACGTCGATCTTTCCTATAGTATCCTTGATGGTTCTTTCTTCTAAATCCATAATCTCATCCTAATTGATTACCCCGAGTTTCGCTATGCCTCAAACCACGAGACATAGCGAAACCCCAGGGATTAATAGTGCTTCCACTCCTGATGAAGAAAGTTGCCGTCTTCGTCAATGACAACATGCCAATGTCCGCCATCGACAGAGAAGCGATCAGCAATCACAACATCTGTGACGTACTTGTCCCTCTTCCGATCGTAGCCGTTCTTGACTTTGACGATGCAGTCATCGTCCTCGTATTGCACGCGACTGCTGAGCATCAGCAGCACATGCACGCTGGTAAGCACGAAGGCCGATCTGACCAAAACGCTGCGCGTCCGGATGGCGGGCCGCGTTTCGCTGCGCACGCTGGCGTTCCCATTCGTCGGGGTTGCCGACGGCGAGCATCCAATCCTTGAACGCATCCCAAAAACTCAACGGAATTCCCTCTCGTCTTGGTGGTGCAAATAAAAGAACGGCCTCCGCGTAGGTAGGTCGCTCTTTTGTAATATCCTATTGTTGTATTTTAGTCAACTGCCGCTCGAGCGAAGCCACCTTTTAGGCGACTTAGTACTCCTCGCCGCCGGGATGGCGTTAGTGTTTCTTTGTATTTTCGAAGTTGACTGACAAGCTTTGCCTCAACGATATCGACTGCTGCTAGTAAATTGACGGTTGAATCTTTAGCTGTCAGGATTTTGTCGGGCACGTAAAAGATAACTTCGGCTTCGTATTTATTGCCGTGGTCACGGTTTACTTGCTTTAATTTTACGTCGGCCGAGACGCTCCGGCGTGCGTGCTTGGGAAGATAGCGGTCTAGTCGCGCGATTTTTTTGGTCACGTATTTTTTTGTGGCCGCATCGAGTTCAACTTTTACCCCTGTGATTGTTAATCGTTCAATCATGCTACCCTCCTTTATATGGATTAGGCTTTGTGTTTATTATTATACCGCATTTTGGAGAGTAATGCATGGAAGGCTTCATCGGCAGCATCTTCTATCCCTAGTTTTGCGATGTCATAATACGGGTAATCATATTTTTGACAGAGCTCCACGTATCGTTGACTTCTGAGTGCGTTGAATTCAGCCCACGTTTTTAGTTTTTCATCCGAAAAATCTTTCATCCAATCGTTATCGCCGTTGGCATCGCGGATCTCGATCAACCGAGCCAACTGATTCGGTGAGGTATCAATAAGAAAAATGGCCTTGTGCTTAAACGAAAGCATATGCACAAAATCCGGCCATAAGTTTCCTTCGATGAGAATGTCATCATCAGGCGCGTCTTCCTTTGCGGTCTTTATATAATTTTCGTAAAAACTCCACGCAACTTTATCACGTCGTCGCAAGCGATCTATTTTCTCCTCTGGAATATGCATATGATCGATCATTTTGACGCTATGTTCAAAAAGATCCGGTAGCCATTCAGGTTTTAGCATGGCATGAAGTGATGCAACAATCGCGTCACCACCAATAACGTGGCCGTCGATATGTTTTCGTACACGCTCTGCGAGTTGCGACTTCCCACAGCGCGCCGGCCCACCAATAAGATAGATCATTAAATGACCTCTTTACCACCTATATACGGACGAAGCACTTCAGGAATACGAACCGTTCCGTCGGCTTGCTGATAGTTTTCAAGTATGGCGATAGGACCGCGGCTAAGCGGTAGTGCCGTTGCATCGTTGGTATGGACCAGCTCAACTGCACCATTTTCGCGGCGAACACGTGTTTTGAGGCGACGCGCCTGGTAATCGGTCATGTAGTCGGCTGTGTGAGTTTCGCGGTATTTATTTTGCCCCGGTAGCCATACTTCAACGTCAACACCACGCGCGTTGGGCTTGCCAATATCAGCCGTACATTTCATGAGAATTTGATACGGCAATCCAAGAAGCTGCATGATCTTTTCTTGCACAGCAATTAGAAAGAGGTGCTCCTCTCGCCCTGCCTCACTTGTTGTAAGGCTTTCCATTTCCAACTTATCAAACTGATGCATGCGGAACATGCCTTCCATATCTTTGCCGTACGTTCCGGCCTCTCGGCGAAAGCTGGTAGCGTAGCCAATATAACGAACCGGCATATCCTTTTCGTCAAAAACTTCATCAGCATGCATACTACCTAAAACATGCTCAGCGCTTCCCTGAAGCCATAGGTCTTCATCCTCAATTTTGTAGCGATCATCACGCGGTTCAAGGCGATCCATTGCATCGTACAGCTCCGTTCGCAGCAAGAATGGCGGCAAAATCGGCAAGAAGGGCTTACGGCTTACGCTAAGATTATTTTCTGCGATTACTTCATCAATAAAGGCCTGGTCGCTCAGTTTGTCCATGATAAATTGGATAAGCGCAAACTGAAGTTTTACCATATCGCCTTTAAGATACGCAAAACGGCTACCGGTCACTTTAGCCGCCCGCTCTTTATCGAGCCAGCCACGGGCTTCAGCGAGTTCAGCATGATTTTTTGGTTCAAAATCAAACGCAGTTGGCTCACCGACTTTTTTTGCAACGACGTTCTCGTCTTCGCTTGCTCCCAGCGGTACATCTTTGAGTGCCATATTAGGGACCTTTTTCAGGAGAGTAGTGAAAGCCTCGTCTGCGGCTTTTAGGGCTGATTCTTTCTCTATCAAATTCTCTTTTACTTGTTTGCCTTCGGCAATCTGCTGCTCGCTAGGCTTACCATCTTTCATTTGTGAGGCGATGGTGTTGCGCTGCTCACGAAGCCTATCCGTTTCTTGTTGCAATTCGCGACGTGAGGAATCGAGGCGAAGCAGCTCATCTATATTTACCTCATACCCCTTATTTAGGGCGTTTTGCTGCACAGCCTTAGGGTGCTCACGAATAATGCGGATATCTAACATAAGGCCATTATACCCCTTGAGACGAATAAAATCATCCCTGTAATTCTTATGGCGAGGTGACGTTTTGCAAAAAAAAATGTTATAGTACATTTTACTAATGAGTACTGAACGAAAAACAAGAGAAATTGAAGCATCCGTCGATCAGCTTGTCGCCGCGTTGGATATCGCCGGCGTTGATAAACGAACTACTTTGGTGCTGGGCGGCAGTGCTTTGGCATTTGCCGGAATCCGTCCCGCTCATGATCTTGATATTATGGTGACCGGCCAAGCGTTTAGTGAAATGGAAAAGACAAGCAAAACGCCTGGTGGCCTTATCGTGAGACGCAAACCCGAGGCAAAGCAGCGCCCGTTCCTAGACATCTACCCGTCCGCAGGCAAACCCTTCATTCTCCCTACAGATATCACCTTTCCTCATAACGAGAACTTTCTTCCTACTCCCGAACTTGATCAAGTATTCGTTGAAACGATCCGAGACTTTGATACAGTCGCCAATTATCATTATCTGCCGCCCCGCATGGTACTAGAGCATAAGCAAGGCATGGACAGGCTTCGTCATAAAGATCGGCGTGATGTCCGACTTATCGGCGCATTCCTCTCTCGCCAACATCATCGCTAATTATTCCGTGCGAAGTGCTTCAATCGGGTCAAGCTTTGCGGCTTTTCGCGATGGGAAGTATCCGGCAAGCACGGCCACAATCATCAGACTCACAATCAATATCGCGCTTGTTATTGGGCTAAATACGAGTAGCTTCGTTCCCGGCTCAAGATTCAAGGCGTTCGCAATGAGTGGATTGAGCAGGCTTGTTAGCAAGGCGAATAGTGTGCCGATGGCACCACCGAGAAAGCCAACCCAAGCAGCTTCATAGCGGAATAACCGACCGATATCACGGTGGCGAGCACCAAGCGCTTTCATAAGCCCGATTTGCTGGGTGCGCTCCAAAACACTAATATACTGTGTGTTGATAATTCCAAAGACAGAGGCCAGAATTGCAAGGAAGCCAAAGCCTGCTGCGCCCCATTGTGCCACATTGATAAACTGAAACAGCGCTTCTTGGATATCCTGTAAGCTCAGTACGCTGTAGCCTGCATCTTTTACAGCCTGTTTTACCTTGGTAAGATCAGCCGATTGCGATACACGTGCATCGACACCAAGATACGCATTACCCTGAGCCTCACTTGGTTTTTCAAATTCATAGACTTTCTTGCCATCTATTGGCGAAATGCGAAGCGTCGCCGAATACCGCAATACAGTACTTGTCTTTTTATCAACAGCTGCAATCGTATATGTTTGATCTTCCGACTCGGCTTTCATGCCCGGAAAGAGCTGCCGTTTTTCAAAATGAAGTATGAGCGTTTTGCCGATCGCATCATTTGCACTATTGAATCCAAGTACACTTAAATAGGTCTCCGGAATGACAACTTTACCTTCAGGAATTTGATTATTTGGCAGCGAGCCGGCTGCGAGCGGCAATTCGCGACGATCGGCTTTAGTACTAATGTCAGCTTCATACTTTTTTGCATCACCACCACGGGTCATGTATGCGACATTTACGTTATAGACAGGAGTTACCTCCTCAATGCCAGCGATAGATTTGATTTTATCGACATCTTTATCGCTCAAAACACCCTGGCTTGCCGACTCACTCGCAGCACCATATTCTTTTGGCGTCCTGCTCTCACCATCATCGATTTTTGGGAAAACGCTAAGATTACGGGCATCACCATTATTTTTTATAAGAGTATCCGTATAGCTCTGTGTACCAGCGCCTGCGGCGAGCGCCACGGTCACTGTAAAAGCTCCGACACTGATGGCAAGACTCGTCAATAGCGTGCGCGCCTTTGCCTGGCGAAGACTTCGCCCGGCTCGCCTTACAATATCTCGTATTTTCATGCTTTTCCTTTCGTCTCAATGCTTTCAATTTTGCCATCTTTAATGTGAATTCTCATATCACATTTGCCCGCCAGTTCAGGATCATGCGTAACGATAATCAAAGTAATTCCCTTTGTCTTATTATAGTCAAAAAGAAGGTTTTCGATAACGGACCCCGTAATAGTATCCAGGTTTCCTGTCGGTTCGTCGGCAAATAATATCTGTGGATCATTGACGATCGCCCGAGCAATTGCAAGTCGCTGTTTTTGCCCACCAGACAGGTCGCGAGCCCGAGATTTTTTCTTATCGAGGAGTTCGACAGCCTCAAGTGCCGCATTGATCTTTTTAGCCCTTTCTCGATCGCTTACACCTGCAATCTCCAAAGGCAAACTAACGTTTTCCGCACACGTTTCATTGGCTTGAACAAAGAAACTCTGAAATACAAAACTCATTTGATGAGCGCGGAATGCATCGATTTGCTTAGTAGAAAGTTTTAAAATGTCCTGCCCATTTACGATGACCTCGCCTTGCTCGGGCCGATCAAGCCCGCTCATTGCATGCATCAGTGTTGACTTTCCTGATCCGGACTTGCCCAGTATGGCGACACTCGCACCATCAGGAATCGTAAAGCTAACATTTTCAAGTGCGGTAAATGCGTTATGTTTTTTGCCGTACGTTTTTGTGATATGCCGAACCTCAATCATGGAATTTCTCTCTTTCAATCGTAATGTCTATACAGGCCGCGGCTATACTCTGTGACGGTGTTTGCTGGTCATTCAGTGTAAAATTCTTACTATTAATGCCTGCCAGCTCCAAGTGTGCTTTTCCTTCTACCGGACAAGAAGTAGGTGCATGCAACGTGAAATTGGCGATTGTTCCGAACTCCAGATTCGTTCCACTCTCAACCGTGACATTAGCAGTGGACACGGCTATAGCCTCTAAGCTGGCATCGGCACCTTTCTTAGCTGTCAGTGTTAGCATATCTATAGCTCCAGCAGAAAGAACGATATCCGCACCATCATTTGCGATAAGTGTCATTTGTGCTTGATTAGCACCTGAATAATCGACATTCGTCTGATTTTCGGCAGTCAGTTGATCGAGTGGTGGACCATAGATTGTAATGAAGGGACCTTCGCACCAAAATACCTTACACGTGTTCTGGCTATGCTGAGTGTCAGTGAGTTTGAGCGTGGTTCCATCCAGACTGAGCTTCATCGTTTGCGGTGCTTGCATTCCCACTGTTTTCACGACAGCCTTGGGGGTATCTTTGGAAACGATATACCGCACATGGACAGTCGGCGCGTCAACCACGAAACTCGTCATCTTCGCGCTTCCCTCTGGCATTGCGATTGATGTTTCGCGGGTAGACGCTTTAATTGCATTTTCATACCGCAGACTAGCATACTGCGCCAGGCCTATAGCCGTACCAAAGGAAGCAAGTCCGACCACAACGATAACCCCCATACTGATCAGAACTCGTTTTGTCGCGCGCATGGCAAATGCCGCATAGGCTCCTAATATGCAAAGAGTGGTAAAAAGCACGCCGCTCACAACTGCAAGAACAAAGGCCGCGATAAGAAAGCCTGAGCCTTCTCCCGTTCCGAGATGGTTACCATACCCACCGACAATAACAGCCGTAACGACAAAGATGGTCACTACTGCCGCACCAAGTGCACCAAGCACACTAAAAATACCAAGGACAGTCAGGAGCGTCCGCCGCGCCTGGCTATTATCTCCTCGCCTCACATGCTCTTCACTTTCATTCAGCTGGCGAATAGACGCAAGCGTAACAGGGACACCGGCCATCTGCAATTTATCAGCAGCACTTTTTGCCGCTGGCACAGCTATCCAAAGCACGATATACACAAGCAGCGCAGTACCAAATGAGGCAAACACAATGATAATAAAGAGTACTCGGACAAGCGCAGGGCTTATTTTAAAGAATGCCGCAACGCCACTCAGCACGCCGCCCACTACAGCATGGTCAATATCACGAAAGAGTTTTCGTGAGGCATCGGTCGTCATCTCCTCATCTTCGGGACCTACCGCTATGTCGCCGGTGCCCATGAAATCTCGTGGCTCGCCAAGCTGCTCTTCAAGCGCTTTAATATCCTTCATAGCAATAACGCCACCGGGTTTTACTCCACGATCCGCCAAAATTTCAGTTATACGTACTTCGACATCGTCCAAAATATCCGCATCTTCGCTATATGCCTCAAGCGTTTTTAGGTACGCCTCTAGTTCCCGCTTGGCTTCGATCTCCGCCTCGTACGAGACTTTGGCGATGTGTATTCGTGTAATCTCTTTCATAGTTCTTCCTTATAACTTCTTCAGTGTCGCATTAAGCGTTGCAATTTTTTTTGTCACATGTGCCATTACTTCACTGCCATAGGGTGTGATCTTGTAATACTTCCGCGGCGGTCCCTGCTCAGACTCTTGCCATTCATGCATGAGCAATCCGTCTTTTTGCAAACGGCTGAGAAGCGGATAAATCGTCCCTTCGACAATGACCAGCTCTGCGCTGCTTAAGCGCTTTATGATGTCGCTGGTGTACATGGATTTTCCATCGCACACTTTCAAAACACAGTAGGCAAGAAACCCTTTTTTTAGCTGCACCGCAAGCTGTTCGGCATACGCTTCGCTCTGGTTTATATTGTTTGACATAGTTCTATGTTATACAAGGTACTGTTTTTTGTCAACAAAAATAGCGCCTGGTATTTCAGGCGCTATTTGAAATCGTAAAGTTAACTATTTTTCAATCCAGGCAGCAAAAGCGGTCATGTATTCTTTAAAGTTTTTCTCCCAACGCTCACTTACTTTCCCTTCTTCATCAAACGCTTCGTAGGCATTCGCTACGTACACCTCGGGCTGTCCGAGCACTCGGGCATTCTGAAAAAGCATGATGCGGCGTAAATCGGCCTGTGCGAGTGCGGTTCCTACCGGCCCCATCGATGACCCTACTATGCCGACCGGCTTACCAGCGAAAGATGATTGCCCGTAAGGTCGAGAAATCCAGTCGATTGCGTTCTTTAAGACACCCGGAACACTTCGGTTGTACTCCGGCGTTGCAAAAAGTACTCCGTCTACGGATTCAACGATACCCTTAAGCGTGCGCACTTCATCTGGTATGCCTGCATTCTCAATATCTTCACTATATAGCGGAAGGCGAATGTCAATATACTCAAACTCCATCCCTTCCGGAGCTACTTTTTCTAAGCTATGTGCAAGTACCTTATTGCTCGATTTTTCACGCAAACTGCCAACAAAAACAGCTACTTTAGTCATATGTCCTCTCCTTATTTACTATACTTAGTATAGTACTATATCCTATACTTTTGCAAGTAGGTAGAGTATGCTTATTTGTCGAACCTAAAATTACTCTCCGGGTTGCTTTCTCGTCTGATTCGTTTCGGGAGTCTCAAACGTTACCTCCGGATACAAAGCCCGGGTCGTCTCATCAACTTCTGAACGTAATTGCGGAAATGGAACACCTTCGCGTGCCGTGACACCTTCAAAAATCCAGAAAAGGCGTTCGCTATAGCTAAACCCGCAGGCAGGAGGCATGCCATACTCCAACATTTCTACAAAGTCGATATCGAGCATCATTGCCTCTTCGTCTCCCGCCTCGCGCATAGCCTGTTGTTCCATGAAACGATTGAGCTGATCGATAGGATCATTTAACTCACTAAAGTTATTACCCAGCTCGGAACCGGCAATAACAGGCTGAAACCGTTGTGTCGTACGCGGGTCGTCAATATTTGTTTTGGCAAGAGGACTAATGAACAGAGGTGTATTGATAAGCCAGATCGGTCCAGCAACGTCTTTACGAATATTTTTCCATAGTTTATCAATACCACGTGCTTTATTGTCGGCTTTTTCTACTTCGAGATTATTGCCCTTGAGTGCTTTTTGTACATCTTCAAGGGTACATTCATAAATATCTAAGCCATAGCGTTTTTTAATCGTTTCAGCATAATCCCAGTGTTCCCACTTTTTATCAAGATCGATATCAAAACTTCCTAATTGAAACTGTAATGTTCCAAATGTTGTTTTCAAGACGTGTTTCATCAGATCTTCCATGAAACTAATCCCCTGCTTCCAGTCGGCGTAGGCCCAGTAGAATTCCATAGCCACATGCTCAGGCAAATGCTCATCGCTATAATTTTCGTTTCTAAAACGTGGCCCAATATCATAGACCTTCTCGAACCCGGCTCCGAGCAGTCGCTTTAGTGGAAGCTCATGACTAATTCTCAGGTAGAAGTCCTGATCCAGTGCATCCATATGGGTAACAAAAGGATTAGCATCTGCACCCCCTGTTGTATGCTCTAGTACCGGAACATTCACCTCAATAAAGCCGTGTTGGTTCAGGTAATCACGAGTAGCTTGCCAGAATTTGCTTCTACGAACAAACCGTTCACGAACAGAGTCGTTGACACTCATATCAAGGTAACGCCGACGCAAACGCTCCTCTTTATTTGTCAGCTCAGTTGGTGTTGGCCGAAGACTCTTTGTGAGAAGACGCAAACTTCGTACGGCAATAGAAATCTCGCCCGTTTTTGTTTTTATAACCTCGCCGGTTGCCTCAATAAAGTCACCCGTATCCAGGAGCGATAATTCACTCATACCGAGAATACTCTGAGCAGCCTGAAGCTCAGACACATCACCCTGTCGAAGAAATAGCTGAATCTGACCCTTACCATCTTTCACCACAATAAAAGCCAGCTTTCCAAACTTTCGTATACCCACAATACGGCCGGCCACAGTGGCTTGCCTGCCCTCCATTGTTTCAAACTCATTAATAACTTCGGCGCTATAATGAGTCCTGTGACTTTCTGCCGGATACGCATTGACGCCCAATTCTTTCAACGTTTCTAGTTTTCGCAGCCGCTCATTGCGGTAATCTTGTAGTGTTGCCATATCTGTTATAGTATACCCCAGACTCACCAAAAAGTCTTTTTATACAAAGTATATTGCTTTTTTATAATACTTGTGGTTTAATGTAGATATTAGTTAACAAAAAATAAAGAATCGTGAAACTTAAAGAATTTAGTACGCGCCTCAATCACCTCCCTCGCCCCCACAAAACCAATGGGGAAAAGCATACTATTGAACTTCGAACCGCCAATGAAACAGAAGTACGACTTGCGGAGCCGAGCACTAAAAAAGTTGGTGGCGCGGCACTCGTAGAATATGTTGACAAAACAGCTATACCACCTTCGAAGGAAACGCAAAAAGATTTCGGTCATCTCTTTCCTACAACATACATCATGGAAAAATATCCCGAAGGCCAAGTCACGCTTGAGGGCGCCCAGCGGCTTATCGATCAACTCGATCCAGAAAACCCTTATCATGACTTCGCCGTTGGCGAACTAGCCCTTTATCAATTAGCACAAGGTGACGTCAAATACGCTTATGACTCCCTTGAGCTCTTAGGAGACAGCTCGCTGGCCGTTCATGTGCTGAGCCACATTGTCATGTATGAGGATGATCACAAAGATAATACCCTTGATTTTGCCACGATCTCTGAAGAACTTCACGAAATGGCTATCGAAGCCTACGATCAAGACAATACCACCCTCACAGCTCGAGCCCTGGTTGAAGCATCTGAAGCTCTTGAAGAAGACTCTGAGCTGCGTGTTTACGCGAAAGTAGCTCTATTAGAACATCCCGAGATATCTCAACGACCCGCCCATTCCGGTCCCGTGATGGACCCTGATGAACACCTATTGCCTACTGAATAGAGACGATTTCGTACTCTACTTCGCCTTTTGGCGTGCTGATAGCGGCTTTATCGCCAACTTTTTTGCCCATAAGTGCAAGGCCGATTGGAGATTCGTTACTGATTTTGCCTTCAAGCGGGTCGGCCTCAACAGGGCCAACTACTGTGTAATGCACGGTTTTCTTACCGGTGCGAAGTTCAACTTTGCTTCCAAGGGAAACTTTAGTCTTGCTACCACCCTTAATAAGTTCGGCGTTAAGGAGAATGTCCTCGATTTCGGCGATTCGGCTTTCAACAAGTCCTTGTTCTTCACGCGCAGAATCGTATTCGGCATTTTCGCTTAAATCACCAAAATCACGAGCTTCTGCAATTTTATCAGCAATAGCGCCACGACGACTCTTTAGCTCTTCGAGTTCTATCTCAAGTTCTTTCTTGCCTTCATCAGTGATCTGGTATAGCTTTTTCATTAAATTATTCCTTTTCTTTTCTAAGTATAGCGCATTAAGGATATGAGTATACGCTACATATAGTGTAGGCTCCCAATTGTTCCCCTACAATCAACTAAGTTTACCAAGCAGTTCTTCGCGTGTCAACAGCGATGTCACCCCTGTTTTTCGCTCTGTACATTCGTACTGAGATGTCTCTAGAAGACGATCGCTCACTGTTACACGATGGGGTATACCCATTAGCTCACTATCAGCAAATTTTGCCCCGGGGCGTTCATCACGATCATCATACATGACTTCGATGCCTTTGGCTGTGAGCTCATCGTATAGCTGGTCTGCGTGGCTAATCGCCTCTTCACCGCCTATGCGAACAAGATACACCTTTGCTGGAGCGACACTCTCAGGCCATACGATTCCCTTTTCATCGGCAAATTTTTCAACGATGACGCCCATGACACGAGTGATTCCAATGCCGTACGACGCTAAATAAAAGGGATGTTCTTTGCCATCGCTTCCAGTAAACATAACGTTCATTTGCTCGGACTTTTCAGTGCCAAAGTTGAAGATATTTCCTACCTCGGCACTCTTTACCCGCTCAAGTTCACTCTTTTCAATGCCTAGTTCTTTCACGGCATCGTCGAGCACTTCCTCGTTTACAGCGATATTCTTTTCGCGGTGAACATAAAGGATATCTTCGCCGGCATCGCATATGGTTTGAAATTCGTGACTGAACTTAGTAAAGGCACCACCACTCGCAAAAGTCACATACGTATCGTCACCAAGCCCCAGGCGGTCGTACACGCGCATATAGGCACCCTTTATCTTCTCGTAGTATATATCGAGGTCTTCGGCTGTCTCATGAAGTGAGTACATATCTTTCATGACGAATTCGCGCCCCCGCATGATACCACTTTTTGCCCTTAGCTCGTTGCGTAGCTTGGTTTGGAACTGATACACGCTCACTGGAAGGTCTTTATAACTCTGCACGAATGAGCGCATCATCTCCATAATCGCTTCTTCGTGTGACCATGCAAGCCCCAGCTCCGTTTCGTCCTTCAGTTTAGTTTTAAACCATACATCCACCACCTCATCATCCCACCGTGTCGTCGTTTCCCATACTTCTTTGGGCTGAAGATTGGTCATAATAAGCTCTTGGCCACTTTCGGCATTCATTTCCTCGCGGACGATTTTTTTGATGTTTTCGAGTACCTTAAAACCAAGCGGTGTATATGCGTACACACCGGCCATTACTTTGTACACGAAACCGGCACGAATGAGCAGCTGAGCATTTTTAGCTACTTCATCGGCAGGAATAGTCTTGCTTGTTTTAGTAAAATTTTGAGAAAGTCTCATGTGAGTTAGCTCCTTAAATAACAGATAATTTCAATAAAAGCTCAGAATAACTACCGGCAAGCCGGCATGCGAGGAGCGAAAGTGGGAACGATTACGGTCGTCATTACCCTCCCATTATATTCAAAAGTGACGGATTAATAAAGAGGAGGTAGAATGCCAGAGCATTTTTCATCATATGAAGCAATATACCGGCCCAAATACTTCCGGTAATCTCACGCAGTGTACACAGTACAAGACTAAGGGCAAATACGTCAATGCCGACGTTCCACTGGCCATGAACAAGGCCAAATAAGGCACTTGTAAGGAGTATCGCCGCCCAGGCTGGAATATATTTACGAAGTTTCCCAAAAAGATATCCCCTGAAGAGAATTTCTTCGGCCATAGGCGCTAGAACTACGAGAGTGACAAATGCCATGATATATTCGTACCGATATGCCAGATTGGCAAAGCCAGTCTCTTGCGTCTGTGCGGCATCAAAACCGGGAATGAGAGAGGTCGCCACAGCCGTCAAAGCAGCGGTAACGATGAGATAGATAACGAAACCTGCCGGCGCGAGACCGATATCGAGCCAGCTAGGAAGCCGGGTCAGGCCGATTTCCTTTTGATCGGTACGGGACTTTCGCACCCACCAAGGTACCCCAAGAACCACCGCCAAAGTAAGAACATAGACAAGAGCCGCGAATATCGTTTGAAGGATAGCCGGATTTACAGCCCTTAAGGGTACTCCTATACTATTAAGGGCAAGTGCCACCAGAGTAAGAATTGCCTGAGCCACCGCAAATCCCACCGCCACCCACAGCAATAACCCCACCACTTTTTGCCACTTGTGAGGAAGAAGTGTGCGCCGAAGACTATTTGAAGAGTTTTCCAACATCCGCAATCGTTACCAATACTACTAACATCATTAATATCATAAAGCCTGTGGCTTGGATACGCTCTTCACGCTCTTTTGTGAGCGGCTTTTTGAGCAATCGGAAAATAGTCATGATAAACCAGCGTCCACCATCAAGAGCAGGAATTGGCAAAATGTTCATTACCGCCAACGTTAAAGAAATGATGGCCGTAAGGAATGCAAGCTGGACAGGACCGGCCTGCTCCGCCGCAGGAAAGATCGTACCCAAAATTCCAATCGGACCTGCAACACTATTACTTACTGTCTGAAGGCTCTGGTGAGCATTTTCACGCGTCGCCTGATCGGGACTTATTTGAAGCACTACTCCTTTTACTAGATTGACGAGCAAATCTCCTAGACCGGCAAATGTAACGCCCGTAAACTGGGCCGTCGTGACAACGCCTACAATAGGAGCGGACCAACTTGCCTGAATTTGCTCGCGCTGGCCAGAACCGACGCCAAGGTAGCCTTGCTCGTTTTGATTATCATTCCGCAATTCAACCGTCGCGCTACCCTCAACACCATTGCGTGAATAAATTATTTCTACTTCCTGGCCTTTTTTAGCTTTCGTTTGAGCCGAAAGAGCCTCGGCTGTCGGAACGGGTTCACCTGCAAACCGAAGGACTTTATCACCTGCTTTCAAATCAGCCTTATCCGCAGGCGAGTCTTTAGCTACGTAAGTGATCTCTACGGGCTGTTTTATAATAGTCGTATCGCCAGGGATTGAAAACTGGTTTGAAAGAATTTTCGGCAGCCCTACCCAAGCCAAAATAGTAAGGATACCTGCCGCTACAAGCCAGTTGATGGCGACTCCGGCAAGAAGGATTCGCGTTTTTTGCCAATATGTCGCGGCGCCATAATCACCTTTTTTGTTTGCTGCATCATGCTCGCCTTTAAGGCGGACAAACCCACCCAGTGGCAACCAGTTAATTGTAAAAAGTATGCCATTTTTTAACTTTTTAGCCCAAGCTTTAGGCGGAAAACCGATTCCGAATTCTTCAACCACAACTCCGTTGCGGCGCGCCGCGATCGCGTGTCCAAGCTCGTGGATAACCACCAAAAATACTAAAATTAAAAGCCCTAAGATAATACCGAACGCCAGTTCCATCTATCCTCCAAATCGTCGGTTACGTCGTGAATATTCTTTTAGTATAGCGGTTACGTCTTCTTTTGTCATGTCGGGCCAGAGTTTATCAAGAAAAATAAACTCACTATAGGCAGCTCGCCAAAGCATAAAGTTGGAAAGACGCTGTTCCCCGCTTGTCCGCACCACTACGTCTACTGGAGGCACTTCGGGCACATACAAGTTAGCTGCAATCATATCGGGTGTAATGGCTTCTGGCTTAGTCTTAGATTGAACAATTTTTTTAACCGCATCGGCTATTTCGAGATGACCGCCATAGTTAAAACAGATTGCCAGCGTCCCTTTTGTATTGCTTTTCGTTCGTTCTTCGGCGTCGTCGATCGCTTTTATAATCTTGTCACTCACGTTTTCGCGGGAGCCCAAAATTTTAAGACGAATGTTATTTTCTTCGAGTATGCGAAGATCGGAAGTTAGGAGCTTTAACACGAGCGTCATTAATTTACTTACTTCTTGCTCGCTACGCTTCCAGTTTTCCGTACTAAAAATATAGGCCGAGACGTACTCTACTCCCCTATTAAACGTTTCAAGGACAACATCTTGAATTGTATTGTATCCGGCCATATGGCCTTCATAGCCAGGAAGACCATGCTTTTTGGCCCATCGTCGATTTCCGTCAACGACGTATCCGATATGTCTAGGGACGGGATCGGCCATTAGATTGTGAGGATGTCCTTCTCTTTGGCTTTGAACGTAGCATCAATCTTGCTCTGGAAGTCAGTCATAAGTCCGTCGATTTCTTTTTCAATGCGTTTGACATCGTCTTCAGAGAGCTCTTTGTCATCTTTTTTACGTTTAGCGTCTTTAAGTGCATCCTGGCGAACACCACGAAGCGCGATACGAGCTTCTTCTACCTTCTCACTCGTTTGCTTCACTAGGAGCTTGCGGCGCTCTTCAGTTAGAGACGGTACCGGCACGCGAACAAGCCGGCCATCGTCGCTTGGATTAAAACCGAGGGTTTGATCGGCGCGAATGGCGGCAGAAATCGCCGCGATATTACCCGGATCAAATGGCGTTACGAGAAGCATTTGGGCTTCAGGGGCAGTAATATTTGCCACTTGATTAAGCGGCATCGCCGTACTGTACACTTCAACTTTTATGCCATCGAGCATACCCGGATGCGCCCGCCCTGTGCGAACTTTTTTTAATTCCTCTTCAAAATGCATTAAGGCACTATTCATTTTTTCTTCATAAGACTTCGTGTTGAACATATGTATATTCTAGCACACCAAGGGGCACGATTGACCTTCTCCTTACTCCTCGTTACAATTCCAAACGGTTAACCGCATACCAAGCAGAGAGGCCTACCATGGTTGGCAATGACGTTGTGGTTTGGGACTACATCGATGAGTGGTTGAGAAAAATCGTCCGCTACAAGGCACCGCGCGGTGACGAAGGTTTTGAGGTTAATGAGACTGTGGCCGCGCGCCTCCGGGAGGTTTTGCGCGAGATCTGCGAGGATTCTTCGGTCTTTCCGCACATTTCGTCTGACGGCGAAAACGGTATTACAGCCGTCTGGCATGCGAAGAAATATGTACTACAGGTTTGTGTCTGGAACGATCTTGAGGTATGGATCTTCGTCCAGGGTCCAACAACTCCTGGGCGTGCCCAGAAGTTTGACGCCAAAGAGAGTCAAAACGTCAAAGAGCACCTGAGGACATTGTCCAGGCACGTCAATCGAGTCAATCCGCAGTGGCGCGAACTTCTTCTCGCAGCCACTTGATGGTAACCAAAAAGGCCAGTTTCTAGAGAACTGGCCTTTACTAATGAATTGAACTATTTATTCGTTGACGCCAAGCTCGATGCGCTTGAACTGACGAATAACGATGTTCTCACCCAGTTTTGCAATATTTTCTTTAATATATTGCTCGACTGTCTTGCCATCTTCAAGGATGAAGCCCTGGCTCATGAGCACTTGCTCGGCAAAATGCTTCTTCACCTGACCCTCAACGATCTTCTCGGCGATTTCGGCGGGTTTACCCTCTGCTTTTACGCGATCTTCGGCTTCTTGCCTTACCCGCTCCATTTCTTCTGCTGGAATGTCAGCTTCGGTAACGTACTTAGGGTTCATAGCAGCAATTTGCATTGCGATTTCGTGAGCAACCTTCTTGAAATCATCAAGACGTGCCACAAAGTCAGTTTCGCAGTTTACTTCCACAACCACACCGATACGACCACTGTGAACGTAGCTATCAATGATGCCTTCACGTGTTTCGCGGTCACCTTTTTTCTCAGCCTTTGTAAGACCTTTTTTGCGCATCGCTTCAAGAGCTTTGTCGAAATTACCATCTGCTTCAACAAGAGCCGCCTTAGCATCAGTAAGACCAACGCCTGTTAATTCTTTCAACTTACGGATATCTTCGATAGAAACAGCCATTATTTCTCCTCTTTCTTTACTGCTCCGGCGCCCTCGGCAACAGCCGCGCTGAAGTAATCGAGGAGCAACTGAAGTCCTTTGATTGCATCGTCGTTCGCAGGGATAACATAATCAACCATATCAGGGTCGGCGTTAGTGTCTACAAGACCGACTACAGGGATACCAATTTTCTTAGCTTCGCGAACCGCATTCGCATCAGCGATAACGTCAAGAACAATAACTATCCCTGGCTTGCCATTAAGGTCTTTGATACCACCATATTTAAGGTTAAGTTCGTCGATTTCTTCCTGGAAACGCTGTACTTCAAGCTTGTTATAGCGCTTCTCGAGGTCACCTGTTGCCATGCGACGCTCAAGGTCTTTGAGCTTCTTGATTTGAGCAGTCACAGTAGCAACGTTGGTCAACATACCGCCGATCCAGCGCTCGGTAACATACGGCTGATTTACCTGCTCGGCCGCGGCCTTAACAATATCCTTAGCTTGCTTTTTTGTACCAACAAAAAGTACTTGCTTACCACCTGCGGCCACTTTGGTAATCACAGGAAGCACGGCTTCAAGACCTTCAACCGTTTTGGTTAGGTCAATAATATGGCTATCCTGACGCTTACTGTGGATGTATTTCGCCATTTTAGGATGCCAACGGCTCGTTTTGTGTCCAAAGTGAACACCTGCTTCGAGCAGAGCTTTAATATCGACAGATACTGCCATTTAGAACTCCTTGTTCCTCACTTTCGGCCCTCTTAGATAAAAGGAGTACGCCAAAAGTTGTGTCATTAAAATTGTTACGGATTAATTTTATCACAATAGCCCAGATACAACAAGGTGTTTGACACGGTACGAAGCACCGCACATACTAGCTATAGCCATGACCCAAGTGGCTTTCTGGTTTGCCCTACGAATGAATGGGACTTCTCTCCGTGAAAAAATACATCGAGAGCATCGTTTTCATCGACAACAGTGGGCCAATGGCCCAACACAGAGGAATGGCCGAGGACGTGGTCAGCAAACTGAATCCTCTCATTGAGACATGGGCGCGGTTGCCTGCACCGAAAGATCGGTTTCGTCGATTTTCGACATCTTCGCCAACCCGGAGCTCTGGCCTCTGATCCGCACAGAGAGCGGCGTCACCAAGCTGATCTTCTGCATGAGTAGCGGTGAGTGTGAGGACGGCACCAGCCGCATCATTCTCGAACGCGAACTGGGGCTCTTGCGACCGGACGTCTACTTGATCTTGGTAACCGTCGGAACCAGCGTCGTAACGAAGGCGTGGTTCGAGTACTTGATCAGCAAGCACCCTTCTCACGGCAAGAAATTTGCCGTGATGCGCGACTACGCCGACGAATCCGTCGAAGACGAATTCACGAGATGTGTTCGGCAGCTCCTCGAGCACTAGTACATCCGTAGGAGCAAATCCAGGTGGCCGCCTTTCTTGGGTAGCCACCTGGATTCTCATAGATCCGCATAATGGCGATTTTTTCAACTTTATAGTATTATTTAATTGTTGTCGCACCCGTGACAATGGAGCATATTTCCATTTCGGGATATCTAAGGTGTACTTAACGTGAATAAGCGACTGTTCAACGGCGCGATGGTTGTCCACGGCGGTTCAAGCTATCGCTTCCTCCTGCTCGGCCAGACCTTGCAGGGCCATTTCGACCAGCTTCTCGCGCAGTTGAAGATCTACGCAAAGAACGTGTCCATCCCGCTTTTGACCGCACACGAAGACCTGCCTACGCTCGCGTGGCTCAATGCGACCTCCAGGCACCGCCTGGAAGACCTCGTGAAACCCCTCACCGATCGCGTTGCGCTCGCGCCCGCCCTCCAGATGGCGATCGACGCACTGCCGGCAAGTGAACCTGGCCTGATCACCATTGTCAGTGATTTCGAAATCACTGACCCCAACGAGTTGACCAAACTGGTGGAGCAGACACTGAAGCGGCATCCGCTGTTTTTTCTCCGGTTCGTCTTTCTTTCGAGCGCAAACAGGGGAAACGACATTCTCCCCTTCTTGCTCGAAGAGCGCACCGGTGGTCCGCTCAACATGGTGGACTCCTTGTTCCTTACTCATGTGGGCGGGCGCAAAGGTGAGTCGATCGAGACGGCCTTTGACCGCAAGCTCAGCACCTTCGTCGTGCTCCTGAACGCACACACCTTCTAGTACTTGCTCCGCCGGCCACCTCATCTACTGTGAGAGGTGGCCGGCACGACAAACTTCCTATTGCCTTTTTTATCCTTATGCTTTTAACTAATAGTATGTTAACGGTTACGAATACAGCTATTCAAACCCCCACTTTTTTTGCACAAGCCTACGGCACAGGCACCTATAGTTGCGGTGCTTACCAGCAGGGCTGTACAAGCGGAACAACGACAGCACCTACCGCACCAAATACCGGTATGCTTCTTAGTGAACCAAGTTTTGTTATCCCTGGCTCTCTCCTTCTCGCCGTTATTATCGCTATCTTTACAACTCTTATCACTAAAAAGCTTCGTCGCAAAACTCATTAAACAGTTTCAATAAAAAAACTGAGATGACAATTAATTATTATCAGCTCAGTTTTTTTGCTACAGAACCGCTGTAGCACCGGGATGTGGAGGCGGGACACGGTTTCTCATGTCCCGCCTCCACACGAGAGGCCTAGAGGAAGTTACGCTTCTTGGCGACCTTGTAGGCGAGGAGCGCCCCGCCGACCAGTAGTGCCACGAACAGCACCACCAGCGCCAAGCCGATCAGAAAGCCGACCAGCTTGATGAGCGCGATCACCAGCCACAGCGGCGCGAGCGCCAGCAGGATCACCAGCCACAACGCCACCGGCTGAGACTGCATGACGTCGCTCTTGAGCGCCGCCTTGTCCAGGTCCTGGCCGACGTGCTTGTCCTTCAGCCGCTTGATCTCGCTGTTGAACTGCACGAACACCGTGCCGATCGCCACCGCGACCAACACGAGCCACACGACCTTGAACGCCCCCGGGGCGAAGAACACGGACAGCACGCCCGTCGTCAGCGCCAGCGCGATCGCCCAGATGGGCAGCCGAACCGCACGCTTCCAGTCGATGTTCATTTGAACCTCGCCTTCGTTTTTGAGGAGGGTACTCCCCTGCCTCGTCTCTCGGACTGATATACTATACTATTATTTAGTGTTGTCGTCAATAGAAAAGAATTTAATAAAAAAGTAGTTGCAATACCATTCATAAAATGGTATTATTACTTTAATCGCCCTGAACAACGGGAGCAAAGGCCTTAGAACCTTGGCTTCTTTTTATGTCTGGAGGCATTGCATATTTAACAATTCATTTCGTTATTTATCGTTTTATACCAGTTCAAAAGAGCTGGGACAACAACGATCAACCCCCTACAACAACTAGATGAGGTTAGGCATGTCGACTTGGTGGCAATCTGTTACCCGGGCCGACATCGGCCTGGCGGACATCAAGTTCGGTTCGGCAGACTTCTCGGTGACAAACCGAGGATGGTACGTGCTGTACAAAATCCTTCGTCAAATGGACGCACGCTCTTACGAGCACGCTGCCAAGAAGGGTCAGCAGTACGTCCCGCAGAGCGTCGTGGAAGACTGGGCAAACCGCCTGGCCGCCCTCGGATCGGACGACTGGCTTCAAGTCAGTGCGTGGAATGGCACAGCGTTGCAATTTCACTGCGTCGTCCACCGGCAGGAGGCACGTCGGTACACCAACGACTACGAGCTCACCCCGCTGCTTCTCACTCCTGTGGGAATGTGGCTGCAACAAATCGCAAACAATCTGGTGTCCGCAGGAAGCGGCATCGCGATCAGCGGGAAACCGCGGAAAGGACACTCCATGAGTGTCAGCTTGCAGAAGGGCGGCAACGTCAACCTCACCAAGGAAGCGGGTGGCACGCTCACGAACGTCGTCGTCGGCCTCGGCTGGGACGCGCGCGCCACGACCGGCCAGGCCTACGACGTCGACGCCAGCGCGATCGCGGCGAAGGATGACGGCAAGGTTCTCTCGGACGGGCACTTCGTGTTCTACGGGAACCTGAAGTCGGCCGACGGCTCGATCCAGCACACCGGCGACAACCTCACCGGCGACGGCGACGGCGACGACGAGCAGATCAAGGTGAACCTCGCTGCGGTGCCGGCGGAGATCGAGAAGATCGTCTTCCCGGTCAGCATCCACGAGGCCGCCGAGCGCAAGCAGAACTTCGGCCAGATCCGCAACGCCTTCGTCCGCGTGGTCGACGCCACGACGGGCAAGGAGCTGTCGCGGTACGACCTCTCCGAGGACGCCGCGACGGAGACCGTCATGGTCTTCGGCGAGCTGTACCGCCACGGCAGCGACTGGAAGTTCCGCGCGATCGGCGACGGGTACGCCAACGGCCTCGGCGGTCTCGCCAAGGACTACGGCGTGAACATCGGCGGCTGATCCAAGCCCACTGCTTCACCCCAGGGACGAGGAAATATTTCCTCGTCCCTGGATTCCACCCTCTACTTCACACTTCGAAGGAAGGCTTTACCGATGTTCGGAAACAACCTGACCCCCGCGAAGCCCGTCAGCCTGACCAAGGACCCCACCGGGGCCCCGGCCGTCAGCCTGGAGAAAGTGGAGGCACAGGGCGGCGTGGACCTCGCCAAGAAGACCGCGAAGGCCGGTGTCTCGCTGTCCAAGCGCGACCTGGCCGGCATCCGTGCCCAGGCCGTTCTGGTGCTGGACCACTCCGGCTCCATGGCCCCCGACTACCGGGACGGCACGGTGCAGCAGCTGGTCGAGCGGGCCCTCGGGTTCGCCCTCCAGATCGACGTCGACGGTGAGATCCCCGTGATCCCGTTCGACAGCCGCGTCAAGAAGACGGTGAACGTCAACCTGGCCAACTACCAGAACGTCGTGAACCGCGAGATCTACCGCCCCCGCGACATGGGTGGCACCAACCTCGCGGCGGCCCTCGAGACCGTCAAGCGGATGGCCGAGGAGTCGGACGCACCGCTGTTCGTCATCGTCGTCACCGACGGCGAGCCGAACGACCGTTCGAGCACCACGAAGGTGGTGTGCGAGCTCTCGCGGTACGCCGCGTTCCTGAAGTTCCTGGCCGTCCAGCCCGTGCGGTACCTGGACGAGCTGGACGACCTGCCCAACAGCAAGCGGCTGCTGGACAACGTCGACAGCAAGCCGAACAAGGACAACCCGATCGACCTGCGCACCTGCTCCGACCTGGTCTTCGCCGACGCGATGGCCGACGAGTGGGACTCCTGGATCCGGGAGGCCACGAACAAGGGCGTGCTGGTCTGACCAGTATTCCGTAGGAGCCGGCTCGCCGGCTGAGCGTTGATCGTTAACGTCTCCCGTTCGGGAGCTATCGCACATTCGTGCTGATAGCTCCCGAACGGACTACTACAATTTTTGACCTGATATAGATCGATAAATAGCGAAATTCTCAAGACGCTGGCACACGCCGTGCTTCAGCGAGATCATCTTCGAGCCGAGTGGAGCGTCATCCCCTATTGCTTTTTATATAAATTAGTGATATAATATTAAAGATATCCCCGCGACATCCTGTCGCGCTGGATTAATCGCAAACCATTGGAGGTGGTTAATGTGACGACGAAGTCGTCCCCCAGTCTGGTGCGGTCCTTCTGGTTCCCGGCGACACTGACGGTGCTGATCTTGGCATTCGTCGGTATTCTGTCGGGCGTGGCCGCGCTGTTCATCTGCTTCGTGCTGGTGATCCTGGAGGTGACATTCTCGTTCGACAACGCCGTGGTGAATGCCAAGGTGCTGGAGCACATGTCGCCGTTCTGGCAGAAGCTGTTCCTCACCGTGGGTATCTTCATCGCGGTGTTCGTGGTCCGGTTCGCGCTGCCAATCTTCATCGTGCAGCTCACGACCGGCCTCGGATTCCTGGAGGTGGCCGACCTGGCCATCACCGATCCGGCGCAGTACGGCCGTGAACTGACGGCCGCGGGCCCGATGATCGAAGCCTTCGGCGGGACGTTCCTGCTGATGATCGCCCTGTCGTACTTCTTCGACAACGAGAAGGACATCCACTGGCTCCCGTTCGAACGGCAGCTGGCGGCGGTAGGACGGTTCGACAACATCGGCATCGGCGTGATGCTGGCAGCCGCGGTGGCAATCTACTTCACCGTGAGCCCCGACGAGCGCAGCGTGGTGTTCGTGGCGGCCGTCCTCGGCCTACTGCTCCACATCGTGCTCGACCTGTTCGACTCGTTCTTCGAGAAGGAGCTCGAGGAGGACGAGCACGGCGGCGTCAAGGTCAAGGTGGGCATGGCAGCCTTCTCCAGCTTCCTCTACCTCGAGGTGCTGGACGCGAGCTTCAGCTTCGACGGCGTGATCGGTGCGTTCGCCATCACGATCAGCGTTCTGCTGATCGTGGCGGGCCTGGCAGCGGGTGCGGTCTGGGTGCGGTCCATGACCGTCCACCTGGTGCGCACCAAGACCCTGGGGAAGTTCGCCTACCTGGAGAACGGTGCATTCTGGGCCATCCTGGCTCTCGGCGTGGTCATGCTGCTCAAGCTGTACCACATCGAACTGCCGGAGGTCGTCACCGGTTCGATCGGTCTCACGTTCATCGGCGCCAGCGTCTGGTGGTCGGTGCGTGAGGCGAAGAAGCACAAGAAAAACGGCGAGCGCGAGCTCATCACCGTCTGATCCCTACCGCCCTCCGATGGGAAAAACGGCCTTTCAGCCGTTGCCCCGCCTCTTTTTCACCGAGGCGGGGCCCCATCCCCTGATTAAATATAGGTTTAACGGTTTAACCAACGTAAACATTTAAATGTATATTTAATTGTTCGGAATCATCCCTAATAGTTGCAATGGGCTGCTGGCAAAAGTAGCCCTATATTAGGCTTCTCAGCACAAGCAAGCATTAAAAGAGCGGCGAGAGCATATACGCGTAAGACATTCGTCTCTATCGTATATACTCTTGCCGCCACGTGGTGACCCATATCCAAATTTCTTTGGCTCGATAGTCTCACGCGCCCTGTACGACCGCTGTCGTACTCGCACGACCCCTCGCTACTAACAGTTCTTGACTGCGTTCACACACCGCATTACTGCGGTTTTATGCACTCCGGGGAGAGTGTTTTGTTCGTCCTATCCGAGCAGCTCCTTCATCGACTTGATGTGGGTCCGCCTGGAACCTTTCGGTGCGTACAGCGCGGCATGCAGGCCGGCGTCGATGGCACCACGGTAGTCCGCGTTGCCGTTGTCGCCGATATGCAGAACGCTCTGAGGCTCTTCGCCGAACTCCTTGACCATCCGCTGGAAAATGCCCGGGTTGGGCTTGGCACGACCATCCTCACAGGAGAACAGCTGCACGTCCAACAGCCTGTCCAGGCCGTAGTGGTTGAGGACGGGCTTGACCATGTTGCAGTCACCCATGCCGGTGTTGCTGAGTGTACCCAACCGGTAACCGGCATCGCGCAAAGCGCGGAAGGTGTCGAGCAGGTCATCCTCGATGAGACGGGGCAAGTACTCGGGCCGGACGCGCAGAATGCCGGACTCCTTCTGGAGTTCGACGATGGTCTGCTCGTCCGGCACTTCCTTGTCGGTGACACCGAGTTCGTTGAACACGTAGCGGATCCGATCCGCCATACCGGTGTCGAATCCAGTGGCCTCGGCCTTCCGGTTGAGGTGCTCTTCCGCCTTCAGATACGCGGCGGTGATGGCCTCCCGACCGAAGTCGAGAATGCCAACGTGGCCAAACACGAGCTGAAGCCGCGGCCACGTGTAGCTGCGGTTGCCCGAGAAGAGCGTTTGCCAGATGTCAAAGCTGAGCACCGTAACGCCAGCAGGAATCTTGTACATCGTTTCCCCTTCTTGTCAGCTGATGGATGAGTCGGTTTTTCGGTTCCCGACACGCCGCTGGAGACCGTCGTTGACGATCTCCAGAGCTTGTTGGTGCCGCTGGTAGTAGACGAGTCCACTTCCCATACCGGCCTGATGGATTTCCATCAGAAGGTTGAGGGGCGCCACTTCGGCAAACCCTCTGAGCTCACGGACATCCGTTTCCAGGATGAGCCGCAGAACTCGAGTGTTGAGCTCGAACTGACCAGCTGTCGCCTGCTGGAGGATGACCTCCAGACTGTGTGTCACGGTCTGGTTCAGTTCGTCCTCCAGGTGCGGGTACGCCTTGCCGATGCCCATGGGGAGGCGCGCGGCGTGGAGGTACCAGATGCTGGCCGGCTTGAGAGCCTCCAGGTACTCGGCCGACACCTTCTGTGCCGTACCAGTGATCCGGATGTCATCCACCACCAGCACATGGCTGCCGGGGATGCGGCTCTCGTCGAGGTGCAGACCCATCGTCGCCAGCTGCCGGAGCCGTTCGGCTTCCGAGCTTTTGGCGTACGCGGCACTGCCCGTGTTGGCCTTGTGGAACGGCAGGAGCAACGGAGGCTCGTAGCCGGCCTGAAGGGCCTGACGGCTCAGCGCGTGCAGCATCGCGATGCTGATGGCGTGAGACGCGGTGGGCAGATACTTGTACGGTGCCGAAACGATGACGATGCGCTCACCGCGGGCCAGCCTGAAGAGCCGGTCACCGATGAGCGCTGCCAGTCCGTTGCCGTACTCGACAGCCGGCGGCACGTATCCGTACTTGAAGTGGCTGTAGGCCACTCGGTCGAACGGACGCCCGTCCTCACACAGAACCGTTCCGTCCACGACGGTGAGCTCCATGAGCGTAGCATCGAAGGTTCGCATTGAAATGTCTCCTATCCCGTCAGTCGAGAATTTCGTCCATTGCGTGGCTGACAGCGCTGTCTCCGAAGAGGCTGTGCCGGTCCAGAACGGTCTGGGCCCACTTGAGGTGGGTAGCACGCTCATCCATCTTGCCTTCGACACCTCGGACAGCGGTGCTGTCCTTCATGATGCCGCGAGCCGACTTCAGATCCTTCTTCGACACTTTGTACATGTCGCGGATGATCCGAATGTGTCGGGGGTGGATGACGGTCTGACCGAACAGCCCGTTCATGATGTTGCGCCTGACCTCGCGCCGCAGCAGCTCATCGTACTCGGGCGCATAGCACTCGAAGACGGGAGCCGTCACGGTGAAGCCAGCCAGGCCACGAAACTCGTTGATGATCTCGAAGATCGTCACACCAACGGGCGTGTCATAGACCGTGAGCGACGTGTCGTCGCGACGGATGCCCAGGTGACCCATGAGGTCGTTGGCACCGATGCGAACACAGTCGATCAGCGAGTGATACCGCTTGTCGCTCAGGACCATCCGCAACGTTGCGCGGAAATTGTTGTCGGTCATGAGCGGCGACTCCAGGATGGGCATGAGACGGAACCGGTCCGTCTTGGCCACCTGGTCGGCGTACTCGGGAAAGCTGGTCGGGTCGGCCTTGGGCAGCACGAAACCGTGCAACTTGTCAACGTCCGGCAGGTCCAGAACCCGGGCCATGACCTCGGGGTTACGGACGCGAACGAACGTTTCAACACCCGAGGTGGAGTCCATACCCTTCAGAACAGTGCGGAGCGTGGCCAGTGCGACGGGAACATCATCCGGGCGGATGGAGTCCTCGGTGCACAGAACAACGCGCCACACGCCAGCAACCCGACCATTGGTCAGATTGACCAACTTGGAAGCTGACGTGGTTGCGGGAGTGTACAGGGTCGGGTGCATTACGGCGTTTCTCTTCATGCCGCCAATCCTTTCGGTCTACAGGTGTGCGTCGCACACCAGGGAGAACTTGCTTCGGTAGCACTGCATGACGTCGTATCCCTCGTCGACGATCGCCTCGTAAAGCGCAGCGATCTGGTTATCGTCGAGTTGCCCGAGCAGCCAGTGGATGTCCTCTTCCGAGGACTCCAGGATGTACTTGACCGCACGTGTAGTGAGCACGAACTGGTCACGCTGACTCATCAGCCCCAACAGGTCACGGAGACCCTTCATGGCGCAGTGATTCAGCTTGCTCTCCAGTTGCGGCTCTCTCTTGGCGGCATCCGGATCCAGACGCACCAGGTTGACGATGGACGTGCTGAGCACGGGAATCCCACCAAGCAACCGGATGATGGATCTTTCGATCGAACCGGTGATCCGAATGTCGTCAATGACCACCACGTGGCGGCCAGCGAAGTCATCCGGATCAACGTAGCGTTTCTTCTGCTTGTTGCGCAGCTCGCGCTGTTCGACAGAAAGCTTGCTGTAGTCGCCCTCCACCAGACGGTGCTGATAGATGTAGGTGTACGTGACCGGCAAGCCGGCAGCACGCATGTGGCGCTGAGCACCGATAGCAAGCATCCTGGCAGCGTTGGGAACCCTCTTGTAGGGAGTCCCCAGGATGACGATCTCCTGATTCCCACAAACCATGGGACCCAAGTGATCGATGATCATCCCTGCCAGAGCCTTACCGTAGTGCTCGGCGATGTCGCGACGACCGTACTTGAACGAACTGTATTCCCAGGGGCGAAACGGCAACGCCGTCGCGCTATTCTCCGCAAGGAATTCACCATCAACAACGGTGAGACCGTACAGCGCCAATGCGTGATGCAAGACACTCTCGGTATTCGTAGGCATGACACCTCCTATGTGTAGGTCGATTTTTGAACGAACAATACCGTCCGCTCTAAATCGGCGTGTTTTACTCACCAAATTCCCAAGTGACTAGTATCTATATAATATTAAAGCAAAAATATCAAATTTGTCAATAGATTTCCCCATCACTTATAGATAGGAACCTTTGAATTGGAATTTAAATTATTACTAAAAACGACAAAAAAATAAAGCCGCGGCGCCTTAGAAAACTACGCGTTCCTAAGGCATCCGCGGCGTACCGCGAGGTACAAAGACCAGATCGGGTTAGAGCATTACTGCCCTACCGCACAACCTGTGCGATGCGCTTCACGGCCAGCGTGACGTCCCCGTGGAACTGAGCGAGATCCGAAGGACCTGCCAGTTTTCCCACAAGTTTCGCCCAGCCGGTGAGGATACTGAATCCGGCGTCCTCACTATTGATGGAGCCAGCAGCGGGCCGAGGATTCACCTCGAGCATCTTCCAGGTGCCCTCAGCATCCAGACGATACTGCATGCTCACGACCCCGTGCAACTTGAGCTCCTCCGCGACTCTGTAAGCATGAGGGATGGTGGGGTGGTCCGACTGAATACGCTGAGTGTGATTGCCCAGCTTGGTTCGGGCCGCGTGCAAGAGCGGAATACCGCGCCAGCACAGCACGTCATTGCTTACCTCAGGACCGGGGAGATATTCCATCACGATCAGTCGCTGCTGGGCAGCGTCCCGCTCGTACAGCTCCATGGCCTTGAGGTAGAGCTCCGGGTGCATCTCTCGCTTCTCGGGAGTATCCAGCATAGTCGAGGGCTGCTCCGCTTCCCTCAAGTGCCAGTAGCCCTCACCGTTGACACCCACCACGGGCTTGACGCACACTGCCTGACCGTTGGCGTGCCGACGAGCGTACTCGCTGGCAACACCAGTAGCCCCTATCACTTCAGTGGTGTCAGCCCGAAATGGGTCGTCACCAAGCCATTCAGCGAATCGTGCCTTGTCGTCAACAAGTGCGATCACCTCTGGAGTCGCGGCAGCATGCACCTCAGCGTTCACGTCGCTGAGATCGTAATGCGCAGCACGCTGAGGCCACAGCGCATCCACGCCATTGGCCTCGATGAGTCGGTTGATTGCTCTGATACCCTCGGGTGTCGACAGGCTGGGGTAGTCCAAAATCGACGTTCCCTCGATAGGCTGCTTCCCCGTGCTGATGATACTGAGGCTGGGCGCAGCGGCCAGCATCCGCGGAACGATCTCGCGGCGGCCAAAACCACGCTCTACCCACAGTCGCACGTCCGAAGACACCCCGCCACCAGAAAACATGTTCCTGTCCTCTCACTGTTGTGTCTGAGCTATGACTACTTATTTTTATACCCTATTTTCACCGTTTAGTCAATAGATGTATGATATACACCTATTGACTCCTTAAAAAATTATAAGACCACTCCTATCGATAAGCAACCCTAACTTCTACTCCCCTTTGACTTATCCTTAAAAAACAGATATAATGTTTTGGATATGAAAAGCAGTATACACCACACCAACTATCGCCCTGTCGTATTTAGCGACGAGGCTG